>SUWI01000185.1 GCA_015061565.1 Lentisphaerota bacterium
GTCGGGACAATTCATAGCCGGCTTTTTGGCAGCCTGGCATTTTTTGCAGTAGATGACAGGAACTTTCTCAAGTTCATATTGTTTTTTGGAACGTGCAATGACGGTCTTGAGTTCTTCGATGACGGCGGGGGAAGCTGCGGTCTTCATCTTGGTTTCGGGAGGAACCGCCTGATACTGTCTGCGGATGTTTTCGCGGATCTTGGGATCGAGCCCAGGGGCCACATCGTCCAGAGTCTTGCAGGCCAGCTGGGTACGGACATTTTTCGCCTCGCGCGCATAATCGGGATGGTTCAGATAGGTGATGGCGGCGACGGCCATGAGGACATACATCATCACGGAGAAACCGGACCGCCAGGAACCGAGCAGACCGCCGATCTTCTGTTCGTGCGGAGTGCGGGCTGCGGCATTGTAGCCCTGATTGCCGGACCAGGTCATGCGGTGGGTCACCGAGTTGAACACGCCGACGAGGACATAAAACAGGTTGAAGTCACGCAGCTTGGCAATATCGAACGGGTTCAGGAAACTTTCGTCGGGCGCGCGGTTCAGCATCACCGGCACCATTTCCTGGGTCCAGGAGAATTTCAGCAGGATGAAAGCCACGATGACGACATACATCGGATAACTCAGGATGCCCTGGATGCAGTCGGTGACCATGATCGTGACCTGTCCGCCCAGCGTGATGATGGTCAGGGCGATACTGAGGAATACCATCATGCACAAAGCGAAAGTCGGGAACTGCCAGCCGAAAATATTGACATGAAGCGGCAGATCGAGGAAGTAGATCAGGAAGCGGGCGCCGACTGCGGGGAAGAGTCCGTAATTCACGATGCCGGAAATGGACTGCAGGACCGCGGCCACGATCCGGAAGGAACGGCTGTAACGGATCTCCAGGAACTGTCCCATGGTCATGGCCTTGGTTTCCCGGAAGCGGTAGGTGCAGTAACCGGTCAAGGCGAAAAGCAGACCGAGCGGGCCGGTCATTTTGCTCCAGAACGACACCGCAAAACCACAGTTGTAATACATTTCCACCATGGCGACTACACTGATGAGGCCGAGTCCGGCTTCGCCGCCGGCGACGGCCACCACGTAACGGCCGGCAACCCGTCCGGCAGTCAGGAAGTCCGCCACACCTTTCACATACTTCTGGCTTTTGAGGGCGATCGTAATGACCACGATCAGGGGAACGATTACGAACAGCCAATCGATCCAATGCATTTTTTATTCCTTTCGTTCGGTTGGTAATGGTAATAAAACATAGTATAATAACCGAATTCGGGATTTTTTCAAGTCCCGATGGCAAGAAAATATCAAAAACGGACTCGGCAAACTCACCCGGTTTAAAAAAGCGGCCGATTGGTTTCCAGCCAGCGGGACAGCCATTCCCAGTTCAGGGCATCGTCGGAACAGGCAGGTTCCTCATAGTGTCGAGATCACGAGCAATTTCATACTGTGATGTTTCTCATGATCATTATTCTGCCTGCGACACCTTTATTTTTCCGCGGCAAGCACGGTTATGCTTTCAAAATGTGCAGTGGAAGGGAAGAGATCCAGCAGACGGCTTTCGATGATCCGGTATCCGGCTTCCTCCAGCTGCCGCAGATCGCGGAACAGCGTATCCGGTGAACACGAAACATACAGGATCCATTTCGCCCCGCTTCCGGCGATCAGCTTCAATGCGGCCGGGTCCAGGCCAGTCCGCGGCGGATCGGCCAGCAGCAGGGAACCGGGCGGCAGCCCCTGCGGATATCTTTTCCGGAATACTTTTGCACTGTCGCCGACGTCGAATCCGGTCCGGTCGGCCACACCATGGGTTCCGGCATTTTCAGCGGCATACTGAACGGCCGGCGGATCCAGCTCGACACCCCACGCTTGCAATCCCGGCAGATGTTCCGTGCAGATGATGGAAAAACAGCCGCAGCCGCAATAGAGTTCCACCAGCAGAGCCGGCGCCGCCGAACGGACCCGGTCCAGCACCTCGCCGGCCAATCTGCCCGACATATACGGATTGATCTGAAAAAAAGAACTTTCTCCCGTTTCGAATATGCCGAATCCGTCCAGTTCATCCCGGATCGATGCCGAACCGCCCCGGTCCGTATAGATCCGCAGTCCGTCCGGCCGGCTCCACCGGAAAGTGATCGTCTTCTCATTTCCGGACAGAAGGCTGCGCCATTGTCCGCCCTGCAAAGCCTCACGGATCGCCGGAACCGCCAGCGGACAATCGGTCACGGGAATCAGGGTCCGGTTGTCCTCGCCCCGATAACCGGCCAGGATCTTACCGTCCGGAGACCGGTCCAGCGAAAGCCGGATCTTGCTCCGCCAGCCGGTCCGGACCGGCGCTCCCATCGGATCCCGGAGAAAATCCTGCGGATCGCTCCGCAGCCGGGCTTTTTCGGCAAAAGAACGGAACTGCCGCTGTTTCCATTCGAGTTCCATTTCATAAGGCACGTGAGCATAGGAACAGCCCGGACATGGATTCGGACATTCGGGCGTAAGCCGCGCCGGTGAAGCGGCCGTCACCCCGGACAAAATCCCTTCGGAATAATTCTTTTTGTCGGCAGTCAGACTGACCTGAACCGTTTCTCCCGGCACAGCACCCCGGACGAAACAGACTTTTCCCTGGGGATCACGGCCGACGGCCCGTCCGCCAAATGCAAAACCGTGGATCCGGACCTCAACCGTCTTGTTCATGGACGCGAACCGGCCGACTTGCGACGCCATTTGATCGCCTCGCGGTTGTTTTTCGGAACGCCGATTCCCTCTTTATACATGATGGAAAGATACTGCATGGCCAGGACATGACCCTTGTCGGCCGCAGCCAGGAACCAGCGGAGCGCCTCGGAATAATCCACAGAAACCCCTTCGGCGTTATAATACATCGATCCGGTCAGGAACATGCCGTCCACATCATTTTTGGCCGCGGCCTGCCGGTAGAAGATCAGTGCATGGCGGAAATCCTGATGGACACCCTTACCGCGGTGATACATCCGGCCAAGCAGGACCAGCGCTTTGGGATCTCCGGCTTCCGCCGCCTTGTTCAGCAGCGGCAAAGCCCGCTTGAAATCCTCTTTCCCGTATGCGATCTGTCCCAGAATGAACAGGAGCTCCGTATCATTGCCGTTTTCAAAAGCTTTCAGATATTTTTCCGCACCGTCGTAATCCGATTTGCCATACAGCATGATCCCCAGCTGCCGCATGGACTGCCGGTCGCCGCGGTCCGCCAGGTCCCTCAGGTAACGCAGGGATTCATCCTGCCGGACGGGATCGGAATCCTTTTTCCGCAGTTCGGCCAGCATCCGGATCGCTTCCGGATCCTTCGCCCCGGCGGCCTGTTCGGCATAATGGAGCGCCTGGTTCGTCTCGCCCAGTGACAGATAGATCCTGGCCAGACGGACCTGCGCCTTGCTGCTCTTGCGGTCGGCTGCCAGGGTATAATAACGGATCGCTTCACTGATCTGTGCCTTGACCGGACCGATCCCGCTTTCGTAAAGGGACGCCAGTAATTCCAGATCGTATACTTCCGCGCGTCCGCCAAGTTTTTTCAGGTACCGGATCGCCAATTCCGGATCCGCTTTCATTCCCTGACCGTTCAGCGCCAGTCCGGCAAATTTGCGGATCGCTTCGACCTGATCCTGATCCGCGGCCTGACGGTAATAAGGGATGCTTTCCTTCACCCGTTTCGCTCCGAATTCGAGCTCGCCGCACTGCCACGCCGCAGCCGCATTACCCGCTTTGGCCGCTGCTTTCAGATACTCCATCGCACCCGCCGGATCCTTACCGGTCCCGGTTCCGTTCAGGAGCATCATCCCGCAGCGGTAACACCCTTCCGCATTGCCTTTCCGCGCCGCCTGACGGTAATAATAAAAGGCATCGGTGTCATCATGGACCGGACTTTTCGGATCGGCATAGATTCCCGCCAGCAGCAAAGCGGCGGCTCCGTCCGGATGACCATGATCGACAACCGGGCGGAGATACTGCACCGCCAGGCGGTCATCTTTCTTCACACCCTGTCCGAAATAATACATCCGCCCCAGTTCCAGGCCGGCGTTGAGATTTCCCTTTTCCGCCGCGGCTTTGAAACAGACGGCAGCCTCGGCATTATTTTCAGTGCCCCCCTTCCCTGCACGATAAATACTGCCCAGCAGAAACATCGATTCGGCATCTCTTTCCGAAGCTTTCAAATAGTGGACGGCTTTGCCCGGATCCGCTTTAACTCCGTATCCGCCGTAATAATAGATCCGGCCCAACACCGCTTCCGGGTCAAATCCGACCGGAATATCTTTTTTATGAGGCAACCCGGCCAGCAGATATTTTTCCGCAGTCACATAATTCTTCGCCGTTCCCGTCCCCTCATAGCACATGATACCCAAAGGGATCCCCGCCGGCAGAAATCCCGCCCGGTAAAGTTTTTCAAAACCCGGGAAAGCCTTGCCGGGATCCGGAATGACCCCTTTCCCCTGCCAGTCCGCCAGGACCAGCATGAATTGGGATTTCCGGTGATCGGCTGCGGCTGCACGCGTAAAGCATTGCAGTGCACGGGTATATGACCGTATCTGCTGCTGCCGCCCGGTCCAATAGATCACGCCCAGCTGGTAAAGCGATTCCGGATCGCCTTTCTCCGCGTCGGCCTTCAGTTTCCGCAGCGGATCGTCCGGTTCCCTTCCTTTCTGATCTCCTTCCATTTCACGGATAAAATCTTTCAGCCGCTGGATCTTCTTTTCCCGCGGTTCACTGCTTTCCAGAATATCATCCAGTTCCCGCGATTTGATCTTGAATGCCCGCGATTTCGGATCATAACGTTTCAACGTCATTTTTTCCGCTTTGTCCATCAGACTGGAATAAGATTCCGTTCCGAACAGACCTCCTGCCGCACCGAACAGCAGCAGCCCGCACCATAAACAAAATTTTTTCATCGGCATTCCGGAAGTTGTTTCAAGTTTATATTTTTATCACAATATACCATAAAAACCGGCATAAGGCAAGCCAATACCTCCCGCCCGGAACGTTTTTTTCCAGAAAAAAAGCTTTTTTCATCAAAATACCATTGACGAAAACCGGAATGATGATATATTGAATCATGCTAAAGGCAATTCCTATCGGATTGCAGACAGGAGTTATCACAAAATGATTCTGGAAAAATTGAAAACCGTGGATCCGAACATTCACGGTATGGCTTCCACCGACGGCATGGTCTGGCTTTCACCCGGCCTGCAGGGACGTATTTTCTGCTCCATCGGCGATGAGCTGACCCATAAACTCGATTTCGATCTTGCCTCGAATCCCACCGACGGATTCAACAACATCGGCGGAAACTCGCTTTGGCCCGGACCCGAGGGCGGCGCTTTCGCCTACAATTATCCGCATGGCGAATGGACTGTCCAGGACGGCATCAATAAAGTCTGTCCCGCCCTCACCGCCGAATCCGCTGCCTGCGCAGTCATGACCAAAGATATCTCCATGCTCAATCCGAAAGGCGTGACCGTCGATCTGGAATACCGCAGGAAAGTTCAGACTCTGGATATTTCCGGTCAGACCGCCGCTTACGGCGTCAAAGGAGTGGCTTACACCGAATGCGATTCGTTCATCCCCAAAAAGGATTATTCGGTCGAAGACGCCATCGTCTGCGCCTGGAGCCTGGAACAGTTCAACGGCGCCGAAGGCATCACCGCTTTCGGCAAATATGCGAAGAAAGATGCTGGTATCAAACAGGTCATCAACGATGATTTCTACGGCGATCCGCTGGTCCGGATCACCGCCGCCGATGGTCTTTTCCTCTTCCGGCTCGGCGGGCCCTGCCGCCTCCAGATCGGCTTCAAGAAAGACTGCGTTCCCGAACTGATCGGCGCTTATGACGCCTCCCGCAACCAGCTGATCATCCGCAAGACCGCCATTGAGGAAGGCACCTACATCAATATCGCGGACAACGACCAGAAGAACGGCGCTTATTCCACGGAAGACGTTTACAGTATTTTCAACGGTTCCCAGGAGCTGAATTTCTTCGAACTGGAAACCATCGCTCCGATGACCGTCCGCAACGGCAAACTGATCCGTTCGGTCCTCAATTCCCGCACGTTCATCTACCGCGGCGGCGCAGACCGGCTCCGCGCCCTGCTGGAAAAAGAATATCAACTCAACTCCAAGGAGATCATAAAATGAGCAAAATCAAAACTGTGTTCGGTTTCGACATGGAAACCGATGTCGGCAGCTGGGCCTCCACTTACGAAGGCATGCAGCATGGCGGTCCGGTCATTCTGGACATCCTCAAGAAAAACGACGTGAAGGCCACCTTCTTTTTCACGGCCGATGCGGCGGAAAAGAACACCAACATCCTGCACATGGTGCGCGATGCCGGCCATGAGATCGGCTGCCACACCCTGTTCCACGAAACCATCGGCGATCCCCTCTTCGAGATCCCCGGCATGATCCCCCTGCTCCCCGAAGAAGTCGAGCACCGGATCGAAGTCTGCACCCAGCGCGTCGAAAAACTCGCCGGCGTCCATCCCACCGCCTGGCGCTGCCCCCGCCTCTGGGGTTCCACCACCGTGGTCAACGCCCTCGAAAGACTCGGCTACACCGCCGACGCCACCTATCCCATGTATTTCTACCGCGAACGCCTGACCCCCTATCATCCCTCCAAGGATGACTGGACCAAGGAAGGCGACATGAAGATCATCGAACTGCCGAACTTCGCCGACCTCTCGATGGAATCGAAAGACCAGTACGGCCGCGACATGGACCAGTGGCCGCTGTGGCGCACCGAATCCGCCGATGCCGTCATCGAACACATCAAGGGATACATCAAATTCTGCGAAGGCAAGAAGGTCGATCCCTTCCTCTGCTTCTACATGCATCCGTGGGAATTCTGGCCCATGCCCGAAGGACTGATCTACTCCGGCGAAGGTGCTGTCCTGCCGGATCCCTTCATCGTCAAGAACTGCGGCCAATACGCTGCCGATCAGTTCGATCTGCTGATCAAGAAACTCAAAGCTCTCGGTTCGGTCTTCACCACCGCTTCCGGCGCTCTCGACTGAGTTTTCCCCGACTCGCAGTGAAATCCCGCCCGTATCGTTACCCGATGCGGGCGTTTTTTTCATAATGCGCTGTTCCCGATATGGGGTGAAAACACGCTTTGTTTCCCATGCCCGTTCCATAAACGGCCCTTTGCGTTTGCCAATGCTGAAAACAGGCAAAAAAAGGCGGTATTTTCATTCCCCGCATATTGACTTTCAGAAGGAATGGTGTATCTTATGAAAAGAATACTTATCATCAATGGAGGTTTAATATGGCGATCACATTCGGTAATGCAGTGCAGGAATTTTATCTGGAAAAGGTGAGACATACGCAGGCAGTGCGGAAAGCCCGTCTGGCGAGTCTGAAAACGCGCGAGGATGCGGAGAAATTCGTGGCGGAAACCCGCGCTAAAGTCCGGGCGTGTTTCCCCTTCCCGGCGGAAAAATGTCCGCTGAACGCCAAAGTCACCGGCACGGTGGACTATCCGGAATTCACGATGGAAAAGGTCATGTTCCACAGCCGTGAAAACTATACGGTGACCGCGAATTTCTTCCTGCCGAAAAAACGGGAAAGCAAAGTTCCGGCGATCCTGTTCGTGTGCGGCCATGCCGGCGAAGGAAAAGGTTCGGCAACCTATCAGACGGCGATGCGCGGACTGGCGATGCGCGGTTTTGCGGTGCTGGCGATCGACCCGGTGGGACAGGGCGAACGGCATCAGTTCCTGGATGTTCCGGGTTTCTCGAAATCGGCTCCGTGCTCGGAACACAATATTCTGGGCAAGCAGATGCTGCTGAACGGCGACTGGTTCGGCGCGTGGCGGACGTATGACGCCGTGCGCGGACTGGATTATCTGCTGACCCGTCCGGAGATCGATCCGGCGCGGGTCGGGGTGCACGGCAATTCCGGCGGCGGCACGCTGACCACCTGGGTCTCCTCCGTGGATGACCGGTTCTTCGCCGCCGCGCCGAGCTGCTTTGTGACCACCTGGGTTCATGACATCGAAAATGAACTGCCGTCGGACATCGAACAGTGTCCTCCGAATGCGATGAAATACGGACTGGAGATCTCGGATTTCCTGATCGCCAGCGCGCCGCGGCCGTACCTCCTGCTGGGCCAGAAGAACGACTTCTTCGACCCGCGCGGCATTGCCGAGGTCCGCGACGAACTCAAGGGACTCTACAAGCTGCTCGGCTGCGAAGACCGCATCGAACTGTGCATCGGTCCGACCGACCATGGCTTGTCGGTGACCTTGCGTGAAGCCGCCTACGATTTCTTCTGCCGTCGGGCCGGGATCGTGAATCCCGCAAAGGACGAAGGCAAGATCGCAACGCCGGAACTGGCGGAGACTTTTGCCGCACCGGACGGGGAAGTGTTCAATATGCTGGCCGAACGCAGGGCGCATGATCTGATCCTGGAAAAAACCGCGGCGCTGAAAGCCGCCCGGAAACCGCTCAGTCTGACGGAAATGCGCCGGATCCTCATTGAAAAAATGGGAATGGATGCTCCGGCCGTGCCGCATTTCCGCGTCTTGCGGCCGCTCTATCTGCAGGAAAAGGATCTGTATGCCCGGCGTTTCGGTCTGGAAACGGAACCCGGCCGGGTCATGAGTATTCTGTTTTCACTGGTCAACGGACTGAACTATATCCCGGAAGCGGAGAAGGCGGTCCTCTATATTCCGAATCAGGATTCGATGGCCGAGATCACAACGCGTCCGGATGACGGATCGAACCTTTATGCGCTGGATTTCCGGGGGATCGGGGAATGCATGCCGACGACCTGCAACCTGCCCGCAGGCGCCAATTTCTTCGGCAATTACGGTTTCGATTTCCATTATACGGTCCTGGGCGACATGTTCGGTCAGAGTTATTTCGGCGGCCGGGTCAAGGACATCCTCTGTGCGGTGGAACTGCTGTCGCAGACCATCGGCAGTGTCGAACTGGAAGGTCACGGCATCGGCGGCATTCCCGCCCTGGTCGCGGCCGTCCTTTCGGACAAGGTCAGGAAAATCCGTCTCTTCGATGTGCCGGATTCCTGGGAAGGTATGATCTCACCGGTCATGCCGGAACCGGAAAGATCGCCGATGTCGTATATGATCCCCGGCATTATGGAATATTGTGATCTGCCTGAAATGCGGGCAGCCATTGCCGACAAGATCATCAGCTGACGTTGGAAGGCACCGTCACCGGAAGCCCGAAAGGCTTTTCCCGGAAAAAAACAGCGGCAGGTTCCTGATCGGGATCTGCCGTTTTTTTCATGGGTATTTGCGGAAATATCCGACCAGCCGGCCGTAAGCCATGGCCAAATGGAAATTCATTCTGGGGAAATTCAGGGTGCCCAGAGCCATCAGCGCACGGATACACTGAAGCAGAACTGAATAGAACCCCCGGAAAACCGTGTAATGATGTTTGCGCAGGACCCGGCCCATGCCGTTGCCGTATAAATATCCGCGTTTTACGGTCCAGGGTCCGAAGAATACCGGATGGTTCACCACTATATCAGGACAAAAATCCAGCAGTTTCCGTTCCTTGAGCAGGTTCAGCAGGAAATCCGTTTCTTCACCGGACCCGTAAACCGTTCCGGAGCCGACTCCCAGAGATTCATCGAACCGGATATCGCCGATGGCCTGCCGTTTCACGAAAATGGAAATCGACACTCCGCAGTTCCAGACATTGCGGGAGGAAATGCGGCGTGAGGAACGATACATGAAACCGGCGGAAAGCCGGCCATGCGGATCCGTCACCAGGGTGGAAACGCCGTCGATATGTTCCGCCGACAGGTAATCGGAGACTGACTTCAGAAGGGTTTCCGGATACGTGCAGTCGTCATCGGGAAACGCAATGATCTCACCTTCTGCATAATTCAGACCGACATTCCTGGCATGGGAAAGTCCGGGCGTGGCGGTATAACGGCGGATCGGAAAGCGGTTCTCGAAATCGGCCACGATCGGCAACAGCCGGTCATCCTTATTCTGATCGATCAATATCACTTCGAAAGAAGGCGGATCCTGCTGCCGGACCAGAGATTCGAAATACTCACGGACGACCTGATCACGATTGATCGTGCATAAAATCAGAGAGAAACGTTTCATATTCTCTCTTTTCTTCTGTATTTCATTTTTTTATACCAACTCTTGATTTTCATTCTCAAAAAAGAATGTTTGGGGAAAATATAATTCAAAAATCGATATATTACACTGGCAACCTTTAGAAATTCCTCATTTTCCCGTAAATAGTCGTTCTCATCGAATACAGACAGCAGAAAAAGCTCCTTGTCCCAGGCTTTATGCAATAAAAATTCTCCGATATCCCCCCGGGTCCCGGCCGGCAGACAGTGGTACCATTGATTCCAGAGGATCCGGCATTGGCCCTTGGCGATGGCGGTCCAGCCCGAAGACAGTTCGGGATCCGACAACAGGTCTTTTTCCTTCAGGAAAGCTTCCGCGTGACTTAAAGCATCCAGCAGGGAAGCCATCCGGCGGAATTTTTCCGGAGACATGGATTGAGCCGAGGTAATTCCTATGGTGGTGTCGTAATTGTAATACTGCTGACTGATCTGCAGGAAAGATCCTGCATGAAAAGCCACGGCCAGATAGAAATAAAAATCTTCTCCCATGATGCAGAAGAAGTCATGAATATCCGCTAATGCTTTGCAGCAGACATCCCCCGGA
>SUWI01000186.1 GCA_015061565.1 Lentisphaerota bacterium
ACGGGTGTCCCTGTTCGGGATCAGCGCGCTGGCACCGGTTTATTTTGAATTTTTCCGCAAGCTCGGGACCCTGATCGAGGTATGGTTTTATTACCTGAATCCTTCGCAGGAATACTGGAGCGAAAACGAAACGAGAAAAAGTGCGGCCCGGCGTTCCTGCCGTGAAAGCTGGACCAGATTGAGGCAGGAACAGAACCCGGACGACCGCCCGCGGGGGAATCCGCTGCTGACTTCGCTGGGTCGTCAGGGACAGGATTTCTTCCGTTACCTGACATCCCTGGACGAGGAGCCGGAAGGGGAACAGCTGTTTATCGATCATGTCAACGCCGGAAACAATGAAGACGGACAGTACCAGTATCCGGGCGGGACTCAGCTGGGGGTGCTGCAGGAGGATATTCTGCAGAACATCAGCCGGAATCCGGGCTCGGCCGCGGACGATCCGGAAAGCGGACAGCCGCTGGAGACCGAAACCGGCGAGCCGGACGGAAGTGTGGCGATCCATTCCTGCCACAGCAAGCTGCGCCAGGTGGAAGTGCTGTATGACCAGCTGCTGGCGCTGATCGAGAAAGAGAAATGCGAACCGAGAAATATTCTGGTGATGGCGCCTGATATCGGGGAATTCGAACCGTATATCCAAGCGGTGTTCGGCGGCGGCGGAAGTCTGCTTCAGAATCAGTATTCCATTGCGGACCGGAGCAAGCGCAGCCAGAACCGCTGTGCCGATACGCTGCTGAAAGTGCTGCAGCTGATGACGGGACGTTTCGAAGTGACGGCGGTATTCGACCTCTTTGAGAATGAAGATCTGGCCGAGCGGGTCGGACTGAGCGGATCCGAGCTGGAGGATATCCGTTACTGGATTGCCGAACTGGGAGTGCACTGGGGCATTGACGGCGAGGACCATAAGACCCACTGCGGGGTGAATTTTGAAGAATACAGCTGGAAACAGGCGCTGGACCGTCTGATTTTGGGCTATGCCGTGGCGGAACGGGATTCCGAACAGGCGCTGGATACGGTGATCCCGTTCGATTCAGCCGAAGGACATAAAAGTGTGATCATCGGTAATTTCGTCCGTTTCCTGCAGCTGCTGTTTGAAAAACGTGAAATCCTGCTGCGCAGCCATGATTTGGAGAAATGGTGCGATATCCTGTCCGATCTGCCGGGACAGCTGTTCAGCGAAGGGACGGGGAATTATCAGGAACTGGCAGCCTTGCGGCGGACATTTGCGGAACTGCGTGCAAGTGCCGAAATGTTCGCGGTCCGTGAAAAACTGGATCTGCGTCTGATCATGTACCTGATCGAAAAGAAACTGGCTCCGACGGGGATCTCCGAACCGTTCCTGCGGGGCAAGATCACGTTCTGTTCGCTGATGCCGATGCGGAGCATTCCGATGGAGGTGATCGCCGTGCTGGGACTGGACGAACAGAATTTCCCGAGACGGGATTATTCACCCGGATTCAATGTGGTGTCGGCCGCGGGCCAGCGTGCCGCCCTGGAGCGTTCGCAGAACAGTGAGGACCGGTATATTTTCCTGGAAGCGCTGCTGGCGGCACGGAAACATCTGCTGCTGTTCTATCAGGGAAAAGATCCGAAAACGAATAAGCCGCGGCCGCCCGCGGTGCCGTTGGCGGAACTCCGGGATGCCCTGGATGCGACTTTTCCAAAGCTTGCCGGCAAATGGGAGACGGAACATTGTCTGCAGGCGTTTGACAGCCGTTATTATCGGGAAGACAGCAAACTGTTTTCCTATTCGGCGGAGAATTTCGAGGGGGCGGAGGCCTTTTCCAAATTCCGGAGTGCAGCCGCATTTCAGGATTTGATGGACGATAAGAAAGCCGTTTACCGGATCAAATATCCGAGCCGGGCCGCGAACTGGACAGTCGGGCAGGAACCGGAAACGCTGACGCAGACCACGCCGAAAATTCTGGAGAATTTTTTCCGGAATCCCTGTCAGTTTTTCCTCGAAACGGCGGCCGGACTGCGTAAACATTATGACACTGAAGTCAGCTTGGAAGATTCCGAATCGACCGTGCTGGATGAGCTGGGACGCTATCAGCTGCGTTCCGAAATACTCAATCAGATCCAAAAAGGACTTACCCCCGGTAATACGCTGTATCAACTGCTGAAAAAGACCAACCGCCTGCCGGTCGGTGAGGTCGGAAAGCAGCAGTATAACGAGTCACTCGAAGACATCCGTCAGATCCCGGAGATCTGGCTGGACCGTTATATGCACAGCCAGGGATACGGGGTATCCCTGAACTTGGACGGGATCCGGATCGAAGGCGAGATCCCCGTTGCCGAGGCGGATCTGGAACCTTATGTGATAAGCCGTTCTTCATCGATCGCGCGGGATCTGATCACCCTGCGTTTGCGTCATCTGATTTTATGTGCCGCGGGACATGGTGTCACCGCGCATTTCTGGAACCAGAAAGAGAAGTGCTGTCAGCATCTGGTCGGTCTCAGCATTGATTCAGCAAAGGAAAAACTGCTTCCGCTGATCAAATATTATCTGGAGGGGCATCATCGGCCGCTGCCGTTTTTCCCGAAAGCGGGGTACTCTGTCTCCCCGACCAGAAAAGGGTGGCAGCAGGTCAGATCGTTCCGTGATGCTTATACCGGCAATGATTTTTCATCGGGTGATTACGAGGATCCGGCGGTGCAGTTGATTTTTACCGAAGATGCCCTGGAAGAGGAGTCGCCGTTCCTGGAGGAATTCGGACAGATTTCCCATCAGGTTTTCGGATTTGCCAAAGGCCGGGTCCCCCAAAAGGAGTTGAGAAACGATGATTAAGACGCGCGAAAAGGAAATTTTACTGAACGGCTGTGCGTTGATCGAAGCATCGGCAGGAACGGGGAAGACATATACGATCCAGAATCTGTATCTGCGGATGGTTGCCGGCTGGTATGACGAAACGTCGGGACAGGAGCGTTTTCTGCCGGCGGAAGAGATCCTGGTGATGACTTATACGATCGCGGCTACCGAAGAACTCAAGGAACGGATCCGGAAGATTCTGGCTCTGGGACTGCTCTATTTTGAAAACCGCAATGCGCTTTCGGATGAAGAACTCAACCGGTTGGACGAGCTGCTGGAAGAACCGCGATCCCTGCTGCTGCCTGGCCAGACCAGGGACGACCGGGATCTGCAGCTCAGGAGCCGCATCCGCAATGCCCTGCTGGTTTTTGATGATGCGGCGATTTACACCATCCACGGCTTCTGTCAGCGGCTGCTTACCCAATATGCCTTCGAAAGCGGGATCCTTTTCAATGCGGAGATTCGGACCGATGCCGATCAGGCGGTGCAGAAATTGCTGGATGATTATATCAGAGGTTACTGTTATCCGGAAACCAGTCCGCTGCTTGCCGCACTGAGGAAAACCGCTGTCTTTCTGCTGGCGTCTTCGCGGGAACGGAGCTTGACCAGAGAGCTTATGACCCGTCCCGATCTGCGGATCCTCGGGGGAGGGGATTCCGATCCGGTGAAACTGGAACTGGATATTGAAAAGGTTCTTGCCGCGCTGAAACAGGAATATCACCCCGGACTGGCGGGAGAACTGATGTTTCCGGAAGCGGGAACGGCCGATCCGGCGCTTCTGGAATGGCAAAAGACCGCCGGGATAACGGAAACGGATGAAAAGATCCTGACTGTTCTGGCCGCACTGCATAAACATATCGAAGAGCATCAGGATGACGTGCCAGGCGGCCGTTTTTCCGAACTTTGCGCGGAGTTGGACCGGCTCGCATCCGGTTATAACGCGGCCGTGTCCATGCATGCCGCCAAATGGATCCGGGAGCAATTCTGCCAGATGAAGGAACAGGAGAATTTTCTGACCTTCGACGATCTGCTCAAGAATGTCCTTCAAGCGGTGCGCGATCCGGACAAGCCGCTCCTGAATCTGGTCCGGAAACAGTATCATGCGGCGATCGTGGATGAGTTTCAGGACACCGATCCGGAGCAGTATGAGATATTCAAGCTGATATTCGGAGACGGGAAAACCGGACATATCCTGTTTTTTGTGGGAGATCCGAAACAGGCGATCTATGGATTCCGCGGCGGCGATACGGCGACCTACCGGGTCGCACGCGAGTTCGTGAGCAGTAACGGCAGCAAATATACCTTGAGCCAGAATTTCCGTTCAGCGGAGAAACTTCTGACTGCCGTCAACGATCTGTTTGAAAAATGTCCTCGTCCGGAACAGGGGCCGGAATCGGTTTTCGCCGATCAGGCGGTCGAGTTTCAGCCCGTTTCGGCCGGGAAGAAGGAATCCGGTCTGCTGGATCCGGATGGGAATGAAGATCCGGCGCCGCTGAAAATGTGCTGGCTGACTCCTTCGGATCAGAACGCGTCTGCCGCCATTCCCATGAAAAATGCGGTGAAAGCGGTATGCCGCGTCTGCGCGGAAGATATCGTTGCGCTGCTGAATTCATCATGGTGCAGTCCCAAAACCGGGAAACCGGTGAAGCCCAATGACATTGCCGTCCTGGTCCCGGACAACGCGGATGCCGTGAGAATGCGGTCCGAACTGAAAAAACGCAATGTTCCCTGCGTGATCCCCAAGTCGGAAAATGTATTCAAGTCGGCTGCGGCCAAACATTTGAAAACGGTTCTGAAAGCCGTGATTTCGCCGGCGGACAGCAGTCAGGTTTCGGCTGCCATGCTGACTCCGCTGCTGGGTTTTTCGCTCGATGACATGGTCAGAATCAATGCCTCTGCTGCCGGCAGCGGTTCCGCGAGTCAACTGAATTCCGTACAGGAGAAGCTGACGGCTCTTTCTGCAGTCTGGCACCAGTCTTCGTTCCTGAAGATGTTTCAGGAAATGCTCCGGGTCTTTACGGTCCGGGCGACCCTGCTGAAACAGAATGACGGAGAACGGATCCTCACCGATCTGCTCCATCTGCGGGATCTGATCCATCAGAAAATCTCGCAGAGCGCGCTGTCCCCGGCGGGGGTTCTGAGTTATCTCGCCGGTCAGGAAACGGATGCCGATTCGGAAGAAAAGGAAACCATGATGGAAACCGACCGCGAGGCGGTTGTCATCTCTACGGTCCACAGCAGCAAAGGATTGGAATATCCGGTGGTGATGCTGCCTCTGATGTTCAAGAAATCTTTCTCTTTCGAATCCGGCCGGATCTACTGCTATCACGATGCCAACGGACACCTGACCTTGAACTTGTCCCCGAATGACGAGGATATTCAGCTGATCGAGCAGGAGAGAAAACAGGAACTGATGCGCCTGCTTTATGTGGCGCTGACCAGAGCCAAATATTCCTGTTACCTTTACTGGGGACTGATCTCCGCGAAAAAGAACAGCGAACTGCAGGATCGAACGGCACTGGACTGGCTGTTTCCGACTCTCAGCGGACACGATATGCGGAACCGGGATGAGGGACTGCCGGAGCAGCTGGAAAATGCCGAATTCCGGCTGGTCAATATCGATCAGCTGAATCTTACACCGTGGCGGCCGCCGGATCACGAATCGGAAAAACTGCTGCTCCGCAAGTGGAGCGGCACGTTCGATCCGAATTACCATTTCACCAGTTTCAGCGGGCTGGCTGGCGGTCACGACGGCTCCGACGGACTGGATTACGATTCCGACGACTTCGGCAATAAGCTGGAGAAACCGGTCGGGATCTTCAAATTGCCGGCCGGTGCGCAAACCGGCAATGCCTGGCATGACATCATGGAAGAGATCGATTTCACTTCGTTCGATCCGGACAGTCTTCCGAACCGGGAATTCATCGAGAAGGAACTTGAGATCTTCGGTGTGCTGCATAATAATACGAAAGCGGAGATCCGCAGAGAATATGTGCAGCTGACCGGAGAAATGATCCGTCAGGTGCTGAATACTCCGCTCACGACTCCGGACGGAACTGCATTTTCCCTGAAGGACATTTCCCGGAGCGAACGTCTGTCCGAAATGAAATTCAATTACTGTTTTCATCAGAAGCAGGTGCAGACTTCGCAGCTTACCCGTCTGCTGTCGGATTACGTCGGCCAGGTGTTCGGCGTGGAGGAATCCGAAATCGCGATCCGGAAAATGACCATCTCCGGCGGTTTCCTGAACGGCGCGCTTGATCTGCTGTTCCGTCATCAGGGAAAATTTTACATCGCGGACTGGAAGTCCAACCGGATCAACGGCCGGACATCCGGATTTTCCGAATCCGGGGTCACGGATGAAATGGCCGACCATACCTATTATCTGCAATATCTGATTTATACTGTGGCAGTGATGAAATATCTCGCTCTGCATCTTCAGCATCCGATTTCCGAAACGGAATATGAGGAACTGTTCGGCGGAGTATATTATTTCTTCATGCGCGGAGTCGATCCCGCAGTGCCGGGACAGGGGGTATTTTTCGCCCGTCCGCCTTATGCCCTGATCCGGAATCTGGAACAGTTGGTCGGGTAAGGAGGAATACTATGAACGATGATTTGACCATACAGAAAATCCGGGAAAGCGGAATTTTCAATAATATCGATCTGATCTTTGCCGGATATGTGAGTTCAAGACTGTCCGGCGCAGAAGACGGACAGGAAAAAAGCCTGCTGTTTCTGGCAACGGCGCTCACCTCGCATCTGATGCAGCAGGGCCATCCCTGCTGTGATCTGGTCCGGTTCAGCGGCAGAAATTTCGCATCTGAAGATGCCGAAGAGAAATTGATTCTGCCGGAATATGACCAGTTCATGAACGTGCTGAAAATGGCATCCGGACAAGGCCTTGCCGCTCTGGTTCCCGATCAGCAGGCCGATTCCCGCCCCCTGGTCGTGGACAGCAAAGGCAGGCTGTATCTCAACCGTTATTATGATTATGAACTGAAAATCGCGAAGGAACTCCTTCGGCGCAGCCGGCTGACCCGGAATCAGGATTCCGACTGGAATTCGCTCCCTGAGCTGCCGCCGGGAACACTGGCGGGATTGAGCAAACGTTTCAGCGGCAAAAAAGAGCTGGATTATCAGCAGCTGGCCGTATTTCTGGCTCATTCGCGCAATTTCACCATCATCACCGGCGGGCCCGGCACCGGCAAGACCACCGTCCTGACAGCTCTGCTCGCCTGGGAGATCCAGGATGATCCGGAGATCCGCATCGAACTCTGCGCACCGACCGGGAAGGCCCAGAACCGGATGAAAGAATCCATTGCCGCCGAATTGAAAAATGACCAGCTGAACTGTTCCGATGAGGTGAAGGCAAAACTGGCTTCGCTGCACTGTCAGACGGTCGATCTGCTGCTGCATCCCGTCCGCCATACGCCTAATTTCCGCCGGAACGGCTCCAATCCCATTCCTGCCGATCTGGTGGTCCTCGATGAAGTTTCCATGTCCTCGCTTTCCCAGCTGGGACATCTCTTCGACGCCCTGATGCCGGAGACCCGGCTGATCCTGATCGGGGATAAAGATCAGCTTTCCCCCGTGGAAGCCGGCGCCGTGCTCGGTGATATGATCGCCTCCGGAATTGCCAACCGGTTGCCGGCGCAGCTGGCGGAGCAGTTCAAAAGGCAAACCGGATGGAGCATCCCGCCAGCCGATGATTCCGGACCGCTTTCCGGCTGCATTGCCGAACTCAAAGTCAATTACCGGGCCAAAGACGCACCGGAGATCTGTGCGATCGCCGACCGGATGCGCGAGCTGAACCGGGATCCGCTGCTCGCGGATGAACTCTGCCGGAAAATCTCCGATCTTCAGAATGATGAATTTTCATTCCGGGATTTCAGCTCCGACCGCAAAGGTTTTGTCGAGACGGTCCGGAATTTCCTGCTCCCGGCAGGAGAGATGATCCGCGAGTTGAAAAAAGGAACCCGGGCCGGATTGAAAAACGCTTTTGCGCTGCTGGATTCATTCAAGATCCTCTGTGCCGTCCGGCATGGTTTTTACGGCGTGGAAAATCTGAATAAAATGGCCATGAAATTTCTGAACCTGCGTTCTGAATTTTCCGTCGGAATGCCGCTGATCGTGCTGGAAAACACCCCTGCATTGAAACTCTACAACGGAGACATCGGTCTGGTCTGGTGCAACAAGGAAGATGCCTGCATATCCGAGCCGGAAACCCTGGTGGCGTTTCGCTGCATCCAGACCGACGGAACGCCCGGATACCGGATGGTCCGTCTGCCCGAAATGCCGCCCCATGAACCGGTCTTTGCCATGACCGTCCATAAATCGCAGGGGTCGGGATTCAGAAACGTCATGATCGTGATGCCGGACAAGGAGGTGCCGATCCTCACCCGGGAATTGATCTACACGGCCGTCACGCGTGCCGAAAAACGTGTACTGCTTTGCGCCCGCCCGGAAATTCTGCTCAAATCGCTGCAGACTCCGACCGTTCGTTTTTCCGGTCTGCCCGACCGGCTGAAAGGAGAAATAGAATCATGAACCGTAAAATCTATGCCGTGATCGGTGATCCGGTCGCCCATTCCCTGTCCCCAGTCATGCACAATGCCGCTTTCCGTGCCCTCGGACTGGATGCCGAATATATCGCCGTCCATGTGAAAGCCGAAGAACTCGGCGATTTCGCCGAGGATGCCCGCAAAAATCTTGCCGGGTTCAATATCACCGTGCCCCATAAAAAAGGGATCATCCCGTTTTTGGATGAGGTCGCCCCCGTCGCCCTGATGGCGGGAAGCGTCAATACAGTCACGATCCGAGACGGCCGTCTGATCGGCTGTTCGACCGACGGCTATGGTCTGGAGACTGCGCTCCGCGAGGCGTTCGGATTCGAACTTGCCGGGGGCAGGGCGGTTTTCATCGGCTGCGGCGGCGCGGCCCATGCCGTCGCTTTCCATTTCGCCGAGCATGGTCTGCAGCAGCTGTTTCTGCTGAACCGGACCATTTCCACCGCCGAACAGCTGGCGGCGGAACTCCGGCAGCATTTTCCCGGTTTTCAGGTGGAGACCGCCCCGCTTGCCGACAAGGATAGGGCAGGGGATTTTCTGAACCGGGCACAGGCGGCCGTGCAGTGCACCAGCCTGGGATTGAAGCCGGATGATCCGCCGCCGATAGATCCCGAACTGCTGCCGCAGAATATCAAACTGTTCGATACGATCTACAAACCGACGCCGCTGCTGCGTTATGCCAAAGCCCATGGCATTGACCATGCCGCCGGGCTGGGCATGCTGCTGCATCAGGGCGCCAAGTCCTTTACGATCTGGACCGGCGTCGAGGCTCCGGTAGAAGCAATGCGTCAGGCTCTTCCGCCGGTCCCCGATATCTGATTGTCCGGAAGACCGGAAGTCTTGGTATCATAACATTCCCGGATTCGTATCGGCAGGCACTTCCACGCCGCGCTCCCGGAGCATCGCGTCCAGATCGATCTTTTCGATGTAATACCATTCGACGGAATACATGCCGGAGAAAAGATATGCCATGTTCCGGCCTTTCTCCGCACGGATGATGATGCCGGTACGGCGGGATTTGATCCGTTCGAACAGCGGTATGTCCTTATAGCGGACGCGTTTGCTTTTTTTGCCGATGCCAGTGCTGCCGTTCGATTCGCGGAAGAACATTTCATTGTGATTCACGACCACCCAGCCATCGGCGTCGACGATGGTCTTTTCGCAGAGATATTTGCCGCCGTCGCTCATGCTCCGGAGGGTCTTCACGAGTTTCCGGATCGAAACATCGATCGCCGAGACGCCGTGGAAGTTTCCGTGTATGTCGATCATCGGCAGCGTGCAGGGCAGCATCATGTCGCCGTCCACGGAAAGGTAGGGACTTCCCCACTTGGCGACTGCAGCAGATGTATGGAGGTCGGCCATGCGCTCCTTATACCATGGCCGCTGCCGGTGGTCGAAATTCTCGGGCAGGATCTTCGAGCACGGGTAAAGCACGAACAGCCCGTCCTTGAACCCCAGATAGGCATCGATCAGCGGCGCCCCCGAGTCGAGGAGCCGCCGTTTCAGGATCGGCAGATTGTGTTCCGCCAGGGTATGATCCTGCCGGCTTTCGACCAGCGCACGCAGGAATTCGGGGCGAAGCATGGCTAACCGCCGCACCCGTTCCTCGGGGTTTTCCGGTTTTGCTCCAGGGGAAATGTGGTAAACGATATTGTCCAGGTCGATTTCGTAGCCGAATCCCCGTGACATGGCCAGGGTCGGCGGCACTTTCCCCTTCGCCAGCATCGTGCGCGACCAGATGGGTTCATCTGTACGTGTCCGGACATCGATGCTCAGCAGCATCAGCGCGTTGGTGGTGACGGACGTCAGTTCGTGTTCGAGATTGGTGATCTGCCGGTCGAGGGTACGGCTGACGCCGATCACGCGGGCGAGCAGCTTTCCAAGTTCGTGGTCGCGGCTGTTGCGAAACTCGGAACGCGCCTGTTCGATCATTTCAGCCCTGACCTGTTTGTAGAGCGCGAACGATATCGCCACCGCACCGAGGGCGACCATGGTCAGCGTGGTGATGAACATCAGCAGCCAATGCCGGAAAAGGAAGCGCGTGAACTTCCGGATCGGGGAATCCGGACATGCGGAAACTTCCTCGTTGAAGAGATAGTGCCGGATATCCGCTGCCAGCTCCCTGGCGCTCCGGTAACGTTCCCGGGGATCCGCCGCCCGCGCTTTTTCGATGATCGCACGCAGGTCCGAACGGATCCGCAAACTGGGATTCGCCGGAGTGGACGGTTCGAATTGACCGGCCCGGATTTTTTCGACGATTTCCTTGGCATTCTCCCCGGA
>SUWI01000187.1 GCA_015061565.1 Lentisphaerota bacterium
TTTTCTGTTTTGACACACTAAATGCAATGGTCAATTTTTGCCAGATTAAACGCAGCTCCTGTCTTTTGTCTAATTAAGCGCAATCACTTCCTGTCTACCCGTTGCGTTTACTTTGGCAAGGCGCATTTGAGAGAAAATGGTTTATTTTTTCTTTGCGGTATGGTAAAATCGGAAAAACAGTGTATATTACCCAATTTCCGTTTTCGGACTTGCTGAAACAAAAATGAGGTTAGAAACATGGCAGTTCAGGTTGCGGTTTTGGCCATTCAACTGGGGATCATCCTGGTTGCGGCGCGTTTTTTCGGTATGATGGCTTCCAAAGCGAAGGTTCCCCCGGTGATGGGAGAACTGCTGGCGGGGATCCTGCTGGGACCTTATTTTCTGGGATCCCTGTCTCTCGGGATCCCGCACTTCGAACACGGCCTCTTTCCTCTGATCCCGAATCAGAGCATTCCGATGGACGCGAAGCTGTACAGCATCGCCACCCTGGGCTCGATCCTGCTGCTGTTCGTGTCCGGACTTGAAACCGATGTCCGCACCTTCTTCAAATATTCGATCGTGGGCACGGTGGTCGGCATCGGCGGCGTCGTCTGCTCGTTTTTCTGCGGCGCGGCTGTCGGCTGCATGCTCGGCTGGGCTTTCATGGACCCGCGCACGCTGTTTCTGGGAATCCTCTGCACGGCAACCAGCGTCGGGATCTCCGCGCGGATCCTCTCCGAACACAAGGCGATGGGTTCACCCGAGGGCGTGACCATCATGGCCGCGGCGGTGATCGACGATGTGCTGGGGATCATCTGCCTTGCCGTCGTAGTCGGACTTGCCAGCGTGGAATTGAACGGCGGCAGCATGTCATGGGCCGCGATTGCCGGGATCTCCGCGAAAAGTTTCGGCGTCTGGCTGGGCTTCACCGCCATCGGTCTGCTGCTTTCCCGCCGCATTGCGGGCTTCCTCAAGTTGTTCAAATCGTCGCGGGTCTTTGCGGTGATCGCTTTCGGTCTGGCGCTGATCCTGGCCGGGTTGTTCGAACAGGCCGGACTGGCAATGATCGTCGGCGCCTTTGTCATGGGGCTCAGCCTTTCCAAAACCGACATCTCCTTCAAGATCCGTGACAAGCTGGACCCGATCTACAACTTCCTGGTCCCGGTTTTCTTTGTCGTCATGGGTATGCTGGTGGATGTCCGGGTCCTGAAAGATCCGCAGGTGCTGATGATCGGTCTGCTGTTTTCGGCCATGGCGATCATCGGCAAGGTGGTCGGCTGTTTCTTCCCGGCATTGCTGATGAATTTCAATCTGGTCGGCAGTCTGCGCATCGGCGTCGGCATGGTGCCCCGCTGCGAAGTCGTGCTGATCATCGCGGGCATCGCCGCCACCAGCATGATGAAAAATCCGGCGCTGGAAAAGGCTTCGGGCGCCGTCGGGAACCTGCCGCAAGTGGTTCCGATCTTTGACAGCAAACTTTTCGGCGTCGCCATCATCATGACGCTGGTGACCGCCCTGCTCGCGCCGCCGCTCCTCAATATGGCGCTTTCCATCCGGAAAAAAGGCATCCGCCGCGAAGTCCGCGACGCCACGGAGATCACGACGAGCTTTTCTTTCCCCAACGAGGCGATCACGTTGTCGGTCCTCAATACCATTCTGGACCTGTTCACGCATGACGGATTCATGCATTCCCTTTATTCCAAAGGGATCCGGATGATCCAGTTCCGCCGGGACAACACCCAGTTTTCCCTGCAGATCAAACACTCCACCCTGACTTTCACCTCCAATACGGCGGATGTCCCGCTGGTCAAAGCGGCCGTCTATGAGGCGATCGTGGAACTCCACCAGTCGCTTTCCGATCTGCGCCAGCTCGCCAAACCGGAAAACATCAAGAACGAGCTTTTCGTCAACACCGAAACCAAAACGACTAATCGGGAAGCCGCTCTGCTGTCCAAAGTCATCGCGGCGGAAAATATCATCGTCGGGCTCAAAGCCTCGACGAAAGAGGAAGCCTTCCGGGAACTGCTGGAAACGATCGACAGCCATGACCGCCTCCGCGACAAGGAGCTCTGCAGCCGGGATCTGATGGAACGCGAGCAGCAGATGTCCACCTACCAGGGTGACGGCATCGCCATGCCGCACGCCCGGACCACCGGAACGGACAAGTTCATTTCCGCCATCGGGATCAAGCCGGAAGGCATCCAATATGATGACGATTCCGACAGCCGGGCGCAGATCGTCATTCTGTCCCTCTGTCCCCGCTACGAGTCTGGACCCTACCTCCAGTTCATCGCGCAAATCGCGAAGATCCTCTCCGACAAAGTCAAACGTCAGGCGCTTATTTCCGCGAAAGATGCCGGGGAAGTCAAGGAGATCATCACGCGGAAGGCCTGATGCCGGTTTCCATTAGGCAGATCGGCCGCTGATTAGCAATAAAGACGGAGATTATTCCTGATTTCATGAATAATGTTTGCCAAACACCTTTTGCCGGTGTATATTGAATGATGTTCAAAACACCGGAAAAACTACGGGAAAGCGCACAAAATGATCGATTTTACCATCAATAAAGAGGTCCTGCGGAAAAATATCCGCGAGGCGAAGAAACATCATATCATCCTGCCGACCATCGCCCAGCAGAAAGATCCGGCACTGGTGCCGCAGCAGCTGCTGGAACAGCTGAAAAAAGTGGGGATGCAGGAGTTTTCGCCCCTCAATCTTTTCCGGATCACCTGGAAAAACGAACCCGTGGATTTCGGCGGGACCTACGGCAAACCGAATATCCTCGAACTGCCCCATGAACTCACCGGCGTGCCGGCCCGGATCTTCTGTCTGCTGGGCAAGTGGTTTCCCACTGGGTGCCACAAGGTCGGCGCGGCATACGGATGCATGGTTCCCAAGCTGGTGACCGGACAGTTCGATGTGAAAGACCAGAAATCGGTCTGGCCTTCCACCGGAAACTTCTGCCGCGGCGGCGCTTTCAATGCGAAGATCCTTTCCTGCGAATCCATCGCCGTCATGCCTGAAAATATGAGCCGGGAACGGTTCGAATGGCTTTCGGGGATCGTCAGCGAGACCCTGCGGCTGAAAGGCGGAGACTCCAACGTCAAGGCGGTCTTCGACTGCGTCAACGAACTGAAACGGAACCGTCCGGATGCGGTGATTTTCAACCAGTTCGAGGAAATGGGCAATCATCTGTGGCACTACCATGTGACCGGAACCGCCGCCGAGGAAGCTTTCGAAATGCTCCGGCGCGACGGCGACCGTTTCGCCGGAGTCTGCTTCGCCACCGGGTCCGCGGGGACCATCGGCTGCGCCGACTATCTGAAAGAATGCCATCCGCGGATGAAGGTTGCCGCGGTCGAGTCGCTCCAGTGCCCCACCATGTGGAACAACGGTTTCGGAGAACACCGCATCGAGGGGATCGGCGACCGGCATGTGCCCTGGATCCACAACATCCGGAATACGGACGACATCATCTGCATCGACGATGCGGATCCCATGCGGCTGCTGCGGCTTTTCAACGAGCCCGAAGGCCGCCGCTATCTGGTCGAGGAGGCCGGAGTCCCGGAGGACTTCGTCGCGAAACTGGGGCTTTTCGGCATTTCCGGCATCGCCAACGTGCTGGCCTGCATCAAGATGGCGAAATACTACGAATTGACTGAACGGGATATCCTCGGCACGGTGCTGACCGACACCTCCGAGCTCTACCGTTCCAGAGTGGAAGAACTCGCCGCCGCGGGCGGTCCCTATTCCGTGACCAGGGCGGCCATGGACCATGCGGCCGGGATGCTGGGGATCCGGACCGATTACGTCCGGGAACTCACTTATCCGGAACGCAAGCAGATCCACAATCTGAAATACTACACCTGGGTGGAACAGCAAGGCCACACGGCCGAAGAGCTCAACCGTCTGTGGTATGATCCCGAAGGAACCTGGGAATCCGTCCACCGCGACATTGCCAGACTGGACGAGCTCATCCAGGAATTCAACGCCGCCGCGGCGGAATAATGGCGGGAACGGCCTGGCGGCAGACATCCCGAATTGCCGTTTTTTTTTACATTTTTTCTTGCACTTCGGACGTTTCCATGGTAAATTACCAAGCTGTAAAATGGAACGGAAAAGGAGATTCTTTATGGATTTGGATGATTTGCGCAAAAAAATCGATGAGGTCGATGCGAAGATCGTGGAGCTGCTGAACGAACGTTACGCCGCCGTCCAGGAGATCGGCAAACTGAAACGCAGCAACCTGACAGCGGTCTATGTGCCCGAACGGGAAAAAATCGTGTTCGAAAAAGTCGCCGCGCTGAACAAGGGGCCGATGAATCCGGAAACCCTGCGGTCGATCTACCGCGAGATCATGTCCGGTGCGCTCGCGCTGGAGCACCCGCTCTCCGTAGCGTATCTCGGACCCGAAGGTACGTTCTCCCACATCGCCGCCGTGTCCAAATTCGGTCACAGCGTGGCTTATCTGGCGCAGAATACGATCGACGACATTTTCAACGCCGTCTCTTCCGGGGTCGCCGATTACGGCTGCGTGCCGATCGAAAACTCTTCCGAAGGCGCGGTCAATCTCACGCTCGACATCTTCACCCGTTCCAAGGTCCAGATCTGTTCGGAGATCAACTTCCGCGTGCATCAGAGCCTCCTGGCCAAATGCGAACTCGGACAGGTCCACAATCTCTACAGTCACGCGCAGTCGCTGGCACAGTGCCGCACCTGGATCAATGAGAATCTGCCGAATGTGGAGATCCATGAATGCGTGAGCAATGCCCGGGCGGCCTCCATCGCCGCGCACGAACCCGGCGCCGCCGCCATCGCCCATGTCTTCAACAGCGATATCTACGGATTGAAAGTCCTGTCCGAAAACATCGAGGACAATCCGCACAACACCACGCGTTTTCTGGTGATCGGCAGTCAGACGCCCAAGCGCACCGGCTGCGACAAGACGTCCATCTGCTTCGCCCTGAAAGACCGCGTCGGCGTGCTGTTCGACGCTCTGTTCCCGTTCAAGGAAGAGGAGATCACGCTTTCCATGATCGAGAGCCGTCCGTCCAAACTCCAGAACTGGGAATATTATTTCTTTATCGACCTGCACGGACATCAGGAAGATGAAAATGTTGCGCGGGCGCTGGCGAAACTGCGTCCGATGACCCAGGCAATGCGGATCCTGGGCAGCTATCCAAGAGGAGAAGAACCGAAATGACTGAAAAAATGAATGACGATCCGGCTCTGCTGATCCGGAATGCAACTTTGAAACTGGAAGGCAATACCATCCTGCACGATTTCAACTGGCGGGTGGAACGCGGGGAACGCTGGTTCATCCTGGGTCCCAACGGCGCGGGCAAGACCACGCTCGTGAAAATGATCCTCGGCATGGCGTGGCCGCTCTACGGGGCGGAAGTCCGCGTGCTCGGCAACCGCTACGGCGCCTGCGACATCACCGAAGTCCGCAAGAAAGTAGCCTGGGCCAGTCCTTTCCTTTCCAACTGGACTGAAGACAGCGATCATCGCTGGACCACGCTCGACGTGGCGCTGTCCGGACTGGATTCCACCATCGGATTCTACCGCAAGCCGCTGGATTCCGAAGTGGAACGGGCGCTCGCCGCGCTCGACCGTATCGGAGCCAGACATCTGGCTGACCGTTATTACGACCGGCTCTCCTCCGGCGAACAGATCAAGGCCCTGATCGCACGTGCCCTGATCGGACATCCCGAACTGATGATCCTCGACGAGACCTGCGTTTATCTCGACCTGTCCAGCCGCGAGTATCTGCTTTCCGCGGTCGATGAACTGGCCGCGCAGAAAGATTCCCCGACCATGATCTTCATCACCCAGCGGATCGAAGAGATCACCGCCTCGTTCAACAAAGGCATGATCCTGGGCGAAGGCCGCGTGCAGAGCGTCGGCGACCGTTCCGAGATCCTCACCGCGGGAAATCTCAGCGCCGCCTTCGGCATGAAGATCCGTCTGCATGCGCGTCCGGACGGCCGTTTCTGGCCGGTTCCGGAATGATCGGCGAGCTCAAAAACTTTCGCGAATTCGGGACCGAAACGATCTGTTCCGAAACCCCCTGCCCCGCCCTGGGTCTGGCCGTTCCGACCTTCACCAACGAATTCTGGACCGCCAGACAGCGCGCGGCGCATTCCCTGCATGAAATCTCCTACCGGGCGTGTTTCAAGCCGCAGCTGCCGCGTTTTTTCATCGAACGGCTGACCGTCCCCGGCGAGATCGTTTACGATCCGTTCATGGGGCGCGGCACCACACCCGTGGAAGCCGCCCTGCTCGGCCGCGTGCCTTACGGCTGCGATGTGAATCCCCTTTCCGCCATGCTCACAGCTCCCCGGCTGTCCGAACCGGAATGCACCGCGATCGAACGGCGGCTGGCTGAACTCGATTTGAATTATGACGGCGATATCCCGGAAGAACTGCTGGTGTTCTATCATCCGGACACCCTGCGGGAACTCTGTGCGCTGCGCCGCCATTTCGCCTCGGAAAAACTTTCCGCCGCCGACCGGTGGATCCGCATGGTGGCGGTGAACCGGCTGACCGGACATTCCGCCGGCTTTTTCTCGGTCTACACCCTGCCCCCGAATCAGGCGGTCTCGGTGGAATCCCAGCGCAAAATCAACGAAAAACGGCATCAGACGCCGGAATACCGCGAAGTGAAAAAACTGATTCTGCGCAAATCCCGTTCGCTCTGGAAAGACTGTGCACAACAGGTACCGTTTTATATGGGCGAACCGCTGATGCTTTCCGAAGACTGCGCTGCGACGCCGCAGATACCGTCCGGTTCAGTGAGTCTGATCGTGACCTCGCCGCCGTTCCTCGATGTAGTGGATTACAAGCAGGACAACTGGCTCCGCAACTGGCTCGTCTCGATTGACAGCGATTCGCTGAACATCACCATCGAACGGACCCCGGAAGCCTGGCAGAAAGCCATGACGAAAGTGTTCCGTGAATTGTTCCGCGTGCTGCGTCCGGGCGGACATCTCGCCTTCGAAGTCGGCGAGATCCGGCATGGTTCGCTGCGGATGGAAGACCTGGTGCTGCCCGCCGGCTGCGAGGCCGGTTTCACACCCGAACTGATTTTGATCAATGCGCAGGAATTCACCAAGACCGCCCGCTGCTGGGGCGTGGACAATCACAGCAAAGGCACCAACACCAACCGCATCGTGCTGTTCCGGAAAGACTCCTGAAAGAGATTACGCCAGAAGGCCGTCCTTGAGCTCGACCATGCGGTCGGCGAGTTTCGCTACATTGAGGTCGTGCGTTACCATCACAATCGTCATTTTTCCCTCGGCGTGGAACTCCTTGAACAGGTCCAGGATGCCGGAACCGGTCACGGAATCGAGGTTGCCGGTCGGTTCGTCGGCAAGCATCAGACGCGGGGAATTCATCAGGGCGCGGGCGATCGCCGCCCGCTGCTGTTCGCCGCCGGAAAGTTCGCTGGCGCGGTGATTCACCCGGTGCCCCAGTCCAACCCGTTCCAGCAGCGCCAGTGCCTGCGCTTTGACCTCGCTTTTCGGCCGGTCCTCCATCAGCGCGGGCAGCATCACATTTTCGCAGATATTCAGCTCGGGGAGCATGTGATAAGCCTGAAACACAAAGCCGATGTTCCGGCGGCGGAAAGTCACCAGTTCACGCTGATGCAGTTTCGTCAGGTCGCGTCCGTCGCAGACCAGCGAGCCGGAATCGGGACGCGAGATCGTCCCGATGATATCCAGCAGGGTGGTCTTGCCGCTGCCGGAGGCGCCGAGCAGCGCCACCCATTCGCCCCGTTTCACCTGCAGGCCGACGCCTTTGAGCACGTCGATGCGGTGTTTGCCGATCACGAAACTTTTGGCGATCCCGGATGCATCCAGAAAAATTTCATCATTCATAGCGCAGAGCCCTCGAAGGATCCAGTTTTGCGGCACGGAAGGCGGGGATCACGCCGCCGAAGGTGCATAACACGATCGAAATCAATGCGATCCAGACCAGATCGGTCATGATGATCTGTGCCGGAAGTTCATTGAAATAATACATTTCCGCGGGGAAGATCTCCTGTCCGGACACCACCCGCAGCGTTTTCAGGATCAGCATCCGGTAACGCACCACCAGCGACCCGAGGATCATGCCCGCGCCGGTCCCGATCAGCCCCACGAAAAAGCCCTGCAGGATGAAGATCCGCATCACCGTGCCGGAGGATGCGCCCATCGCCTTGAGCAGGCCGATCTCCTTGGTTTTCTGGATCACCGTGGTGATCAGCGTGTTGGTGATGCTGAACGCGGCCACCAGCACGATGAAGATCAACAGGAAGAACTGCATGTTCTTTTCCACCTGGAGCACACCGAGCAGACGCCCGTTGATCTCTTTCCAGGATTCGATGAAGGTCGAAGGCGCCTGGACGGCCAGATTTTCCCGCATCTTCTTAAGAAATCCATTCATGTTGAACGGATCGGGCACCCAGATATAGATCGCGGACGCAACGCCGAGATCGAGGTCCAGCAGTTCGCAGGCATCGTCGATGTGCATGAAGAGGAAATCCCGGTCGAAATCATACTTGTTGAAATTGGAGATCCCGGTGATCGTGTATTCGGACGGCAGATACATTTCCAGGTTCTTCGCCACTTCGAGTTTGCCGTTTTTGCCCCGCTTGACCAGTTTCGCCAGATTGGTCGGAGAATGCAGCAGGATCTTCTGTCCGATCCCGGCCCGGAGATTGCGCGCGATCAGGTAACTCATGATGATATTGCCCCGTTTGAGCTCGCCGGTTCCGGCCGTAATGACCTCGTGCAGCTTCAGATGGTCGGGTGCGCCTTTTTTGATATCCAGACCGATGATCACCTTCGGGACGAAGGCATCGTCCTTCTGCATCAGCACCGGCGAGATGATGACCGGCATCGCCTGTCCGCCGGCCTCGCGGACCATCTTGATGATCGGTTCCGGATGGTCGATCACATACCCCGAGAATTTGGAGCGGATCTGTGCGTGTGAAGTGGTGTCCAGCAGTTTTTCCCGCATTTTGGAGGAAAAGCCGGTCATGACCGCCAGCACCACGATCAGCACGGCAACCCCGAGCGCCACACCGATCACGGAGATCAGCGTGATGATCGACACCGCGCTCCGTTTCGGCTTGAAATATTTCCAGGCTAAAAACAATTCCGTTCGAATACTCATTTCGCGTCTGCTCTCCGTTTCCGGATCTCTCGGATGATTTGACGGTCGTCAAATGGATGCTTCACTCCGTTGATCTCCTGATAATTTTCATGTCCCTTGCCGGCAGCCAGCACGATATCCCCGGCTTCCGCCAGTTCGGCCGCCAGCTCCAGCGCCGTTTTCCGGTCGGGTTCGATCCGGCAGTTGCACCCCTGCGGGATCCCCTTGCGGATATCTTCGATGATCGCCAGCGGATCCTCAGTCCGGGGATTGTCGCTGGTGATAATGACCAGATCGGACCATTTCGCGGCCGCCGCGGCCATACGAGGCCGTTTGGTCCGGTCGCGGTCGCCGCCGCAGCCGAAAACCGTGATGATCCGGCGTTCCGCCACGGCCCGCAGCGTGCTCAGGACCCGGTCCAGTGCGTCATCGGTATGTGCGTAATCCACGAAAGCGCGCACGTCCGGTGCGATCTCCAGCGCCTGCAGACGTCCCGGCGGGGCGATCCCCGGTTCGGCGGCGATCCGCGCGATCTGTTCCAATGATATGCCGCGCGCCGCCGCCAGCGAGGCCGCCAGCGCCAGATTGCAGACGTTGAATTCGCCGGTCAAAGAGGAATGGACCGGACAGCTCCCCCATGGGGTCTCCAGCCTGAAATCGGTCCCGGATGCCGTCAGTTTCAGATCCTTTGCCCGGATATCCGCGCCGGGCTCGTCATGCAGCGTCACCGAATGGACCTCGTGTCCGGCTCCGGCCAGTTCATCGCGCAAACGCCGGCAGTATGCGTCGTCCGCATTCACCACCGCGGGCGCATCGGGCCGCAGCAGTTCGGTGAACAGGATCCGCTTGGCCAGGTAATAGTTTTCCATGGTCAGATGATAATCCAGATGGTCGCCGGTCAGGTTGGTGAAAACGGCTCCGGCAAACCGCAGCGAACCGGTGCGGTGCTGATGCAGTCCGTGGCTGGAAAGTTCCATGGCGGCGCGGACGCAGCGGTTCGCTTTCATCTCGGAGAACAGCTGCTGAAAATTTTCCGCCATGGGCGTGGTCCGCGCAGCTTCCGCACAGGACGTTCCGCCGGTGTCGTATTCCACCGTCGAAAGCAGTCCGCAAGGTTCATCCGGGAATGCCGCCCGGAAGATCCGGCGCAGCAGGAAAGCGATCGTGGTCTTGCCGTTGGTTCCGGTCACGGCATAGACATCCATGCCGTCCGCAGGCTTGCCGTAAAAGGTTTCACAGAGCAGCGCCCAGGCACGGTAGGGATCCGTGACTTTCAGCACCGGAAAACCTTTCGGCGCCAGCCATTGCGAATCCGCTGCGGTCACGGCTCCCGCAGCTCCTTTTTTTACGACTTCATCCAGAAATCGATGTCCGTCGATCCGGGAGCCGCGGATGGCGCAGAACAGCGTTCCGGTAACGACCCGGCGGGAATCATTGGCAACCGCTTTCACTCCGATGGAAAAATCGCCCGAACCGGATACGGTCCAAGGCTTCAATACCCTCGCATAATCAGCCAAGGAAAGGTC
>SUWI01000188.1 GCA_015061565.1 Lentisphaerota bacterium
CCTGATGCGTTACAATACTCTCCACTCAAAGTGTTGAACCGCCGTATGCCGAACGGCACGTACGGTGGTGTGAGAGGACGGCCGCCCCAATAAGGCGCGGCCTCCTACTCGATTATAATCTCAAAAACTGTAAAAGTCAAGACCTATTGGACCGTAAATTTGAAATTCATCATCTCGGCGAAACGGGCGGAACGACGTCAAGACCTATTGGACCGTAAATTTGAAATTCATCCGGAAACCCGGCCGGTCGATCAGCCTGGATGGAAAACAGAACGAAATAAAAAGTGTCTCCCGTGCGTTTTCAGCAGCAGGAGACACTGTATTTTTCCGGCCGGTTTGCCGTATGGATCACAGGGAACGGATCATTTTCAGGCTGGTTGCCGCGTCCTTGAACGGATCGGCGGAATTGTCCTGTTCGCAGATTGCCCACTGCACATTGATCTCTTTTGCCGCCGCCATGCTGTCGGCGACTTTGATGATCCCGGTTCCCAGCGGCAGGGTGGTCTTGTTGTCGTCCGCCACTCGGATGTCCTTGAAATGGATCTGACGGATGCGCGCCGCATATTTCCGGATGATTGCGGGAGCATTGGAGCCGCCGCGGTTGATCCAGCAGATATCGGGTTCGAAAAACACGGTTTTCGGATCGGTTTCGTCCAGCAGATGTTCCATCACGGGCTTGCCGTCCATGAGGGCCCATTCGGCCCAGTGATTGTGATAGGAGAAGATGCAGCCGTTCTTTTTCGCAGCTTCGCCGAGTGCCTTGAGACGGGCCAGGACATTGGCATATTCCTTGACGAAATCGAGCATCATGCTGATGGTGACCGCGGGGGATTTCAGGGCGTGTGCGTAATCATAAACCTGATTGGCTCCGGAGAGGAGATCGGGTTCGCCGAACATGGTCCCAGCGCATTCGAGTTTAAGTTCCTTCAGGTAAGCAGCCAGTTCATCCGGGGCGATCCCGCCGTAATTGACGGCGAATTCGACACCGTCAAAACCCATTTTGGAAACTTCTTTGAGCGTGCCTTTGAAATCCGTTTTCATGGCTTCGCGGAAGTTGTAAAGCTGAACACCGATTTTCATGATCGTTTTTTCCTTATTTTCAGTTGGTGGAAATCGTTTCGTAATATACTGCGGAAAGGGATATTTGTCAAGCAGATTTCGAGGCAAAAAAATGGTGCGCCCACAAGGACTTGAACCTTGGACCCAATGATTAAGAGTCATTTGCTCTACCGACTGAGCTATGGGCGCACATCGTTTCCGATACTGTCAATATAGCATCGAACCGCCGGTTTTCAAGCTGAATATCAGAAAAAATCCGCTTTTTTTTTGAAAAAATTACCGTTCCCCGACTTGATTTTTCCCGAAAAGGCAGTATATTAGTCCACATTATGGCGGCTTAGCTCAGTCGGTAGAGCGATGGAATCATAATCCACAGGTCACTGGTTCAAGCCCGGTAGCCGCCACTTTTTTTTTACCTTTTTTTCTGCTTTCCGCTCCACGTTTTTTTTGGTCATTTTTTGCTTTTTTTCTTTGACTTTTTTCCTTTTTCAGTGTATATTCCATCCTATTGTATTTCGAACCCAGATTACAGGAGGAACACCATGGCCGAAGATGTACAGGGATTGCTGGATAAGATCCATAACGACGGTATTGCGAAAGCGGAGCAGGAAAAAGAGGCGATCATAGCCGCCGCCAAAGAAGAAGCTGCCCGGATCGTAGCCGAAGCGAAAGAGCAGGCGGAAAATCTGAAGAAGTCTGCTCAGACGGAAGCCCAGACCGGTCAGGATAAAGCCAATGACGCGATCCGTCAGGCCGCCCGGGATGCCGTGATCGCCCTGAAAGCCGATCTGCTGGCCAAGCTCAATGCCGTGGTCCATTCCTGCATCGGCGATGCCATGACCCCGGAAGTGATGAAGCAGATCATCCTGACCATGGCCCAGTCCTACGCCAAAGACGCGAATGCGGGTGAGTCGCTGGAAGTGCTGATTTCCAAACAGGAACAGGAGCAGACCCAGGCTTTCCTGAAAGAACAGCTGCTGAAGGAGCTGAAAGCCAGCCCCGTGATCGAACTGACCACCGATTTCAATTCCGGTCTGCAGATCTCGTTCCGCGACAGCGACGTTTATTTCGATTTCAGCGACGACGCGCTGGCGGAAGTGATCTGCCGGTTTGTCGGTCCCAAACTGACCGCGGTGATCAAAGGCTGAGTCCAGCTGCTGATTCACCATCCAGCCGGAACTCCGGGAGAGGTTTTTATGAAAAAACAATATTTTCCATTGAAAGCATCGTTGCCCATGCTGCTTTTCGATGCCCCGCCGCCGTTGAGTTCGGCGGAACTCCTGGAGCGCTGTTCGGCCTTCGTGGATCCCGTCCGGATGAAATTCCTGAGGGAACTGACGGCGGCTCCCCGGGAAATTCCCGATTTCGAGAAGAATTTCAAACAGGCGAAGATCCCGTCCAAACGCGATATCAGGACCGACGACACCCGGGTCATGCAGCTGTATTCCCGCTGGGAGATCTGCCTGCGCAATACGCTGGTTCGTCTTCGGGCCGCGAAACTGGGCAAGGAACCCGAACATTTTACCGTGAAAAACGCGGTTTTCGATTCGTCCGCCGATTATGCGGCGCGGACTGCCGGCAATATTTCCGATCCGCTGGAACGGGAAAAAGCGCTGGACCGCGCCCGCTGGGCTTTCCTGGACGGGTTCGAATGGAGTCATGCGTTCAATTTCGAAGCGCTGTGCATTTACCGCTGCAAACTCATGATCCTGGAAAAATGGGCGGCGCGCAGGGCAGGGAACGCCGAGGAAAATCTCGATCATGCGGCTTCCCGGGCGGAACGATCGGTCGAACAATCACAAAGCAATCATGAAATAAAATAAAACAGGAGAAAAGAATCCCATGCCGGACATGAAGAAAGGACGTATTGCCGGAGTGAACGGCAATATGCTGACGGTGGAATTTGAGACTGCTGTGACCCAGAACGAAGTGGCGTATGCCATCCTGGGCGACCTCCGGCTCAAATCCGAAGTTATCCGCGTGCGCGGTCAGCGTGCCGACCTGCAGGTGTTTGAAAGCACCTCCGGGCTGAAAGTCGGAGATATTGTTGAATTTACGGACGATCTGCTTTGTGCCGAACTCGGACCCGGTCTGCTGAAGAAAGTGTATGACGGTCTGCAGAATCCGTTGGACAAGCTGGCGGAGAAATCGGGCTTTTTCCTGCAGCGCGGCGTCTATCTCGATCCGCTGGAAGCCGATTCCGAATGGGAATTCACGCCGATCGCCAAAACCGGCGATGTCCTGAGCGCCGGCGACCGGATCGGTTCCGTGCCGGAAGGGATCTTCACCCATTACATCATGCTGCCTTTCGCCTTCCTCGGGACCTGGAAAGTTCTATCCGTGGCGCCCGCGGGCAAATACAAGATCCACGAGGTCATGGCGAAAGTGGTCAACGACCACGGCGAGGAACGCGAGGTCACCATGGTCCAGAAATGGCCGGTCAAGGCAGCCATCACCTGCTATAAGGAAAAACTGCTGCCGACCGATCCGCTGATCACCCAGCAGCGCACCATCGACACCTTCTTCCCGGTGGCGCAGGGGGGGACGTTCTGCACGCCCGGACCCTTCGGTGCCGGCAAGACCGTGCTGCAGCATGCGATCAGCCAGCATGCGGAAGCGGACGTGGTGATCATTGCCGCCTGCGGCGAACGTGCCGGCGAGGTGGTGGAGATCCTGCGTGAATTCCCCGAACTGAAAGACCCCCGCACGGGCAAGAGCCTGATGGACCGTTCGATCATCATCTGCAACACCAGTTCGATGCCCGTGGCCGCCCGTGAAGCTTCGATCTACACGGCCGTGACGCTGGCCGAATATTACCGGCAGATGGGCTTGAACGTGCTGATGCTGGCCGACTCCACTTCCCGCTGGGCGCAGGCTCTCCGCGAAATGTCCGGCCGTCTGGAAGAGATCCCCGGCGAGGAATCGTTCCCCGCTTACCTGGAATCCCGTATCGCCGGATTCTACGAACGGGCCGGACTGGTGAAACTCAACGACGGTTCGATCGGTTCGATCACCATCGGCGGTTCGGTCAGTCCCGCCGGCGGCAACTTCGAAGAGCCGGTGACGCAGGCCACGCTGAAAGTGGTCGGCGCGTTCCTGGGCCTTTCCCGCGAGCGTTCTTCCGCCCGCAGATTCCCCGCGATCCATCCGCTGGAAAGCTGGAGCAAATATCCGAGCATCGTGGATGAGTCCAAACTCCGCGAGGCGCGCGGGTTCCTCCGCCGCGGCAACGAGGTCAACCAGATGATGAAAGTGGTCGGCGAAGAAGGCACCACCACGGAGGACTTCGTGGTTTACCTCAAAAGCGAATTCCTGGATTTCGTCTATCTGCAGCAGAACACTTTCGATGCGGTGGACAGCGCGACCAGCCGCGAACGGCAGGTCTATATGTTCGACAAGGTGATCGGTGTTCTCCGCACGGAATTCAAATTCGAGGACAAGGAAAAAGCCCGCACCTATTTCCAGGAACTGCAGCTGATCTTCACCAACTTGAATTATGCTCCGACCGACAGCGACAAGTTCAAGGAACTGGAGCAGCAGATCGATGCGAAAATCAGTGAAAGGAAGGCGTGAAAATGCGGAAAGTATACCATAAGATCATTCAGATCGTCGGCAACGTCATCACCGTCGAAGCCGACAATGTGGGCAATGACGAACTGGCGGAAGTGCACACTTCCCGCGGCTCCTCCCTCGCTCAGGTGATCCGTCTCCAGGACAATAAAGTATATCTGCAGGTGTTTGCCGGTTCCCGCGGCATCAGCACCGGCGACGAAGTCCGGTTCCTCGGCCATCAGATGCAGGTTTCCTCCTCGGACGATCTGCTCGGACGCACTTTCAACGGGGCAGGGCGGCCGCGCGATTCGCGTCCCCCGATCGAAGATCAGATGATCGACATCGGCGGTCCCTCCGTGAATCCGGCCAAACGCGTGATCCCGCGCAAGATGATCCGGACCGGCATTCCGATGATCGACGTGTTCAACACGCTGGTGGAATCGCAGAAACTGCCGATCTTTTCGGTGGCCGGCGAACCCTACAACGAACTGCTGGCGCGGATCGCCATGCAGGCGGAAGTGGACATCATCATCCTCGGCGGCATGGGCCTGAAATACGACGATTATCTGAAATTCCGCAATACCCTGGATGAACATGGGGCCCTGTCCCGTTCGGTGCTTTTCGTGCATACCGCGGCAGACCCGATCGTGGAATGCACACTGGTGCCGGATATGTGCCTGGCCGTGGCGGAACAGTATGCACTGCGCAACAAACGCGTGCTGGTGCTGCTCACCGACATGACCAACTTCTCCGATGCGCTGAAGGAAATTTCCATTACGATGGACCAGATCCCGTCCAACCGCGGCTATCCGGGCGCCCTTTACAGCCAGTTGGCTTCCCGGTATGAAAAAGCGGTCGATTTCGACGGCGCCGGTTCCATTACCATCCTGGCGGTGACCACGATGCCGGGCGATGATGTGACGCATCCCGTGCCCGACAATACCGGTTACATCACGGAAGGCCAGTTCTATCTGCGCAACGGATGCATCGAACCGTTCGGTTCGCTGAGCCGTCTGAAACAGCAGGTGAACGGCAAGACGCGCGGCGATCACCGGGCGATCATGGATACGATGATCCGTTTCTATTCGGAATACAAGGAAACGCTGGAAAAGCAGTCGATGGGTTTCCAGATGAGCTCGTGGGACAAGAAACTGCTGAAATACGGCCGGCGTTTCGAGGCGGAAATGATGGACCTTTCGGTGAATATTCCGCTGGAAGAAGCGCTGGACCTGGGCTGGAAGATCCTGTCGGATTGTTTCACTGCCACGGAAACGGGCATCAAGACCGACCTGGTCAACGAATACTGGCCGAAAAAAGCCGAATAATTTCCCGGAGACCGGAAAATGGCGAAAGTCAAACTCACAAAAACAGCATTGAAAAAAGAGCGGGACAGCCTGAAGCAGTTCCAGCGTTTTCTGCCGACCCTGCAGCTGAAAAAGCAGCAGCTCCAGCTGGAAATGCGGGAATGTCTGAACCGGATCGAATTCAACGAGCGCCGGGAGCGGGAGTCGAAAGCCAGGCTCAGCTCGTGGCTGGCTCTTTTCGGTGCCGAGCAGGACGCGTTCCGGGCTGCGGATCTGGTGAAAGTCGACCGGATCAAGACCGATGTCATGAATATCGCCGGCGTGGAAGTGCCGCATTTCCAGCGCGTAGTGTTCGCCGACATCGAATATGACCTCTTCAGCGAAGATCCCTGGATGGACGATGCCGTGGCCGCGCTCCGCAAGATCGTCGAACTGCGGATGGAACGGGAAGTGATCCGGAAACAGTATGACCTCATTCAGACCGAACTGCGGGTCACCACCCAGCGGGTCAACCTGTTCGAAAAGGTCAAAATCCCCGAATGCAAGGATAATATCCGGCGGATCGGGATCTATCTGGGCGACATGGATACCAGTGCGGTGGTGCGTTCCAAAATCGCCAAGAACAAACTTCAGGAGACTGTGGCATGATCGTAAAAATGAAAAAGATCACGCTGCTGTGCGTGGAATCGGAACGGACCGCCGCTCTGGAACAGCTCCGCAAACTCGGGATCATGCATGTCGACCACGAAACCAAGGTGGATACGGAACGGGTCCATGTGTCCGAACAGGAACTTGAGGCCATTTCCAAGACATACAATATCCTTTCCGGGATCGAGACGGCCCGGCAGGATGCGCCAACACTCTCCGGCGAAGAAGTCTGCAAGCAGGCTCAGGAACTTCTGTCCAGACAATCCGCTCTGGAAAAAGAACAGGAGGAGACCGGCCGGGATATCGAAGCTCTGCTGCCGTGGGGTGAATTTTCGCCGGAAAGCGTGGAGCAGCTGGCCGCCGCCGGTATTCATGTGCTTTTCTGCAAAGCCTACCGCAAGGCTTTCGACCAGCTGGAACTGCCTGAAAATACCATCAAGGCCGAAATCGCTCTGGTCAACAAGGAAGTCTATTTCCTGCTGGTCTTCGCGGAAGAGCCGGATGTTTCCCTGTATCCGGCCCTGACTCTGCCCCGGAAAAAACTTTCCGAACTCCGGGTCAGGCAGGATGAGCTGAAGCAGGAAAAACAGGAGATCGCCGATCAGCTGGCCGTCCTGGCCGCTGGTGTTCCGGCCTTGAAAGAATATTTCGCCGAGAAGTCCGCACAGCATGAATTCCTGACCAATCATGACGGCATGGGTTCGGACGGTGCGATCGCCTATCTGCACGGTTATGTCCCCGCGGATGAACTGGCGAACCTGACCGAGGCGGCCCACCGGAACGGCTGGGCGCTGATTGCGGACGATCCGGCGCCGGACGACGCCCGGGTGCCGACTCTGCTGCGGAAAGCCAAGTGGATCCGGATCATCGATCCGCTGTTCGATTTCATCGGAATCGATCCCGGTTACCGGGAAAACGATGTGTCGGTCTTTTTCCTGATCGCGTTTCCGATCTTTTTCGGGATCCTGATCGGGGACAGCGCATACGGCGCACTGTTCATCATCGCCGCCTTGCTGGGAAAATATCTGCTGCGGAAGAAAAAAGAGGCCCAGATGCCGTTGAACCTGCTGATCCTGCTGTCCGTCTTTTCGGTGATTTACGGACTGCTGACCGGCTCCTGCATGGGATTGCGGCGGGAAATCCTGCCGGGATTCCTGAAAGGACTGGATTTCCTGGCCGATCCGGGCAGCAGCCCTGCCGCGGTCGCACTGGCAAAGAAATTCCAGGTGAATCCTTCGGATCTGACCGACAAATTCACCCAGTGGTTCTGTTTCCTGCTGGCCGCGCTGCACCTTTCGGCCGCGCATTTTTTCAAATATGTTTCCGATATCCGGAATTGGCGGAGCTGGGGCAATATCGGCTGGGCCTGCGTGATCTGGGGCAATTTCTTCACGGCCGTGAACCTGATCGTTTTCCCCGGCACGTTCCCGAAGATTTTCGGATTTGCGCTTTACGGTGTGGGCATCCTGCTGATCGTGGTTACCATTACCGGCGAGGCCGCGCTGAACCTGCCGTTCTCCCTGATCGGCAGTTTTGTGGACGTGCTGTCCTACATCCGGCTGTTTGCCGTGGGGCTTTCCGGCGTCTATGTGGCGTCCTGCTTCAATGACATGGGCAAGATGGTGCTCGATTCGCTGCCGAAGGAATGGTTCGTGGTCGGCCTGATCGGGCTGATCCTGGTGGCGTTGGCCGGGCATGTCCTGAATATTCTGCTGGGCTTCATGGGCGTGCTGGTCCATGCGGTCCGGCTGAATACCCTGGAATTTTCCAATCACGCCGGCATGCAGTGGGCAGGCTTCGCATACCGCCCCTTTGCTGAACGGAATAATAAAAACAACACCCAAACTGAAAATAACCACAAGGAGATCAAAAAATGATTTTCGAAATCGCCTCGCAGGCCGCAACTGCGGCTGCAACCCCGTATGTTTACACCCAGGAACACCTGAAGTATTTCTTTCAGGCCATGACGTATGCCGGCGCGTTCGCCGCGATCGGTTTTGCCGCCATGGGCGCAGCTTACGGCTGCGGCATTTCCTGTGCCTCCGCCATCGGCGCGTGGAAAAAATGCTATTCCCAGAACAAACCCGCTCCGTTCCAGCTGCTGGTTTTTGCCGGCGCTCCGCTCTCCCAGGTGATTTACGGCATGATCATCATGTTCGTGATCCTCGGCAAGCAGAACGTGACGCAGGCCGCCTGGATGGTCTATCTGTTCGTCGGCGTGGTCGGCGGCATCGCCATGGGCATCTCCTCGCTCTGGCAGGGGATTTCCGGAGGCGCGGCTTGCGACGCCTTTTCCGAGAACGGCAAAGGTTTCACCAACCAGCTGATGGCGCTGGGCATCGTGGAAACCGTGGCGATCTTCGTGATGGCGTTCGCCATCGTGCTGCTCAGCCGCGTCGGACTTACTCCCGGAGCATAATTTCGGTCAACCCCAGTTTTTTGGAGAATAAAGTAAAATGAAAGTTGTAGTCGCTTATTCGGGAGGTCTCGATACCTCCGTCATCGTCAAATGGGTCAAGGAAACCTATAACGCGGAAGTCATCTGCTACTGCGCCGACGTCGGCCAGGAAGAAGAGCTCGAAGGCCTCGACAAAAAAGCGATCGCCACCGGCGCTTCCAAATGCTACATCGACGACATCCGCGAAGAATTCGCCCGCGATTTCATCTTCCCGATGATGCAGGCCAATGCGATCTATGAGGGCACCTATCTGCTGGGCACCTCGATCGCGCGTCCCCTGATCGGCAAAAAGCTGGTCGAAGTCGTCCGCAAGGAACACGCCGATGCCATCTGCCACGGCGCCACCGGCAAGGGCAACGACCAGGTCCGTTTCGAGCTCGCCGCCTATGCCATGGAACCGAATATCAAGCTGATCGCCGCCTGGCGCGATCCCAACTGGAAATTCCATTCCCGCAGCGAAATGATCGAATATGCCCACAAGAACGGCATTCCCGTGAAATCCACCGCCGCGAAACCCTACAGCATGGACCGCAACCTGCTCCATATCTCCTTCGAAGGCGGCATCCTGGAAGATCCCTGGAACGCCTGCCCGGAAGAAGTTTCCGTGCTCACCACTCCGCTTTCCAAGACCCCGAACGATCCCGAAGACGTGATCATCGAATTCGACAAGGGTATTCCGGTCAAGGTGAACGGTGAAGCGCTGTCCCCGGCCGCCCTGATGAAGAAACTGAACGTGCTCGGCGGCAAACACGGCGTCGGCCGGATCGATATCGTGGAAAACCGTTACGTCGGCATGAAGTCCCGCGGCGTTTATGAAACTCCCGGGGGAACGATCCTCCATACCGCGCACCGTGCCATGGAATCGATCACGATGGACCGCGAAGTGATGTTCCTGCGCGATTCCTTCATCCCGACCTATGCCAGACTGGTTTACAACGGTTTCTGGTATGCGCCGGAACGCGAAATGCTGCAGGCCGCCATCACCGAAAGCCAGAAGTTCGTCACCGGCGAAGTCCGCCTCACGCTGTTCAAGGGCGCCTGCCACGTCAACGGCCGCCGCTCGCCCTACAGCCTGTATGACGAAAATCTGTCCACGTTCGAAAAGGACACTGTCTACAACCAGCAGGACGCCACCGGTTTCATCCGGCTGAATGCCCTGCGTCTGCGCACTCTGGCCAACAGCAAGCAGAAACGCTATTGATCGCTTGCCGAGGTTCATGAAGGAGGATCGCAATGCATAAGATCTACTGGTTTTCAGGAACGGGCAACACCTACTGGCTGGCGCGTGAATTCGCCAAGTCATTCCCCGATGCGGAGCTGATTTCCATCGCTGCGCTGGACCGGTCGGAAGATGTGGTGTTCGATGCCGATTTCACGGGTATTTTCTTCCCCGTCTATTGTTTCGGCATCCCCGGCATCCTGTCCCGGTTCCTGGAACGGGTCCAGCCCATGAAGGAGCAGGGAAACCGGTTCATTTATGCAGTGTGTTCCTCCGGCGGGTATCCCGGCGCGGCCCTGCCGCTCGTCGAGGATACCCTCCAAAGCAAAAACATCGA
>SUWI01000189.1 GCA_015061565.1 Lentisphaerota bacterium
CGGACGGGAAATGGATGAAACGGTTGGACGCCTTTTTCGTGGGAGAACAGCAGTAATAGGTCCAGCGTTCGGGCAGCTTCATGCCGCGGAAACGGTGCAGCTGCACGGTCAGCGGGACCGGCGTGTCGATCCCGCATTCCCGGCAGACCGCGGAATCGTTGATCGCATCCAAGATCCGGAACCGGTCTTCGGGCAGGTAACGGCGCAGGAACCGCATCGCATTCCGGTATTTTTCCGCATGGGCCCGTCCGGGCTCGTCGGAACAGTGAAACACGGTGCGGTCCGCAATGCCCAGTCTTTGCAGATGGGCGGTCAGTTCAGGCAGCAGAGCCTCCAGCAATTCGAGATATTCCGGGTCGTCACCCGGCGTCGTGCCGTCGAACAGCAGTCTGCCGTCCGCTTCCACAGGCGGCGCGAATGCCGCACCCCATTGCGAAAAGAGATGACTGATCTCGAAATACTGAAGACCGCATTTTTCCGCCAGTGCAACGAACCGGTCGAAGCGGGAGAAATCGAACAGCCAGCGTCCTTTTTTCCGCGAAATGATCAGCAGCTGGGTCAGTTCCCGCCGCTGTCCGGGCATCACATTCAGGATCAGGGAAAACAGCGGTGTCAGGATCATGTTCATCCCGTGCTCCGCCGCGTTGTGAAGATATTTTTCCATGACGGACCAGTGTTCTTCGCTCCACATCGGAACGCGATGGACCGCGGCCAGGCAATCAGGGTGGAACCACTGGGTCACTTTGAGCCGCTGGGGAGGAAGCACGGGCGACAGCACCTCCAGCTGAAAAACCGGCGAAGAGAAATATTCGGTCTTCTGGGTCCGCCGGCATTCTTCATCGCAATCATCCGGATGAACGGTGAAATGCAGCCGGACCGAATAGCGGCCGGGCGGACAGTCCGAGGGAATGTCCGCAGTCAGCCACAGCCCGATCTGCCGACGGATGATGATGCGGACCGAATGGTTCCGCAGCGGGATCAGCCGGTCCGGGAAAAGACCGCTCCGGCTGGAGATCACATCGCGGTCGCAGGGGGAAAAGCCGTTGAACGCCACCTGGGTCAGACCGCACTGGCGGATCGTGACCGGACAGGGCAGATCGGTTTCCAGGCGGATCTCAGCCTGACGGTTATGCATGGACCGCGAAAACAGCATCAGCTGGAAATTGAACCGTTCCCCGCGCAGGGTTTCGCCGCGGGAACAGCACGGAGCAGGAGCCGGGCCGTCCGGCAGGATTTTCGCCAGGGAACTGAACCAAGTACAGACGAGTTCAGCTTTCATATCACACTTCTTTCCTGCAGAAGTTTGTACTGCATCTGAAAATCTTTCAGGAAATGTTCCGTGCTGCCGCCGTATTTGATCAGGGAATCCATGCCGCTTTCGAAACAGCGGAACAGCTGCGGAGTCATGATATTGTCCGAATTGCGGCGGACCGCCTGGCGAAGCATGGGTTCGACGCGGTCATATACCGATTCGGCCATGTGGAGCGGACGCAGACCGCGCAGAATAGAAAATGCATTCATCCGGCTGAGCAGCAGCTGCTGGATCCGCGGCTGGAGAACGTATTCGATAAAATCCCAGGCCTGTTCATACTGGATGCTGCCCTGGCAGATCCCGAGGACTTCCGAAATGACATGGTATGCGACCCCCGGTGCACGCGGCGGCAGCGAAAAATCGATGTATCCGTTTTCCACGAACCGCGGGATCTTGCTGTAATACAGTTCCATCATGGCCGCCTGGCCGTCGGCGAAAAAATGATAGCCGTAATTGACCAGGTCGCAGACGGACGGAACCAGCTTTTCCTGATAGAGACGGCGGGAAATTTCCACTTGTTTTTTCCAGCTTGCGATATCGCTGAAACCGTTGGTCAGGGAAACCGCGGGGTCCAGTCCGCAATTGGCAAAAAAGTCCAGATAGGAATCGACCACCGCCGCATAAAGCAGTTCGGGATGCTGCTGTTTGATGTTTTTCAAAACCGTCGGCAGCTCCTTCATTTTCAGCCCGTTTTCAGGCAGTCTGCCGGCGCAATGATTATAAAACATCAGCTTCGGGACCAGGGCCGGAGCGATCCCGCGAAGGTGTCCGGACCCGTCGTAGAGAAACATTGATTCGTAATAATTCTGCCGCTTCAGGGATTTGGCCAGCGGGGTCAGTTCCTTGAAGAACTGCAATCCTTTCCGCATTCCCACCAGCGCGGGATGATTCGGCAGCAGGAGCAGGTCAATGGCGGACTCCGCCATCAGCTGCCGGAATTCCTCCACATGGCAGACCAGCTGGCTCCGGATCGGACGGTTGGGATGTTCCCGGTTGTATGCCTCCACGATCGGCTGCCAGCAGAACGCGACATCCTGCAGAAAATAGATCGAACATTCCCGTTTCTGATACAAAAAATCATTCCAGGAAAATTTTCTGTCCGCATTGGAGAAATCCAGCGACAGCCGGCTCTTGCCGCGCGGGGTCCGTTTGAAATGATAATGTTCCGCCAGACGGTTAAGGGCCTGCGTCGCCGCGGCCTGCCCGCAGCGGAACGAGGTCCGGATCTCCCGGACCGAGGGAAATTTCTCCGTCAGCTGCGGCAGATTGTACTGGGCCAGCAGACAGCGGTAGATCTCCTCCTGCCGCTGAATCTGCCGGGTCCGTTTCGTTGGCCGGTCTTTCCGGTCGGTCGATTTTTTCACTCGAACTTCACATCCAGTTTCTTCATGTAATCCACGGCCTGTTTCATCGACCAGCGCTTGAAATCCCAGACGATCAGGGTCAGGGTCTGGCCGGGACGGCAGTAAAGGTACGCCTGACACGCATAACCGCTGCGGACCACGCTGCCGGGAAGGACATCTTTCGGATTGAACAGGAACGCGCAGCAGCCGTCGCCCCGGTTCTGTTCCCGGTCATAATAGGAGTCCGCGAAAACGAACCAGCAGTCCTGCGGCGTCAGTTTCTTGACGTTGCCTTCGACTTCGCCGACGTTGGAGATCATTTTGCGCGCACGCAGTTTCGCATCGCCGTAGTGTCCGGGATACGACACCAGGTTCGCCATGTACCGGAACTGACCCGCGGGGGTGAAGGTCACCAGCAGCTTGTCGTCATTGTCCGGCAGTTCGAACCGGAGCTTTCCGTTCAAGGCGCCGCCGCTGAATTCGAATTCCGCCCAGCCGGAGTCATCCGTGCCCTTGACTTCCTTCAGAGTGAAATTTCCGGCAGACAGCTTCTCCTTGCCGGACGAAATGGAGATGAATCCGCCCGCGTACCAGTTGTATATCGAGGGACGCAGCATGCCGATATTCACCTTCGTCGCCACGCCGTCTTTCATCGTCCCGTACAGGTGAAATGCATAGGTGATCTTGGAATTGGAAAGAACCAGCAGCGCATTGTATTTGTCTGCTCCGACCTTGTAGTTCTTGTCGCCCCAGATCCGCACCGGCTGCGCAAGATACGCCTTCCGCGCCGCATCATCATCCTTGAGTTCCAGGTATTCCGCCTTCACCGCCGCCGAAACGCTTCCGGCTGCAATCGTCAGCGCCGTCAGCGCCATCCATTTGATCTTCATGATTTTTACCTCCTGTAGAAATATGGTTGATTGATCGTTTTCATTCCAGCCGCATCAGGGTCTGCACCACTTTTGCGGCATATTCCAGCTTCGCATCCAGAATTTCCGGATACGCGGCCGAATTCTCGCCCGAGGCTTCCAGATTGAAGATCCCCGGATAATCGATCGATTTGAGTTTCCGCATGAACTGCCGCCAGTCGATGGTGCCGCGTCCGAGCGGCAGCATGTGATAGTCGGCGACACCGGTATTGTCCGCTACATGCAGTGCGATCAGATAACCGGCCGCCGCATCGAGAAATTCGATCTGATCTCCGCCCGAACAGTGCAAATGGCCGGTATCCAGACAGATCCCGACTTCCGCCGGACGGCCGGCCAGTTCGATCAGACGGATCAGGTTCGCAGCCCGGAGTTCGGCAAAAAACAGATTTTCAAGCGCCAGCCGGGTCGGCGACCGCCGCAGGAAAGCAGATAATTCCGTCAGGTACCGTACTGCATTCTCCTCCCGTGCCGGATCGAGTCCGGTTCCCGGCTGGTCGGCATCGGGGACCGGCGTGTCGATCCCGGAACACTGGCTGACGTGGACCACCGCGGCGGGGATTTCCAAAAACATGGCCAGTTCGAGCTGCCGTTTCAACGAATCCAGCTGTTTCCGGGATTCCTCCAGCGGAAGCGTCAGATCGGTTTCCAAAGCCAGATGGGTCTGCAGCAGGGGCAGCCCCAGACCGTCGGCCAGACTTCGCCACTGTTTTGCCTGTTCCAGCGGCCGCGCCGAATGCAGCAGTTCCTGCAGATGTTCCGCGGAAAGGTCCGCGCTGTCAAACCCCGCCTTCCGAAACGACCGGACAATGGACTCGAACGGCCGGCCATACAGGAAAGAGGTCCACATGGAAATTCTCATTGCCCGCAAATCCTTATTTTATTCATCTGACAATAACATTCATTTCGATCCGTAGCGGAAACTCTTCGTCCGCGTCTGCCGGTCGGCAGTCCGGATCACTTCGATCTTCCATTCGCCGGAAGGCTCCAATCCCGGATCGATCTCCACCGGAAAGCCGGACGTCACGGTGCGGGAAAGTTTCCGCAGTTCACGTCCGTTGCAGCTGACCCGGATCCGGAACATGGTGCCGGCTGGATCGCTTCCGCAGTCGACCAGCATCATGCGTCCCTTCTGCCGGATTGCGGCAGACATTTCCGGCAGCGGTTCCCGGAACAGTGCGAACATCCGCACGCCCTGCGCCTCGATGGAGCCGTCGATCCGGTCGCGTTTTCCCAGCGATTTTCCGGTGAGCGGATCATACACCTGATATGAGCCGTTCAGACGGAAGGAATAGCGGCCATCTGCATTGTTTTTCCGGCGGGAGAGGAACAGATAACGGATACCTTCGCATTCATATTCGGCAAAATTGGACCCAGCGGGCAGATCGTGCGCACGGGAAAGATCGACACCCGCCGCCCGGAAGAGGCTGCGCATCCCCCGGATCATCGGACCGGCGTTCTCCTTGGCCGCACTGCCGGAAACCGCGGAAGCCGCGGCAAAATAATCCGGCAGCAGGAAATTCAGATACAGCGCCTTGCCTTTGCCGTAAGGATGAAGGACTGCCGCCGGAGCCACGGCGCGGGAGGTGTTTTTCAGGCGGATGCCGCCGAGACGGGCGCCCTTGATTTCCACCCTCAGAGAAGCGAGCGCCTTAGCCGGAGCCTTGACTTCCATCGGTTCGCCGGGGATGATCCCGTTGACAGTTTTCCCTTCGACCTGCAAAGTGCCGCTGCCCGGTTTTTCTGCCGGCTTGAGCGTAATGCCGAACAGTTCGTCGAGCGGATTTTTCCGCCGGATGACGCCGAACTGGTCACACTTACCCGGCGCATAGTCGGCAATCAGCAGTCCACCGGCCCGAACATACGCCTTCAAGGCATCGGTCTCGGTATCCGACAGCAGCTGTGACAGCGGCAGGATCAGCACCGGATATTCTTTCGGATCCAGCCCGGCAAGCTGGTCGGGAGTCACGGTGTCCGGCGAATCCAGCCCCATGTCCCGGATCAGCTGCGACCAGGAATCGACGGTCCCCCTGTAACGATCTGCATTGACCGGAGAAGGATAGACCGAAGCCGCCGCCGCGACCAGACTCGGGGTCGACCACAGGACGGCGATGCCGGACTTGCTGCGCCGTCCGCAGCCAAGGACCCGCTCGGCGCCCGAATCCCGGATGGCGCCGAACATCCGTTTCAGGTATTCACCTTCCTTGCTGAGTCGTCCGTCGCCGCGGCGGATCAGATGTCCGTACCACCAGACCGAGGGCATCCGCAGACCGGCGATGAGCTGTTCCCAGATGCCATAGCGGACCCCGTAGTCGGTGTATGAACCGGTCAGATGTTCCTTCGTGGAAAAACTGCGGATCGAATCCAGCGCAAACGGAGTATGGTAATAGGCCGAGCATTTCATGTAGGAGAGCGATTCGACAAAATCGAATCCCTGGTACAGCTTGGTCAGCTGCATTCCGGAAACACCGGTCGTGCCGCCGGATGCCGCGCGGATCTTCGCCGTGATCATCCGGAACAGGTCCGTCATGTTGGTGAACATGAACGTGCGGTGTTCGATGAACGATGCGAAATTCTTCTTCGTCTCGCTCTGCCGGAGCGTCAGCGGCTTCACCTGATCCCACGCAGTAAACTTCGTCCCCCAGTTCCGGTTCAGCGCGGCCAGATCGTCCGCATATTTCTTGCGCAGGACTTCCCGGAAGGCAGCCAGACACCACGGCGACATGCAGTAATCATGCGGCGAATTGAAATAGGTGCTCATGGTCATTTCATCGCTGATGAAACATTTCTTCGAGAGCGCTTCCTTCATCTTTTCGGCGATGCGGTCGGTTTTGGTCATCACTTTCTGCCGGTAGTCCGGGTCACGCAGACACGGCGTACGGACCGTGGTGCTGTTTTTGCTGGAGGCGTGAATATGTTCCAGCCCCAGCAGCACGTATTCCATGCCGGCCCGCTGCGCATCCAGACTTTCGGAAACCACCTCGTTTTTGTCCTTGGTGTAGGCCATCGGCGCCAGATAAATATCAAACCCGCCGTCCGACATTTCCCGGGCGAACAGACGGTCGCGCCAACTGGCAACGTGCGGACCCCAGATCAGCGGACGTATCTTGCTTGCGGGTTCCTGCGACGGTTCCAGGAAAAGGTTCTTCCGCAGCACCGAAACGCATTTTCCGTTCCGGAACAAGGCCGCTTCCAGGCAGTAAGCGCTTTCCTCGGACGGGATGCTCCGATTCAAGGTGAACGGAACTTCTCCGTCTTTCACTTTTTTCTTCTGCAGAGCCACAGTCCGTCCGGCGAAACTCTCCCGCAGACGCAGTACCAGTTCGCCGCCGCCCCGGATGCCGATTTTACCGGATACGGATTCGTTTTTCCTGAACACTTTCCGGTCGGGCTGGATCGAAACCAGTCCCGCCTCCGCCTGATTCCGGAACGACGCGGCATACCAGTCCAGACTCGCTTTCGGAGACGACAGCAGGAAATGGAGCCGGTGTTCTCCGTCCAGCCGAGCCACGTTTTCCGGCAAGGCCAGCTCGAGAGTCTTTTTGCCGGCAGGCAGACTGCCCTGCCAGACGATGCCGCAGTCAGACCGGCTTTCCGGCGTGTCCGCGATCAGCCGGATCGTGGCTCCGGAGAGAGTTTTCCCGCTGGAAAGCTCCAGCCGGATCTTCCCATTTGCCGCTTCCGCACGGACGATCTGTGCCGCCGGAGTGCGCCCCGCCGCATAGTGGAACAGTTTGCCGTAGAAGGCGAAATAATATTCCCAATACGGGAAATCTTCCGGAACGGGATTGGCATACGGAACGACGGCACGGCCTTCGCGCACCCATTCGGTCCGGTGGGGCTGCATCGTGAAACGGGCATGGATGACGCGGCCCTTGCCGCGGGGATATTCGAGGATTTTGCCGAACCCGGGCAGTTTGTCCCGCAGGATCCCGGCATAAATTGCGGGATCGATTTCCTTGCCGCCTTTCTTGGGGATCAGCGAGGTGAACGCATTCTTTTCCGACACGTAAATGAACGCCGCGCCGGCTTCCACCAGCTTGATGATCTTTTCCACCTGGGACTTGGGCAGCGCCTGGTCATGATGACCGCAGATCAGGATGATCTCCGGATTCTGCTTCAACAGGATCTCCAGCATTTTTTCCGGCTCGGGAAGATTCCAGCCGAAATACGGTGTCGGGGCAAAACGCGTGGTGTTCGAGGTATCCAGCACACTCAGATCGTGATTGAGCCGGCGGTTCATTTCTCCCATTTCGAAATTCGCGTGTGCGGGCGAGACCGCCAGGATCCGCAGCGGCCGTTCGGGTTTCGGATTCCAGATCAGCGCCGGAGTGTTGAACTGCGTATACATGACACCCAGCTTGCTCACCGGCAGAAAATCCGTCCGCTTCTTTTCTTTCGACGGTTCGCGGTATTTCTCATAGACGAATTCTTTCGGAGACACCAGCGTCAGACTGACGGCAAACCGGTATTTGTATTTCGCCAGGGGATCGTCCATCACGGCCAGCAGTTCGGCCTCGGCTTTTCCTTTCGACAGCGGCGGCAAGGCAAACGGAGTGGTGAACCAGTCGGCAACGGCCATCCCGTCCGCCCGGGAGCTCTGGTAGTTGTAGCAGAAATTCAGGACGGGGAACGGCAGATTCACGACCACGCCGGTCTTCGATCCGGTCACGGCGTAATAATCGCGCTGCACCCGGTAGAAGAACAGGTCATCGGTCTTGCCCGCTTCGGTATCATAGACGAGACGGTTCGTGACAGGCACCGTGACCGGCTCGACCCAGCGGTTGCTCCGCTTCCCTTCGGGAAACTGCAGCGTGTATTTTTTGTCGCCGGTGAAACGGAATCCGAAATTGTTCCGGAACATGCCGACCAGTTCGCGGCTGCCCGGATTGGTCAGTTCGTATTCAACTTTCAGCGTGTCCGAATCATTCATCACATAGGTTTTGCGGATCGTCAGCGGATTTCCTTCCGGACTTTCCAGCGTCACCCGGACATCCGGTTGTTTCCGGATGGAAACCAAGCGGAATTTCTGCTCCCGGAAGTCCGCGGTTATTTTGTTGTTGACCGGATTGAACAGCGTGTCGCCGAACAGTCCGCTGCCGCCGGGCAACCGGTTGACTTCGGTCAGTTCGCTGTTCGTCCGCAGATCCTTCAGGCTGCTGATCCGGGCGCCCTGCGACAGCGAGATCTCGGCCGTCATCCGCGCATTGGAAAGGATGATCCGATCGCCATCCTGTTTCACCTCGGCGGCAATTCCGGTGAATACTGCGGCAGCCAGCAGCAGGGCCGACACCGTTTTCATTTCGTTCCAGATTTTCCGGCAGATCCGTCCGGCCGATCCGTTTTTCTCTTTCATGTTTCGCTCCTCTCTCCAGTTATTGTAATTTACAGCATTTTAACGAAATTTCAAAATTGCCTGACACCGTCTTTTCCGTTATCGGGGTTATTATCCTTTCCCGGACTGCCGATCCGGCGGAATCAAGTTTTTTGCAGGCGGTTCGGGAAACAAGCTTTTTTCATCGTCAGGCCGTTCACTTCGGAAACCGCGGACGCAGTTCCGCTTTGGCCGGATCGGTGCCGGGAATGATGCGGGCGCAGCAAAGACAGGCGGCAGGTTGTGCACAGACGCCGTCGGAACAGCTGTCTTTTGTGTCCGGACGCACGCCATGTGCCGTGATATCAATGTGATCCATCATCCCTGCCGATTTCTGATTTGTTCCATAGCAGTCCGTCGAAGTTCCGATCTCTGCCCCGGAGAGGCTTGATTCTTCAGCGGAAAAGATTTCCCGCTTAATTCATTCACTCATCCGGACGAAGCCGGAATCGTAATCAAACCCATGCAACATGAAATAACGGTTCTTCTTCACCGCACCGAAACCGGAGGTATCCTCGCCGTTATACGGTTTGAGCGTATCGGCAAAGGAGTTGGTGGTCACTTGTCCGGCCAGAAATACGGCATTGAATTTGCCGGGATAAGCGGGCATCTCGATCGGGTTGCTGGTCGGATTGGTCTGCCGGATTTCTTTCGCCCCGTGGCGGTAGGCGAAATCATGTCGTTTAATCAGACGACGGTGGCAGACCATGTAACTGTCCATGATGATCGGCGTTGCGCTGGGCATCGTGACGGAAGCCAGTTTGCGCATGTAGTCGTATTTGGAACTTCTGTCGGAATAATCTCCGCAGATCATCAGGTTGATGCCGTAATGAGTATGATCGAAATCACCGGAAACTCCGCTCTCGCCTTTGAACGGATGCGACTCGGAGGGACAGCGGAACGGCCCGGAGGTCTTTGCCGGGTCATATTGCAGGCCGTATCCTTTACCGTCGCCCTTGTATCCGGAAAGAATGCCGAACCAGGTTCTGGACGCCTGCGGACTGCCGGGCTGCATGCTGGGCAGGACCCAGTCTTGAAAATCGTTGGCATAGCCAAGAACCCCGACGCCCATCTGTTTCAGGTTGTTGGTACAGGAAATGGTCTGCGCAGTATTCTTCGCATGGTTCAGGGCGGGCAGCAGCATTCCCGCGAGGATCGCAATGATCGCGATCACCACCAGGAGCTCGATCAAGGTGAAAATGCGGACCGCACCGGTCCCGCGGCGGGTTTGACGGTTGTTTCGTTTCATTTCGTTGTCTCCTTTGTTTTTTTATTTGCAGTCTGAATGATCGGTCACAGATAAATCGGGTTGCTCCAGGCGTGATGCCCCTGCGCGTCGCAGATATGACACCGGACGAAGTTGACTCCGGTGCGCATATTGCTCAAATCGAGCGTGGCGGAATTGATGACGGGGGACTCGCTGCCGGGCCCCTGCGGTTCGCTTTTGGCAATGCAGCAGCGTCCGGTCCGGGCCATGAAACAGCAGTCGATCACATCGGAAAACTCCACGGTCAGCGTATCGCCTTTGATCTCGAACTTGCGGAACTCGGGT
>SUWI01000190.1 GCA_015061565.1 Lentisphaerota bacterium
TCGCCATGATGGCGCTCCGGGCCAAAAAGATCAATGCCTCCATTTCCATTTACAACGCCAGCGAGCAGAACAAGACTTCGCTCTGCGGCCTCGGTCTGAAACGGCTTTTCACCTTCGCGGAAGGCAAGGTCTCCATGGATGCTCAGATCGCTTCCGATGCCGCTCCGGTCGATCAGAAGACTCATGCGGAGACGGTGCTCGAAGCTCACAAGACGCTGATGAACGTCGATGAAGGCAACGTGGAGAAATTCGAGAAAGTGGTGGATTTCGTCCAGAAGGATCTCGACCGCCTCAACGAAAAATCCGAATGACGGCGTTTCCCTGCCGGCCGATGGTCAGCTTTTGGCGTCCAGGGCTTTGCGCAGACCTTCACCCGCGAGATTGAATGAACAGACCGCGAGGAAAATCGCCAGGCCCGGGGCAAACATCAGATGCCAGTAGGTTAGGGGATCGGGGAACGCCTGACGCAGCAGTTCGCCCCAGCTCGCCGTCGGATCCTGCACCCCGAAACCGAGAAAGCTCAGGGAACTTTCCGCCAGGATCGCACCAGCAACTTCGAATGTGAACGAAACGAAGATCGGTCCGGATACGTTCGGCAGCAGATGGAACAGCAGGATCCGCCACAGCGGAGTCCCCATCGCTTCACAGCTCTGGATATAAGCATTCTGCCGCACCCGCAGGGTTTCCCCGCGGACCAGTCGGCACAAACCCGTCCAGCCCGTCAGCCCGATGACCGCGATCACCAGCAGGATCGATTGCCGCGAGCCGTAATCCAGCAGGATCGACATCAGGATCAGGAGCAGCAGGAAAGTCGGGAAACAGATCACGATCTCCACCAGACGCATCACCAGCAGGTCGGTTTTACCGCCTTTGTAACCGGCGATCAGCCCGATGAAGGTGCCCAGCAGCATCGAGACCCCCGTGGCCAGGAATCCGACCGCCAACGAAACGCGTGCGCCGAAAACCATCCGCGCAAAGACATCGCGTCCGGCATGGTCGGTGCCCAGCCAATGTTCGCGGGACGGCGGCATATAGGGCACGGCGGCCGTTTCATACGGACCATACGGCATTGGCGCGAAAATGGCGAAATCGCCGTTTTTCATCTCCGCGCTGAGCGCCCGCCACGGCGTGCGGTCCACATAATTGCCTTTGGCCAGAAACGGGATCAGCAGGAGCAACGCAGCGATGACCGCCGCGATCCGGAAGACTTTTTTACGGTTGCGGAAAATCAGCCGGAGCAGGAGCAGTGCCGGCAGCAGGAGCAGCAGCCAGTTGAAAGTCTTGCTGACAAAGATTTCCGTACTGTCCGGGGCGAACAGTTCGGCCAGTGCGGGACTTTTCAGGACGCCGTTCATCCGGACCAGAAGCGGGAGATGGCTGGCGAGCAGCGGGGCGCATAAGGCGACCAGGCAGAGCAGGAGGATGACCGTCAGTCCGAACATGGCGCTGAACGAACTGCGGTAGCGTTTCCAGACTTCGCGCGCGAATGAATATTCGAGTTCCTCCGTCATGCCTTCCCCCTTATTTTTCGAGCAGGATCCGGAGTTCCCGGACCAGCAGCGGCGTGAATTGTTCCGGATCCTTTTCGATCTGTTCTTTCAATTCGTCGAAGGGAAAGAACCGGACTTCGTCGAGTTCGCTTTCCTGGATGCGGAACGGCCCGCCGAACACGGCGGAATATTCCTGCACGTTTTCGGATTCGATCTCATTGCGGACCTTGAGCTGGAAGAGTTTTTTCAGGGGAACGTCGGGCGGCATGCCGAGTTCCTCGCCCATCTCGCGGACGGCTGCCTGATCGGGCGTTTCGCCGGAATCGACGTGTCCGCCGACCGCCATATCCCAGCGGCCGGGGAAAATATCCTTGGCCGCGGAACGTTTCTGCAGCAGCAGGGAACGGCCGTCGGGATGGTACACAATGACGCGCACGCTGCGGTGGATCAGCTTCGGGTTGCCGTGGCATTCCCGGCGCGTTGCGCGGCCGATCACGGCACCTGTGTCATCATCGATGAGGTCGAAATACTCGTCATTCATCTTGCTTTTTCCTGCGGGTCCTTTTCAGCGCGGACGTGGTTTTATCCCCGGATTCCGGCGGGGCGATCTTTTCCGTTTCATCGGGCAGGAAGATCACGGAATTGTTGTCCATGCGGGCGCGGATTGGCTCGCCGTCGCGGAAATAGCCGCGGAGGAGCTCTTCGGCGAGGGGGTCTTCGAGATAGCGTTCGATGGCGCGGCGGAGCGGCCGGGCGCCGTATTCCGCCTGGTATCCCTTGTCGATCAGATAGCCGACGACTTCAGGATCGACGTTGAAAACATGACCCTGGTCTTTCAGCCGGCCGGCAAGCTTGCCGATCTCGATGCGGACGATCTTTTCGAGGTCGGCGCGTTCGAGCTTGCGGAAAATCACCACTTCGTCCACGCGGTTGAGGAATTCCGGCTTGAAATGCTTTTTGGCGATGGCGGTGAGCTTTTCGCGGATGCGTTCGAACGAGGCGTCCGGGGTCTCGTTGGCGGTGAAGCCGAGCGTGGAATTGTGCGTGAGCTGTTCCGCGCCGAGATTGCTGGTCATGATGATGATCGTGTTGCGGAAATCGATCTTCCGTCCGAGCGTGTCGGTGATGCGTCCTTCGTCGAGGATCTGGAGCAGCATGTGCATGACATCGGGATGGGCCTTTTCGATCTCGTCGAAAAGGACCACGCTGTAAGGATGCCGGCGGACGCGTTCGGTGAGCTCGCCGCCTTCGCCGTGTCCGACGTATCCCGGCGGGGAGCCGATCAGGCGGCTGACGTTGAATTTTTCCATGTATTCGGACATGTCGACGCGGATGAGACAGTCGGGATCGCCGAACATGAACTGGGCGAGTTCCTTGGCGAGCAGGGTCTTGCCGACACCGGTCGGGCCGAGGAAGATGAAGGAGCCGATGGGACGGCGCGGATCTTTCAGGTCGGCGCGGGAACGGCGGAGCGAACGGGAAATGGTGGAAACGGCTTCATCCTGGCCGATGACGGAGGAGGCAAGTTCGGATTCCATGCGGAGCAGCCGCTGATTTTCGCCTTCCTGGATTTGATGGACGGGAACGCCGCAGAGTTTGGACATGACTTCGGCGATCTGTTCGGAATCGATCACGCAGCACTGGTCCTTGCATTCCCGGCGCCAGTCTTCCATGATCTTTTCCTGTTCGGCCTTCAGTTCGCGTTCGCGGTTGCGGAGCTTGGCGGCATCTTCGAATTTCTGTTCGGCGATGGCCTGTTCCTTTTCCGCGGCTATGGTCTTGAGTTCGGCTTCCAGCCCGGAAAGATCGGGCGCTTTGGGGGTGTTCCGGATGCGGGCGCGTGCGCCGGCCTCATCCATTACATCGATGGCCTTGTCGGGCAGGAAACGGCCGGAAATATAACGTTCGGAAAGTTTGACGGCGGCCGCGAGCGCGGCATCGGTGTATTTGACCTGATGGTGTTTTTCATAGGTCTCGCGGAGTCCCTTGAGGATCAGCAGGGCGTCCTCGGGGGAGGGCGGATCGACGATCACGGACTGGAAACGGCGTTCGAGCGCGGCGTCCTTTTCGATGCCCTTGCGGTATTCGTTCATGGTAGTGGCGCCGACGCACTGGAGTTCCCCGCGGGAGAGGGCTGGCTTGATAATGTTGGCGGCGTCCATGGCCCCTTCGGCGCTGCCCGCGCCCACGATGGTGTGGAGTTCATCGATGAAGAGGATGACTTTTTTGGAGTTGGTGACCTCGTCGATCACGGCCTTGATCCGTTCCTCGAATTGACCGCGGTATTTGGTGCCGGCGATCATCAGGGGCAGGTCGAGCGAAAAGACCTTTTTGCCGCGGAGGAGTTCGGGGACTTCGCCGGCGGCGATCTTCTGGGAGAGGCCTTCGATGATGGCGGTTTTGCCGACGCCGGCTTCGCCGATGAGCACGGGATTGTTCTTGGTCCGGCGGCAGAGGATCTGGATGACGCGTTCGATCTCGTTTTTGCGTCCGACGACGGGATCGAGCTTGCCCTGTTCGGCCATGGCGGTCAGGTCGCGTCCGAAAGCGGTCAGCGCGCTGAATTCGGAGTCACCGCTTTTTTTGAAAGATTTGTCTTCTTCCTCTTCCTCCTCCTGACCGTTGCCGGGAATGAAATTGGGATCGAGGGCTTTGAGGACTTCCTTGCGGAAATGGTCGGAATCGATGTTCATGCCTTTGAGGATACGGGCGATGCGGCTGGCCGGATCACGCAGGAGCGCCAGCAGAAGATGTTCCGTGCCGATATAATTGTAATTCATGCCGCGGGCTTCTTCGGCGGCATAAACGAAGATCTGGGTGAGTTCCTGGGAGAACGGGGTATTGCCGTCCTGCTGGGTAGTTCCGGCGGGAGGAAAATTGCGTTCGACTTCGCGTCTGAGATTTTCGAGCTTGACTCCCATGCATTTCATGACTTCGACGGCGACGCCTTCTCCGAGCGCGGCGATACCGAGCAGGAGATGTTCCGGCCGGATGGCGTCATGATTGAGGTTCCTGGCTTCCTTCTGGGAGAGCAGCAGGACGTGGCGGGCTCTGGGAGTAAAGGACTTGAGCCATTTGTTGAAATTGTCAGATTCCGACATTTTGAGTTGCTTTCCTTGTATAATTGACTGTGGCTGACCGCATCGTTTTTCTTCGATTCCCGAACAAAAAATCAGGACGTCCGATATTATACTCGAACGTCCTGCATTTTTAAAGTCCGGAAACCGGAAAAATGTCAATTATTTTGCGAAAAGATCACTGTTCTTTTCAGCAACCGTTTTGACATTCGCCGGGGTGACCAGGATGAAGCGGGTATCGAACGCAGCCTGGACATCCTTCGGAGCGGCCTTTTCGGGATCGTAGGCACTCGGACCGGTCTTCATGGCGATCGCGGCACCAATGATGCCCTGGGTGATGGCGCCCTTCAGCTTGTAGATCTCGCCGTTGACCAGGATGATGCGGGTCTTCTTGGAATCGAATTTCCAGCAGGCCATCTTCATGAGTTCCTTGTCTTCGAGAGGAAGCTGGGACATGATCACGAAAATGCCGGCGTTTTTGTATTTGTTGAAAATATCATTGTAAACCTTGGCATTGAGAGCGGTTTCCATCGGAACGGGCTCTTCAGCAGTGCCTTCGGGGATATTGAGGGCTTCGACCGCGGTCACATCAACGCCGGCAGCCTTCAGATCGGCCTGCATGGCATCCAGACCGGCTTTCGCGATCTTGTTCTGATCGATATGGGGCTCCGTGATGATCACAGCGCTCTGGCCTTTCCAGGTCTTGCCGATGTGGTCAGCCAGCACTTTGGAACGGGCTTTCGCATAAGCGATTTCGTTGCCCATGATCCGGTCCATTTCACGGTCGCCGCCGAAGATACCAGTCTCATACAGCATTCCGCCCGCACCGGCGAGAATGACGACGAGGAACACAAAAGCGACAGCCTGTGCGTTCGGATTGGTTTTCTGTTTCTTCTGGCACACAATGATTCCAATCAGACCGGCAATCATCAAAGCGACATAGACGATAAGCATTTTTCTCTCCTTTTGTTTGAGGTTTTGTCTGTCGTTTGCGGATTTTTAATTATTCCCTGTAAGCGAATATACCATAGTCAAAGCATTTTTCAAATGAAAAATCCAAAAAAAAGTCTTTTTTTTGAAAAAAAGGTCCTTTTCTGCCTTGAAAACGGGTATTTCAAAGCTCCGTTTCCAGTTTTTTTCGCATGTCGAACACTTTTGCGAGTGCTTCATCCGTGTTTTTGCCTCGGGCGAGGAGGACCCCGAGCCGGCGATGTCCGTTCAGTTCGCCTTTGCCGAAAATACGCATTGCGGTATCGGGTTCGGCCAGGACTTTTTCAATGTTCTTGAAGGAGACCTTGCGGGAGACTCCGTCGACCACGATGGCCTTGGAGGCGCCGGGACCGTGGAAAGCGATATTGGGGATCGGCAGACCGAGGATGGCGCGGGCGTGGAGAGCGAATTCCGAGAGGTCCTGCGTGATCATGGTGACCATGCCGGTATCATGCGGCCTGGGGCTGACCTCGCTGAAAATGACCTTGTCGCCTTTGACGAACATTTCCACGCCGAAGATGCCGCGTCCGCCGAGGGCGCCGGTGATCTTGCCGGCGATCTCCTGCGCCTTGGCTTTCGCCTCGGGCGTCATGGCCTGCGGCTGCCAGGATTCCTGATAATCGCCGCTGACCTGATGATGGCCGATCGGTTCGAGGTAGGTGGTGCCGCCGACGTGACGGACGGTCAGCAGGGTGATCTCGTAATCGAAATCGATGAATCCTTCCACGATGACTTTGCCGGCGCCGGCGCGACCGCCTTCCTGGGCCATTTTCCAGGAGGCGTCGATGTCCGCTTCGGATTTGACCACGCTCTGTCCGTGGCCGGACGAGCTCATGATCGGTTTAACCACGCAGGGAATGCCGATCTCCTTGATCGCGGCGGTGTATTCTTCGTAATTGGCCGCGAAACGGTAGGGCGAGGTGGGCAGTTTCAGTTCTTCGGCGGCCAGACGGCGGATGCCTTCACGGTTCATCGTCAGGAACGCCGCGTTCGCGGTCGGGATCACATGCCAGCCCTCTTTTTCCAGCTTGACCAGTTCCGTGGTCGCGATCGCTTCCACTTCGGGAACGATGAAATCGGGTTTTTCCAGTTCGATGACCCGGCGCAGTTCAGCCGGATCGAGCATGTTGATGGTGTGCGAACGGTGCGCCACCTGCATGCCGGGAGCGTTCGGATAACGGTCGACCGCGATCACTTCCACTCCGAACCGCTGCATTTCGATGATTACTTCCTTGCCGAGTTCGCCCGCTCCGAGAAAGAGCGCACGGGTTGCCGACGGCGTCAGCGCTGTCCCCAATACTGTCATTTTTTCATCCTTCCGTATTTATTCCGTTGCATGGAGTGGTTGTCCCGAACGTGCGTATCCGTTCCGCCGCTCCGGGATATTGTTTCATCAGTTCCGCCGGCTCGCCGCCGGTGTAAAGTTCATACTCGAATCCGGGGGTGCAGACGGTCCCGAACAGGCCCCATGCATCCTCAGTCCGCCGGGTCAGGACCGTGCTCTGCCAGCTGCCTGCGGGCACGAGGCTCTGCGGCATTTCGCCCTGCAGGACATCCGGACCGATTTTCCGTTCCTCACAGGTCCCGTCCGGAAACAGCACCAGCTGACGCGCAGTTTCACCGGCATGATAATTCCACAGTTCATCGCATCCGAGCTTATGCCAGCGGGAATATTCGGCCCCACGGAGCAGATACAGGATCGAGGTGACGGACGGCGACTTCGTGCCGGGCAGGGGGGCTCCGGTATGGATCCGGACAAACGAACCGCCCTCATCGGGGACCGGTTCCATTCCCAGCTGCCGCTTGATCTTGTCGCCTGTGTTCATCTTGTTTCCGTCTGCGTTTGGAGTTTGCTTTTTTATTCCCATACTATAACCTTTTTCCGCCGGAATGCAAGAACGGGAACGGTTATTTTTTCTTTCCGGTCATTTCCCCTCGGAAAGTTTCCGGACGTCTTCCCAGTTCTGCAGGAAAGCTTCGGTGAGGATCTTGCCCGCCTCGGCTTTGGAACCGCCTTTCTTCAGGATGGTGCGCGCTTTTTCCACTGCGGCATCGTGACGCCGGTTCAGCGTGCGTTCGAATTCCGCCAGCTTATCCTGCGGGAGAAGTTCGCGGTTGGCTTTGAAACGGGCGAATACCGCATCGCAGAATTTGCCCGAAGTGAGTTCGGCGGGAAATTCGCTGCACAGGAACGGCACCGGCAGATAAACGGTATGTCTCGGCGGCCCGAACGCGGCGACCATGGTGCTGAGTTCGGCGGGATATTCGCAGTCGATCACCAGCGTCGTGCCGGAATTGGTGCGTTTGCCGCACAGCGGATAGCATTTCGGGTCTTCGGGAAATTCATTGATCCGTGAAGCAAAAGAGATTTTTTCGACCGTGACCGGTTCGGCGTATTTGGTGCCGTCGGCGAACAGTGCCTGCCGGACCGCGAATTCCCGGCGGTGATGGTTGGTCAGTTGGGCCGGAGTGCGCTTGGAATAGATGATCATTTCCGGATAGTGCCAGGCATTGGCGCGGATGGCAAAGTTCGCCTTGACCTCGTGCGCCGCAAAATGGACGGCGTCATGTTCGATGATATACGCTTTTTTCCCATCTCCGATAAACCACATCGAACCGCTTTTCTTATGCTGGTAGTTGCGGGCTTTGATCAGCTGCCGGATATGTTCGACTGCAGCGTCGGCCGAGGCACAGTTTTCCAGCGCGGACCGGCAGATCGTCGGCGTGTAAAACCCGGCCTTGTCGCTGTAGAATTCCGTCGGGTCGCCGCTGTTCATCGCCACCGCCAGCCCTTTGTCATTGAGTCCGGCGTAAGCCAGCTTGCTGTTGAGGTTGCTGATGGAGATCCAGCTGTTTTTGCCCGGTTCGACGCTCTTGTAAAGCTGCAGCCGATCGCTCGATGAATCCCGGTTCTTGTGGATCATCATGGATTTTCCGCCGGTCAGTTCCGGCATCACGATCCAGCTGGTGCATTCATGGTAATCGTCTTCGATTTCGGTTCCGAATCCGGTCAAAGCCAGACAGGCAGGGATGAGGGTGAGCAGGTAATTTCTCTTCATCATAATCTCCTTGCAGTTTATGGACTTATTCTTCAGCGCACCGGTTCATAGTAGTCATGATGTTTCGGGACGATCGCGGGCAGGGTGGGGAAGAGGATGAGGAGGATCGTGGCGATCACCCCGTAAAGCAGAAACAGCGTCTGGAATGAGCAGAATGTGAAATTCCCGACCTTCCAGGCAGGTGCCAGCAGATTGGCTCCGAGGATCAGGGAAGTGCCGATGCGTCCGACGGACACGCCGATGTTCTGATAAGTATTCTGGAACGCCATGGCCATCGGCTTGTTGCCCGGACGTGCCAGCGCCAGCAGTTCGGTCGAATTGTTGCACATATACATGCTGGATGCTAAGGAACACATGAAATAGACCGTCCCCGCCATCCACAGGAAAAATTTCATGTCTTTATCGAGCAGGAATAAGGAAAAAGCGACAAAAATGAAGATGAAATGGGTGATCAGTTCCATGCGTTTGATCTTCAGTTTTTTCAGCAGGCGGCCATAGCAGAAATAGCCGATGATGTAGCCAGCGATCCCCACGGTCGAAAAAATCTGGACGGTGCCGGCCGGAAGCCCGACATATTGTTTCAGATAAATCAGCGTAACGGGGATCAGCGAGGTATAGGCAATGGAAAGCAGACAGATGTAAACCGAATAGCTGGTCAGCGGTCCGTTGCGGATGGATATGCCCAGCGAGTGCCGGAAATTGAGTTTGACTCTTTTCTCCTGCGGATTTTCCGGGAAATGCAGCATGCAGTAGAGCCGTCCGAGCACCAGCAGACCGGTGATCCCGAGAATGATCTGCATCAGTAGCATGGGCGGATTTTTTCCCATCAGTTTGCCCAGCAGGAAAAACAGGATGCCGGAAACGATCATATAGGAATACCGCATGGTGCCGAAGAAACTGCCCCGGTCCTCTTTCCGCAAAAACACATCCAGCATGGGATACCAGGCAGAGCCGTATAAACTCCGCTGCAGACAATAGACCAGACATCCGATGATGGCGACCGTCCGGCTGAAGGAAGAGAACAGCGGCGCGGCCGCCATCAGGAGAAAACCGCAGCAGCCTGTAATGCAGGCAATGGTGACGGCTTTTTTCATTCCGATACGTCCGATCAGCACGGCGGACGGGATCATCAGCAGCATGCTGAGAATGCCGGAAAAACTGGTGGATAGCATGACCAGCATGCTGCCTCCGCCAAGCATGCCGATATACACGATCACGATCGCGCTGCTGTCCAGCATCACTTCCGAAATACACCCGAAATAACAGGCAAAATAGGCATAGATCCTCGCCCGTTTCCGCTGCTGCTCGGTCAGGGTCTCCGCAAAATCGCTCATCTTTTCTTCTCCTGGACAGCCGATCCATCAACTGGAATATGATTTTCGCTTTTCATCGAAAGAACCGCCTGCCTTCTTCAAATCTGCCAGGAATGTCTCTTCATCAGTTTCCACCGCATTGTCGGCGAATTTAAGAAATGATCTCACTTCAACCCAACTGGTCCCGTTGAAAAACTGCGGGAAGTTATTACGGCAGCAGAAGGCCGGAAAATCATATTCGCCGTAACGGTAATATGAAAACTCGCTGTCGGACAAAATGTATTTCATGATCTGCTCCTTTCATGCCGTTATGCTGAATTGAAAACCGCCTTCTCACCGTGGAGCGATGGAAGACGGCCTGAACGTGCGTCAATCAGCGGTCAATAACGGTAGTTTTCCGCCTTGAACGGTCCGTCTTGCGGGACACCGATGTAATCGGCCTGTTTCTTCGTCAGTTTGGTCAGATGGGCGCCGAGCTTGCCCAGGTGCAGCCGGGCGACTTCTTCGTCCAGTTCCTTCGGCAAGGTATAAACTTCTT
>SUWI01000191.1 GCA_015061565.1 Lentisphaerota bacterium
CCGGGCAATCCGTTTTGTCCGGACCAACACCGACCCGCTGGTCATAACCAGACTCTACACGCTGAAACACGCGGAACCTTACGCTCTGCGCGGCTATCTGCTGAGCGTGGTCAAAGGGACGAAAGTCAACGGCAACCCGGTGCAGGTGGATGCGGTCAAGTTCAACGACGGACGCGGCGTGGTGCTGGTTTCCGCCGAAGATTACCGCTTCCGGAACAACGGCAAGGGCGACAGCATCGACGAGATCGTCGCCAAACTCGACCAGCCGAAAATCTCGTATCTGTCCGGACGGCCTCTGTTCATCTACTTCCCCAAGGTCAACGCTGCCGCGAACCTGAAGGAAATGGTGAAAAATGTCGGTGCTTCCGTCAATGATTTCGAATTCACCGGCGGGACCGATGCTCTGGTGGTGGACGGCGGACTGAATGCGCTCTTCGTCGCCGCACCTTTCTGGAGCTGGGACCGCATCAAAACCCAGCTCGACCAGTATGACCGTCCGATGCCCGAGATCCGCCTGAGCTACCAGCTGCTCGAAGTCAGCACCGAAAACGACGACAAACTCGGCGTCGATTTCCAGAGTTGGAAGAACAACGACGGCGTCGATGTCTTTTCGATCGGCGGACGCTACCGCAACAACTGGGCGAACACGTTCGCCGCAGGTATTGACGCATCGCATTCCAGCCGCACGGACTTCTTCAACTTCAATCCCAAATGGAACAGCAAGTATTTCGATTTTCTGACCTCTACCGGACGGGCGAAGGTCGTGACGCAAGGTGTGCTGGTGGCGAAAAACCGCCGCCAGTCGCTGGTCTCGGTCGGGACCGGGCTCTTCTATGAAGAACAGAATCCCATTCCGGACACCACGCTCAACGGCAAGATCATTCCCGGCCGCGACAAACTGCCTGCCGAAGCGGATCTCACGCTGAAGCATGGCAACACCCAGACCACCAAAGCCGCCAACGGCTTCAAGTTCGATCTGGACGTGACTCCGGTCGTAACCGGCAAGGCATCCATCCTGCCGATCAAAGTTTCCGGCACGAGCCTGCTGGGCTGGAACAGCAACGGCACGCCGCGGCTGAACAAGTCCGCATTCGAAACGGAGATCCAGGTCGGGAACGAAGGCAAGGATTTCGTGATCGGCGGCATCAAACGCACCAACGTGATCCGCAGTGTCTCCGGTATTCCTCTCCTGAAGGACATCCCGATTCTCGGCTGGGTCTTCTCGACCGAAACCGAGACCACCCGCCATTCGGAATTGGTGCTGATCGCCCGCGCGGAAATCGCCGGTCCGTTCGACAAAGCCCCGGATTCGGTCCTGAAGGATGTTTCCGGCATTGTCGAAAAGGTCACTTTCGGCAAAGACCATCCGATCCGCAACCTCGGATTCGAGCAGTTCGGGCTGGATACCAAATCCATAGAATAACGGGACTGTTGTTCGCAAGCCACTGCCGTATCGGATGCCGTTTATCTGATACGGCAGCGTAACTCGATGAAGAATAAGAAGGACTGAAACATGGAACAAATCAATCTCGAAGGACACCTTTTGGAAGGGTATGCCATCCCGACAGAGAACACGTCGATCCTGCTGATCAAGGCGGAACACGGGTTCCTCGGATGCGGGTATTTTTCGCTGGCAACGGCGGGAAAAGTCGACGATGCGGCGGTCATCGTTTCGGGCGTGAAGAATTTCGAGGAGATGCTGGCTGCGAAAGTGAAAGCCGTCTCCTCGGCCGCCGCCGTCCGCGGCGTGACTTTGGAAATGACCGGCAGACAAGCCCTGCTGAAACTGATCCGACGGGATAAAAACACCATGCCGTGATTCGGGAATCTTTGGGAAACATACCTATGACAGAGAAAGAACACGCTGAATTACATACACGGGGGACGCCCCATGACCATGCTCATGTGCATGGCGGGACGGCGGACTATGCCGCAGCCATCGCTGCCTACAGGAAAACTTTTCCCGACAAGCAGACGGTGATCAGGCAGACACCGGATCCCGCCGTACGGGAATTGCTTCTTCGAATGGAGGAGCTCGGGCTGGAAACCGTATTCGACCGTTTTGACCGGCAGCAGCCGCAATGCACATTTGGCCTGGCGGGGATCTGCTGCAAAAACTGCAGTATGGGACCATGCCGCATCACGCCGAAATCACCCAGGGGCGTATGCGGTGCAGACGCGGATCTGGTTGTTGCTCGGAATCTCCTGCGTGCTGTCGCGGCGGGTACTGCGGCTCACGGTGCACGCGGACGTGAATCCATGCTTGCCTTGAAATATGCGGCTGAAGGGAGAGTCCCGCTTCCCATCGAAGGAGAGAAGAAGATCCTCGCCACCTGCCGGAAATACGGGATACAGACAGAGGGCAGGACATTGAATGAACTCGCCCTTGCAGTCGCGGACACTTTGCTAGAAGATCTGTCCCGCACGGTTCCGGGTAAACACAAAACTCTGTACAGTCATGCTCCGGAAGAACGTCTCCGGACCTGGGAGGCTCTTGGAATCATCCCGATCAGCCCGTATCATGAAGTCTTCGAAAGTCTCCACCGAACCACCACCGGAACGGACGGAGACTGGCGTAATGTGATGAAGCAGTTCCTGCGTACGGGCGTGGCATTCGCCTGGACATCTTGTCTCGGTTCCGGAATCGCCATGGACTGCCTGTACGGGTTGCCGCATCGAGGCAAGGCGATGGTCAACACCGGTGCACTGAAGCCGGGCTTCGTCAACATCGCCGTGCATGGACATTCTCCGCTGCTGGTGAGCGAAATCGTCAAGACCGGTCAGAGCGAAGCATTTCAGCAGGAGGCGGTCAATGCCGGAGCCAAAGGGATCCGTTTCTACGGAATATGCTGCTCCGGGCTCTCCGCGATGTACCGCTACGGCGGCGTGACGCCGCTCTCCAATGCGGTAGGCTCCGAGCTCATCCTCGGGACAGGCGCACTTGATTTGTGGGTCGCCGACGTTCAGGATGTCTTTCCGTCCATCATGGATGTCGCCAGATGTTTCAAGACGACGGTTGTGACCACCAGCGATTCGGCCCGACTGCCGGGCGCCGAGCATTACGGTTTCGATCATGAACACTCCAACATGGCTCAGATCCATGAACTGGCGGAGAAAATCGTCCGCCGCGGGATCGAAAGTTTCCGGACCAGGCGTGAGATACCGGTCAAGGTGCCTCAGTATGAGATTGAGGCGGAATTCGGCTTCTCCGTCGAATGGGCGGCGGAACATTTTCCCAAGGGACTTGCGACACTCGGGAAAGCTCTGGAAGACGGACATATCCTGGGCATCGTCAATCTTGTCGGCTGCAACAACCCGCGTTTGGTTTACGAAAAATCGATTGTCGAAATCGCCGCAGAACTGATTCGCAACAATGTGCTGATTTTGACCAACGGCTGTGCATCATTCGCCTTGCTGAAACTGGGATTCTGTTCCGTGAAAGCGCTTCAACACACCGGGGAGCCGCTGCGGAACTTCCTGAAAGACCTGCCGCCCGTATGGCATGTCGGGGAATGTCTGGACAATGCACGTTCCTCCGGTTTCTTCGCAGGGATCGCGGGCATTGCGGAACACGCCGTCAAAGACATGCCGTATGCGTTCATCAGCCCGGAATGGAGCAACGAAAAAGGGATTTGCGCGGCGCTGGCGTTCCGCCTGATGGGCATCAATTCATATCACAGCATTTACGCGCCGACGCAGGGTTCTGCGGCCGTTTCCGAATTCATGACCAAAGGAACCAAACCCCTGCTCGGGTCGGAGATGGTGGTGGAAACCGACTCCGGAGCCCTGGCCGCGCGAATCATTGAAGACCTGAAAGAAAAAAGGAGAAAATTGAAATGGAACATAATGGAAAACTGATTTTGCCCGCCCTCCTCTCTGCCTGCCTGCTGATTGCCGGGTGCGGCAAGGACGGCGGCAAGAAGGTGAAAATCGCCTACCTGCCGATAACGCATGCTCTGGTTTTGCCCGAATTGGCAAAGAGCAAAGCCTTGCCGGTCGAACTCGTCAAGTACGGCTCCTGGCCGGAACTTCTGGACGCGCTGAACACCGGGCGCGTCGACGCGGCCTCCGTGCTGATTGAACCTGCCATGAAGGCGAAAGAGCGGGGGATCGGACTGACTGCGCTGGCGCTGGGGCACAAGGACGGCAATGTCATCGTCGTCGCAAAATCCATCAAGAATGCAGGCGATCTGAAGGGGAAGACCATCGCCATTCCGCACCGGGCGTCCTCGCACCACATTCTGGTCCGCCTGCTGCTTGAAAAGGCGGGGATTTCCGAAAAAGAAGTCACCCTGACGGAACTGCCGCCGCCCGAGATGCCTTCCGCGCTGGCATCGGGCCGCATCGCCGGATACTGCGTGGCGGAACCGTTCGGGGCAATCGCTGTCCATACCGGCTGCGGGAAAGTTCTTGCGGATTCCCACGAAGTGTGGGAAAATTCCATTTGCTGCGCATTGGTCGCCAATGACCGCTTCCTCAAAGAATATCCGGAACTCTCCTCCGTTCTTCTGTCGGAATATTACGCGGCAGGGAAAAGGCTGAACACCAAAAAACATCTTCTTGAAACCGCCGCGGGTTTTCTGAATCAGAAGGAACAAGTTCTGCGGCAATCTCTGGAATGGCTTTCTTTCGGGGACCTGAAGATAACTCCGGAAGATTACGCCAAACTGTCCGATCTGATCCGGAAATACGGGATTTCGGAACATCCTCCCAAGTTTCAGGATTTCGCAGGAGAACAGCGGTGAAGGCTTTCAGACAGTTATGGACCATCCTCGTGTCGGTCGCGCTCCTGCTTGCGCTTTGGGAGGGGATCGTCCGCTTTTCCGATATCTCTCCCGCGCTGCTGCCGTCACCGTTCGTGGTCCTGAAGGCGATTGCCGAACTGTGCCGCAACGGCACCCTGAGGCAGAATATCACGGACAGTCTCTGGCGTTTCGCAGTCGGCTACGTTTTGGCCATTTCAACAGGAACCCTCCTCGGCATTCTCGTCGGATGGTATAGGGTACTCTTCGATTATTTGAACCCGATTCTGCAATTTCTCCGCCCCATTGCACCGGTCGCCTGGATGCCGTTCATCGTCCTTTTCTGGGGGATCGGCGATCTGCCTGCCATCGTCATTATTTTCATCGCAGCGTTCTTCCCGGTCCTGCTGACCACCGCGCGCGCTGTCATCAATCTGGATCCGGTCTACCTGAAAATTGCCGCGAACTACGGAGTCAAGTCGCCCTCCGTTCTGTGGAAAATCGTCCTTCCCGCAGTTTTCCCGCAAATTGCCAACAGTTTTCACATCGCACTCGGCAGCGCATGGATCTTCCTGGTATCCGGCGAGATGGTCGGGACTCAAAGCGGACTTGGCTACATGATCGTGGACGCCCGAAACAACATGCGCTCCGATCATTTGCTTGCGGCAATGGTCCTGGTCGGGGCGATCGGCCTCATCCTCGACCTGCTCATCGCCAGGGCAGAACTGGCAATCCTGAAATTCTGGGGGCAGACCGATGTACATTGAAATAGAACATGCGAGGAAGACATTCTTGAAACAAAACGGAGAAGCATTCACCGCGCTGGACGACATTACGCTGTCGATTGACCGCGGCGAATTCGTCTGTCTTCTCGGAGCCTCGGGATGCGGGAAATCGACGCTCATGAATACCGTCGCAGGTTTCGAATCCCTTACCTCCGGTTCAATACGCATCGACGGAAAGCCGGTCCGGGGGCCCAGACAGGATTATGTCATGATTTTCCAGCAATATGGTCTGCTTCCCTGGCGGTCAGTCCGAAAAAATGTCGAACTCGGTCTCGAGTCGAAGAAAATCAGCTGTGCCGAACGGTCAAGAATTGCTGAAGAATATCTGGAACTGGTCGGTCTTTCCGGATTTTCAGAACAATATCCGAGAAATCTCTCAGGCGGTCAGCAGCAGCGGGTCGCCATTGCGCGAGCCCTTGCCGTCAAGCCCGAAATCCTTTTTATGGATGAGCCTTTCGGTGCGCTTGATCCCATTACGCGCTGCCGCCTGCAGATGGACCTGCAGAGAATCGTTCGCAATGAAACGCATACCGTCATTTTCGTCACACATGACATAGACGAGGCCATTTGCCTCGCCGACCGTATCGTGCTCATGGCGGCCGGTCCGGGGCGTATCAAAAACATTTTTCACGTCAAACTGAACCGGCCCCGGTATCGCAGCTCACCGGATTTTGCCGCGATGCGGCAGCGCATCCTCCGGGAGTTTTTCCCAGAAAATGACAGGCAGATCGAATATCTCATCTGAGTAGGAATGCGGTACATCATGAGAGATGAGATCAGAGCGTTACGCTGGAAATGAACGGCAGGGAAGCCCTGCTTAAACTGGTATAAAAGGAAGAACTTGAAATGGATCAGAAACAAGCTGAACTGAACCGGAATCTCGCCCAGATGCTCAAGGGCGGGGTCATCATGGACGTCACCACCCCCGAACAGGCGAAGATCGCCGAGGACGCCGGAGCGTGCGCCGTCATGGCGCTGGAACGCATCCCCGCGGACATCCGCGCGGCGGGCGGAGTCTCCCGCATGAGCGACCCGGAAATGATCAAGGGGATCCAGGCGGCGGTCTCCATTCCCGTCATGGCGAAATGCCGGATCGGACACTTCGCGGAAGCGCAGATTTTGCAGGCGATCGAAATCGACTACATCGATGAAAGCGAAGTGCTCTCCCCTGCGGACGATCTTTATCACATCGACAAGACGGTGTTCAAAGTTCCCTTCGTCTGCGGCGCGCGCGACCTCGGTGAAGCGCTGCGCCGGATCCAGGAAGGCGCGGCCATGATCCGCACCAAGGGCGAACCCGGAACAGGCGACGTGATCCAGGCGGTCCGCCACATGCGGCGCATGAATGCGGAGATCCGCCGGATAGCCAATCTGCGTGAAGACGAATTGTTCGAGGCTGCCAAAGAACTTGGCGTTTCCATTGACCTGCTCCGCTTTGTGCATGAAAACGGCAAACTGCCGGTGGTGAATTTCGCCGCGGGCGGGATCGCCACCCCCGCCGACGCCTCGCTGATGATGCAGCTGGGCGCGGAAGGCGTCTTCGTGGGTTCGGGAATCTTCAAGAGCGGCGACCCGGCGAAGCGCGCCAATGCCATCGTCAAAGCCGTCACCAATTATCAGGATGCGGCGATGATCGCGGATCTTTCCAGCGGTCTCGGCGAAGCGATGGTCGGGATCAACGCCGACGAGATCAAACTCATCATGGAAGAGCGCGGCAAATGACGCACCGCATTGCTGTTCTTGCCTTGCAGGGCGATTTCGCCGAACACGAAAACGCCCTGCGGCAGTGCGGGTCCGAGTTCATGGAGATCCGCCAGCGCGCTGACCTGCAAAAGAGTTTCGACGCGCTGGTGATCCCCGGCGGAGAAAGCACCGTGATCGGGAAACTGCTCCGGGAACTGGAGCTGTTCACGGAACTTCAGGCCCGGATTCAGGCGGGATTGCCGGTTTTTGCCACCTGCGCGGGGCTGATCCTGCTGGCGGACCGCATCGAAAACGATTCCGCCGCATATTTCCGGACGCTGGATGTGACGGTCCGCAGGAACGCCTACGGCCGTCAGCTGGGCAGTTTCCACACGGAGGGCGATTTCGCAACCTTGGGGCGTGTACCGATGTCGTTCATCCGCGCCCCCTCCATCGAGCGTGTCGGGAACGGGGTAACGGTCCTTTCCGAATTCGACGGGAAACCGACCGCGGTGATGCAGGGGAATCAGCTGGCGCTCGCCTATCACCCGGAACTGCTTGCCGATCACCGGGTCCTGGCGTGGTTTCTGGAACGGATCGCCTCAAGGGGAAAAATGGGATAAGAAAGCGGAAAAACGAGGTTGGATCAAAAATTTTTCTAAAAATCTACTATTTTTGTCGTATTTTGACTTGACAAATGCATCGACCGGGTGTATATTAGCCTCAAACAGAGCAAACGACGCTCCGTTTTTTATTGGGAATATACATTACTTTAATAGTAGTGATTTGACGAAAGCAGGTGCATGATGAAGTCGGGAAAGACGGTATTCGAAACGGTCGGCGGGACGCCGCTCCTGAAACTGCCCGCGATCAGCCGGGAGCTGGACGGCGTGGAACTGTACGCGAAAGCGGAATATTTCAATCCCACCGGTTCGGTGAAGGACCGGGCGGCAAAGGCGATGATCCTGGACGGGATCGCCCGCGGGGCGCTGACTCACGACAAGACCATCATCGACGCGACCAGCGGCAATACGGGGATCGCCTATGCCGCGCTGGGAGCGGCGCTGGGCTACAAAGTGACGCTGTGTCTTCCCGCCAACGCCACGGAGGAACGCAAGAAGCTGATGCGGCTCTATGGTGCGGAGATCATCGAAACCGATCCGCTGGAAAGTTCGGACGGCGCTTACAACGAGTGCCGGAGACTGGTGGCTGAACATCCGGATAAATATTTCTATCCCGACCAGTACAACAACGACGCCAACTGGAAGGCCCACTTCGAGGGGACGGCACGGGAGATCTGGGAACAGACCGATTATCACGTGACTCATTTCGTGGCGGGCACCGGCACCTCGGGCACGTTCATGGGGACGAGCCGGGGACTGAAGCACCTGAACCCGGAAATCAAGTCGGTCCTGATGCAGCCGGATTCCCCGTTTCACGGTCTGGAAGGGATGAAGCACATGGCATCGACCATCCATCCGGGGTTCTTCGACGAGTCCATCGCCGACCTCAAGCTGGAGGTCTCGACCGATGAAGCCTATGCCATGACCCGGCGGCTGGTCCGGGAGGAAGCGGTGCTGGTCGGCATCAGTTCCGGGGCGAACGTGGCGGCGGCGCTGAAACTGGCGAAAACCCTGCCGAAAGGGTCCGTGGTGGTCACGATCCTCTGCGACAACGGGAACCGGTATCTTTCCGGCGAATTCTGGGAGGCGTGAATCATGCTGAAACTGACAGGTAAAATCGAAACTGAGATCCGGCAGGCGGGTGCGGAAGCATACCCGAACGAATGCTGCGGCATCCTCTTCGGGAACGGGGCGGACGGCGGTCATATCGTGAAAGCGCTGAAGTCCATCGAGAACGCCCGTGAAAGCGGCGAACAGTATCACCGCTTTCTCATCACGGCCGAGGATATGATGCAGGCGGAACTTGAGGCGCGGAAGCTCGGACTCGAGATCGTCGGGTTCTACCATTCGCACCCGGACCATCCCGCTCAGCCGTCGGACTACGACCGGGATCATGCGCTGCCGTTCTACTCGTATATCATTCTGCGCGTGGCCCAAGGCCGTCCGGAGCTGATGACGAGCTGGCAGCTGCGCCTGAGCCGCGAGGCATTCGACAGTGAAGAGTTGGAAATCGAACCATAAACATAAGGAGGACGAAAGATGAGTGTAAGTGTTTTGATCCCGAGCGCATTGAGGGCATTTGTGGACCGCAAGTCCGAAATCGAGGCGGAAGGCGCCACCGTCGGAGAGGCTCTTGCCCATGTGGCCGCACAGTATCCCGATCTGAAGCATCAGATCTACGAGGATGACACGAAACTGCGCGGATTCGTGAACGTGTTCGTCGACGGAACGAACATCAAGAAACTGAACGGGCTGGAAACACCGGTCGCCGCAGGCGCGACCGTGATGATCGTGCCCGCCATCGCAGGAGGTTACTGATCCATGAGTGAACCCATTCCAAGCATCGTCCCCGAAGACCGCCGGGCGGAGCTGACGCACGACGATCTGACGCGTTACAGCCGTCAGCTGCTCCTCGCCGAGATCGGGATCGAGGGACAGAAGAAACTCAAGGCGGCGAAGGTGCTGATCGTCGGCACGGGCGGACTGGGCGCACCGCTGGCGCTCTATCTCGCCGCGGCGGGCGTCGGCACCATCGGTCTGGTGGACTTCGACAGCGTGGACGTCTCGAATCTGCATCGGCAGATCATCCACGGCAGCCGCGATGTCGGACGTCCGAAGGTCGCTTCGGCGCGCGACCGCATCCGGGCGCTGAACCCGCTGGTCAACGTGGTCACCTACAACGAACCGCTCTCCAGCGAAAACGCGCTGGACATCATTGGCGAATACGATGTGGTGGCGGACGGCACGGACAACTATCCGACGCGGTATCTGGTGAACGACGCCTGCGTGTTGCTCGGCAAGCCGAATGTCTACGGTTCGGTGTTCCAGTTCGAGGGACAGGCGAGCGTATTCTATGCCAAGCACGGCCCGTGTTACCGGTGTCTCTACCGCGAACCGCCGCCGCCCGGACTGGTGCCTTCCTGTGCGGAAGGCGGCGTGCTGGGCATCCTGCCGGGCGTGATCGGGACCATCCAGGCCAACGAGGTCATCAAACTGTTAGTGGGAGGCGGCGATCCGCTGACCGGACGGCTGCTGCTTTACGATGCGTGGAAGATGAAGTTCCGCGAGCTGAAGCTGGAAAGCGATCCGGACTGCCCGATCTGCGGCAGACATCCGACCATCACGAAA
>SUWI01000192.1 GCA_015061565.1 Lentisphaerota bacterium
GATGCCGCTGACCGTCCTCGCCGACATAGGTGATGCCGAAACGTTCGGGCAGGTTGAAGTCGAACTGGATCGTGGAGGTCTGCCATTCGCGTCCGATGGCATCCTTGACCTTGAGGTCGATCTTGGGACCGTAGAACGCGCCGCCGCCTTCATCCACTTCGTATTCCAGACCGCTTTTCTTGATGGCGTTGACCAGGGATTTCTGGGCCTGTTCCCAGCGGGCCTGTTCGCCGACGGCCTTTTCCGGACGGGTCGAAAGATAGGCTTTGATTTCCTTGAACTGGAAAGTCTTCCAGATATGCAGACAGAAACGGAGGACTTCCTCGATCTCGCTTTCGATCTGTTCCGGGGTGCAGATGATATGGGCATCGTCCTGCGTGAAACCGCGGACGCGCATCAGACCGTGCAGCACGCCGCTCTTTTCATAGCGGTAAACGGTGCCGAGTTCGGCCCAGCGGCAGGGCAGTTCACGGTAGGAACGGACGCGGGATTTGTAGATCTCGATATGGAACGGGCAGTTCATCGGCTTGGCATAATAATCGATTTCATCGATCTCCATAGGAGAATACATGCTTTCCTTGTAAAAACCGAGGTGACCGCTGGTCTCCCACAGGTTGGCGCGGCCGATATGCGGGGTATAGAGCAGTTCGTAACCGTTCTCGTAATGTTCCTTGCGCCAGAAAGTCTCGAGCGTGTTGCGGATGAACGCGCCGCGCGGATGCCACAGGACGAGGCCGGGACCGACTGTTTCGGAAATGCTGAAGAGATCAAGGTCCTTGCCGAGACGGCGATGGTCGCGTTTTTTGGCTTCCTCGATCTGGGTGAGATAGGCTTTGAGTTCCTTTTTGTCGGCGAAAGCGGTACCGTAAATGCGGGTAAGCATGGGGTTGCTTTCCTTGCCGCGATAGTAGGAACCGGCGATGCTGGTGAGCTTGAAAGCGCCGATGTCGCCGGTGTTGTCCACGTGCGGACCGCGGCAGAGGTCGACGAAATCGCCGCAGCGGTAGAAGGAGATCGCTTCGCCTTCCGGAATGTCCGCCAGACGTTCGACCTTGAAATTCTGTTTCTTTTCGGAGAGCATTTTGAGCGCTTCTTCGCGGGAGACTTCGAACCGTTCGAAGGGGATCTTCTTCGCGGCGATCTCGGACATTTCAGCCTCGATCTTTTCGAGATCTTCGACCGAAAGCTTCACCGTGCCGAAATCGAAATCATAGTAAAAACCGTCTTCCGTGCTGGGGCCGATATCGAATTTGACATCGGGGTAGAGCTTGAGGATCGCAGCGGCCATGAGATGGGAAGCGCTGTGACGAATCGTTTCAATAGGGAATTTAGCCATTTGAATCTATCCTTCCTGTTTTCAAAAAAATGACTTTATAATATACACGGGAAATGCGAATTATCAAGCGCTGAAAAGGTTTTTTTTGAAAAAAGCGCAAAGGTTGGAAATGGTTTGCCGTCAGTGGAATTGGGTCACTGAATCGGTGAACCGGGGAGACTCGACCGGCAGGACAGCTGCATCCGCTGCCGGTGAACTCCGTTTTCACTGATTGAAGCCGCAGGCCAGTATGTCATCGTAATTCGTGGCAAAACGGACGATATTGCGGCCGTCTTCGAATTGTTCCCAGGAAAGCGGGACTTTCGCGCAATGATAACGCAGCAGCTGCGCCTTGAAAGAATCGATCCAGACTTCTTCGGCTTCTTCATCATGAAAATCTTCCGGGGTGGAATTGCTGTCATCCGGCTCGGGCAGGGCGGTCCTCCAGATCGTGTTGCGGACCCGCAGGATGCTGTTCGGCGTGGTGACCGTCCGGTATAATGCGCCCGCTTCGCCTTCCAGCACATGCGCTGCGTAATCCGGCCAGGAGCCGTTTTCTATTTCTTCCTCCAAAGCGTCGATCCGCTCATGCAGCAGTTCGGCCACATCGATCGAATTGCCGGAAAAACCCGATTCATGCAGGTCGATGCTCATATCTTCCGGCGAGATCTCCCCGCGCAGTTCGATGAAGGGATTCAAATACGGCAGCCGTTCATCCTCCGACAGGCTGTCGTCTTTCTTTTCCGCATCCAGCGGATTGAGGATGAACATGGCGGATCCGTCCTTTCGGACCAGTATGTTGTCCAGCGAGATCTGCGGAATGATGATGGACGAGGTCGTGCAGTTGGCGGTCAGATCGGCCAGCACCGAAACGAATTCACGATGTCTGGCGGAATCCTGGGCCGCTGTCCGGAACCAGTATTCCAGCGCCGGGACCGTATCGGGGATCTCCTGGGAAAGCAGCATCGAGTCGGTCCCGTTTTTCGCCCACCCCGGACATATCACACAAGGGATCCCCTCGGCGTGCAGCAGTTGGGAGGACTCAAAGATATTTTTCGCTTTGGAGGAGAAGAAGGCAATCAGATGTTCACGGATGCTGTTCGGTGAAATATGCTTGACAAAATAATTCCGCTGCCGGGAATCCTGAACCCGGAATACCTGAGTGGTGTCATCGGATTTGACCGTAAATTTTTCTTCCACTTCATGATAAATGCGGAACCATGGATCCAGACGCGACTCGTCGTCGATACACCAGTCCCAGTCGTCGATAGAGACGTTTTTCATACTTCGTTCCGGCTGCCCGCGGCGCCGGAAAAATCCCTTCTGCTGCCATGCTTTCGGTACCGCTCCTCAATTGTCATGCGGCATGAAGACATGGTTTTTGATTATTGTCTACACCAGAATCTGAGTTGATTCCGGATCGAATAAGTGCGCATTGTCAAATCGCAGCGGCAGATCCAGGGTCTCTCCCACTTTCACTGTCTTATGGGCATCCACCCGCGCTATGCACGTGTTGCCCGTTTCCGTGGGAACATCCAGATACAGATAGGTTTCCGCTCCCATCGGTTCGATCACTTCGATCCGTGCATGGATCACCTGTCGGCTTGCTCCCGTCGTCGATTCCGTCCCGATCTCTTCCGGACGGATCCCGAAAAGAATTTCCTTTTCCGCATACGGCAGCGCGCTTTCCTTCCAGCCGTCCGGCAGCTGGATGCTCATAGCATCGTTCTTGAACACCAGCCGGTTGTCGTAACGCTGCACCCGTCCGCGGAAGACGTTCATCGGCGGCGTTCCGATAAAGCCCGCCACGAAGGTATTCGCCGGACGGTCGTAAATGTTCATCGGGGTATCCACCTGCTGGATCACTCCGTCTTTCATCACGCAGATCCGGTCGCCCATCGTCATGGCTTCCGTCTGGTCGTGCGTCACATAGATCATTGTCGTTTCCAGCCGCGTATGCAGCTTGCTGATCTCCGTCCGCATCTGCACGCGCATCTTCGCGTCAAGGTTCGAGAGCGGCTCGTCGAACAGGAATACTTTGGGTTTCCGCACGATCGCGCGTCCCACCGCTACCCGCTGACGCTGTCCGCCCGAAAGCGCTTTCGGTTTCCGGTTCAGGTAATCCTGCATCCCCAGAATTTCCGCCGCACTGCGGACCCGTTTGTCGATATCCGCTTTGGAAAACTTCCGCAGCCTCAGCCCGAAAGCCATGTTATCGTAAACCGTCATGTGCGGATACAGCGCGTAATTCTGAAACACCATGGCAATGTCCCGGTCTTTCGGCGGCACATTATTGACTTCCCGCGAACCGATGGTGATGGTCCCCGAGCTGATTTCCTCCAGTCCGGCGATCATCCGCAGTGTCGTTGATTTGCCGCAGCCGGACGGTCCGACCAGAACCATGAATTCCCGGTCCCGGATCTCCAGATTGATATGATCCACCGCCAGCATTCCGCCGTCGTATACCTTGCAGACGTTTTTCAATATAACTCCAGCCATGGCCGGATTCCCTTTCTCCGCTATAAATACATTTTCATCTATAACTTTACCCGCAAATTTTCATTTTTCAAGTCCTGTTTTAAAAAAAATACACTTTCTCGTTATTTTTCTCCGGACCGGCACTTCGGAATCCCCGCTTTCCTGTTCCCGCGCATCTGCCCGCGTTTTTTCCGTTTTAAGCTTGATTTCTCGTCGATAGGGTGTATATTCCTCTCTCAAAATCGCATGACGAATAATCCGGAGCAGACGGGACCGGTCGGTGTCCCCCAGCTGTGGCCGGTCAGTTTTTCAGAGGTTAACATGAAGATCAAAGTCGGCCTGATCGGCGTTTCCGGATATGGCAGAACGCATTTCTCTCATCTCAGAAAACTTTTCGATGACGGCTCCATCGAGCTGTCCGCCGCCGCGGTCATCAATCCCGATCAGGTCCCCAATGAACTGGCTGTCCTGAAGCAGATGGGCTCGACCGTTTTTCCCTCCGCCGATGCCATGTTCGATGCCATGAACGGAAAACTCGATCTGGTCTGCATCCCCACCGGCATCCCGTTCCATGAGAAAATGACCGTCCGGGCCCATGAGATCGGTGCGAATGTCCTCGTGGAAAAACCCGCCGCTTCCTCGTCAGCCGCGGTCTCCCGCATGATGGAATCCGAAAAACGTTCCGGTCATTTCGCCGCGGTCGGTTTCCAGCATATCTACGCCCGCGAGATACAGTTCATCAAAAAATATCTCGTCAGCGGACGGCTCGGTTCCGTCCGCCGGATCTTCTGCTGCGGGATCTGGCCCCGCAATGACAGTTATTATGCCCGCAACAACTGGGTCGGGAAAATCGCCGCCGCCGACGGTACTCCGATCCTGGATTCCCCGATCAACAACGCTTTCGCCCATTATCTGAACCTGGAACTTTTCCTCGCCGGCAGTTCTTTCGAAACTTCCGCCCATGCAGTCTCCGTCGAAGGCGCACTTTACCGCGCCCGCAAAACCATCGAGACCTTCGATACCTGCACCGTCCGGTTCACCAGCGATGGCGGCATCCCGATCTTCACCCTGCTTTCCCATACCGCCGCCCAGGCCGATGATCCCATGATCCTGATCGAATGTGAGAACGGGTCGGTTTACTGGAAGGTCAACGATTCATGGAATATCTGTTCCATGACCGGCAAACTGCTTTATTCCGGCGTGGTGGAACCTCCCCATATCGATATGTTCCGCGATGTGATCGACAAAGCTTCCGGCAGACAGGTCTTCTGCTGTCCGCTCTCGGTCGCGGCCGAACATACTCATTGTATCGAAATGCTGTCCGGAAAACTGACTCCGGTCGAGTTGAATGACTCCATCACCCGGATCCCGGAAAACGGCCAGCTGGTCCTTGACCGGGTCGAATCCGTTTTCACCGAATGTCTCCGCCGGAAGGCTCTCCCGGCCGAAATCGGCATCGCCTGGAAATGACCGCCGACGTCAGAGCTTGTTTGCGGCTTTCAGACAGAAATATTTCCAGAGCGGCGCGGCTATCAGCCCCTCGACGAATTCATCGCGCATCAGCATCCCTTTGACCTCTTCTTCCGTGTAGATGCCGCATCGGATGTCCTCGCCCGGATCGAAATGTATGTATTCCCGGGCAAGCAGTTTCCATTTCATTTTATCTCACGAGGGTTTCATATTTCATTATGCCGGTAAAATAGCAGATCCGCTGCTGGTCTGCCACCTGAATACCTGCCTTTTGGCCGGTTTTTGCAAATTTTTCCGTTTCCAGCTTGCATTTTGCGAAAATGAGAATATATTACTCCACAATCAAGCCAATGTGGCTCAGTCGGTAGAGCAGCGCATTCGTAATGCGCAGGTCATCGGTTCGAATCCGATCATTGGCTCCATTTTTTTCAACGACTTATGACTTTTCCCAAAATCCTGAAAAACGGATTTTTCACCAATTTTTCACCACAAAAAATATGGTTTTAGCTTCAAATGCGGAAATTTGGGTTCGTTGAAACTTTCAGCCATTCCGGCTCCCCGGTCCCGGTGTAATGCCAGCGGCGGAGAATTTTTTTCTTGTGCCGGTAATATTCCCGGTAAGCCAGGACGATGTCCGGTTCGGCGATTTTAACGTCCTTGAAATCGCGGGCGAAGGTCCAGCCTGCGGGATCGATGCGCGTTCCGGGCCGGAACAGGACAGCATGATAGATCCCCGTCAGTCCGGAGTAGGCGTGATTTTTCCCGAAACGGCGGCTGTATTCCCGCTGCAGGGCCGTATTGAACCGGACCGTCCAGTTGATTTTCTGCGCGGTGTCCAGCGCAGTGATGACCGGATGGTTCGGGTTATACGGCTTCGGCACTCCCGGCGGCAGTTTTTTCCCTTGGCGCCGGATCACGGAAGACAGGATCTGCGCGGTTTCCAGACACATTTTGCGCACATGCGCATCGCACAGCATCTCCGGCACCCGCTCCGGATCGAGATCGAGGATGAACAGCTGCATTTTCAGTCTGGACCCGGCGGGCTGCCGCTCAGAAATTCGATTGCGTGCGGCAGTTCTTCGATCCGGTAAATGATGTAATCCGGATCGGCTCCATGAAAACGGTGATCCCCCTGGTTGCTTTTGAAGAACACGGTTTTCAATCCGGCCCGATGCGCTCCGTAAACATCGCGGAACATGTCATTGCCCGTGAAGATCACTTCGTCCGGCGCAAGACGCAGCCGTCGGAGCGCGATTTCGAACAGCCTCGAGTCCGGTTTCCGGAACCCGAGGTCGCCGGAAATCACCGACGTCTCGAAAAACGCGTCCAGCCCGGTCATCCGCAATTCCGGGACTGCCCACAGTTTCTGTGCATCCGATACCGCTGCCAGCCGGTATTTCTTCTGCAGCAGCTCCAGTATCCGCGCCGTTCCGTGATAGGGGACCAGCTGCCGCAGCGAGGCGGCGCGGAAGACCTGCGCACAGCATCTGCCCAGTCTGCCCGTCCCGGTTGACCGTCCGGTTTCGGCAATGATGTCACGGAAGACTTTCACCGCATCGAATTCCGGATACGTTTCCGGACTTTCCCGGCGCTGTTTGCGGTTCAACTCCGTGTAGCGGATCCGCAGATGTTCGGGGGTGATCCGCACGCCGTGATAGCCCAGAAAATCGGCCGTGGTGCGCCACGTCTGCGGATCCCCTTCGTCGGTCCGGATGTCGATCAGGGTCCCGTTCAGGTCGAAAAGCAGTCCCCGGATCATGGCGTCCTCCGGTCCAGACAGGTCTGCGCCGCCTCGATCAGCTGCCGGCGGTAGCGATGATCCAGATATGTATTGCGCGCGATCCGCAGCAGATTCAGCCCCATGTAGAACGGCAGTCTGGCCGTTATGGAGCGGAATGCGCTTTCCCGGTCGGGAAAATGGCCGCAGTATTCCCACAGAAAATGTCCGATGAACGGTTCCGCCGCGTAGGGATCCCCGGTCGCCCGGTAGAAAAAATGCCGCAGTTCCGCGGTGAGCCTCCCCAGATCGAACAGACGGTCGGTCCAGGCCGCCCGTTCCAGGTCGAACGTGATCACATGCGGGCCGTCCCCGAAGAAGAAATTGGCCGGAGTGGCGTCTCCGTGCACCAGCACTTCCCGGTCCTGCCACATGGCCGGATGGTCATGCCAGGTCCGGCACAATGAATTCAGAAAATCCATTTCTCCGCCGGAAACAAGTCCATTCAAATTTCGGACCAGCTTTCTGTAATAAATGCAGATTTTTTCAAAATCGGCCGGCCGGTTTCCTGCGGAACGGTTGTGCAGCGAAACCAGAAACGCCGCCAGTGCCTTGAGCTTGCCGAACAGCAGCGCGTCATTGTTTTCCCGGATGGCCCGCATGATGACGCGGTCCAGACTTTCACCGTAACAGTATTCCACCACCAGCAGCCGGTTCAGGTCGGCATTGCGTCCGAGCGCTTTGGCCACATAATGGATCCGGCTGTCCAGCAGGGCCCGGAAGGTCCCGATGCTGTGATATTCGCGGTTCAGTCTGCGGAAGGCGCGTTCCCAGTCCGGCATGCGTTCCGAGTAGAAAAATTTACCCACCACGCAGTGATTGGTTTCCCGGTCCTCGTAGATGTAGACCGCGTTGGAACCGTTGGTCCGGAAGACTCTGATCCCGTTCCGGCATTGGCTGCCGAGCTGCGGGAAAATGCAATGTTTCAGATATCCGGACAACGGATCATGGCCGGGCAGATGCCCGAGATAATCCCCCTTCATAGAAAATCTCCCCCCTTTGATTTTCCTGATATGGCATTAAGATAGCCCATCTTCCCGCAAAGTCAAGCGGAAAAAGAAAAAACGCTGGGCTCCGGAAAAATTAGTTCGAATTGAAATAATTTTATTGAAAACACATTCCTGCCATTGAAAATCCAACTTTCTTGCTTAAAAAATCGAAAAAATTTATTTTTTGATTTGCAATTTAGTATTTTTGAACTATATTGAATGGCAAATTTGGAGGCGAATATGGCGACCTATCAGAATTCAGAGAAAACGCGATTGAGTTTGATCGAAGCCGCGGGCGAACTTTTTGCGGAGAAAGGCATCACCGGCGTGACCACGCGCGAGATCGCGCGGAAGGCGGGCACGGTCCAGAATGCCATCACTTATCATTTCGGCGGCATCAACGGTCTGGTGGAAGCCGTCTGGGCGTACGTCCTGATCGAATGGGAACCGGGCAGTTTCCAACGATTCCTGAAAGGACGGCTGAAGGCAAAACCGACCCGTGAGGATTTGCACGTTCTGGTCAGTTCCTGCATCCATTTCCTTTTCCAGATCATGTACCGCGCCGACCGGCCGCTGTGGATCAGCAAATTCCTGGTCCGGAGCGCCTTGAGTCCGGAAGGACGGGAATATGTGGCGCATACCGTTTCCGGAAATATCGTGCCGCTTTTGACGGAGCTGTTCCGGAAGATCAGCGGCAGGGACGATCCCGATGAGGCGCAGTGCTGGAGCCTGCGGATCCTCGCCGCACCGATGGTTTTCACGGCCGGACTGACCGAATTCGCCAAATTCCGCCGCGGCAATGCCATCAACCGGAAACTTTACGGAAAACTCGAAGAGGTCACGATCCGCGAAGCTTTGTTCGCCGTCGGACTCGAATAATGGAGATATCGAACCATGAAATTATTGATATTGGCCTTGTTTGCGATCCTTTTGACCGGAATGACCGGCTGCTCCAAAAGCGGAAAGGATGACCGTCAGGCCGTAAAGATCGCGGTGCGGACCGAAAAGATTTCCGAACGGAATTTTCAGGAAAGCGTATCTACGCAGGGGGTGGTCGAACCCGTGGTGCATGCCGCACTGTCCGCACTGGTCCCCGGACGGCTCGAAGAATTGAATGCCGAAGAAGGCGATGCGGTGAAAAAAGGCACTCTGCTGTTCCGTTCCGACCGGAAGAATCTGGAAAACGCCTGCCGTCTGGCGGAGGAAGCGTTGAAAGCGGCGCAGTCCCGGAACCGGACCCGGATCGCCAGCCTGAAACTCGCCGGTTTTTCGCTCGAAAAAGCGAGACGGGATTATGACCGGAACCTCGCCATGTATAAATCGAAGATCGTTTCCTCCGATGTATATGAAAAGATGGTGCTGGCTTATCAGCGGGCGCAGATCGAACAGGAGCAGGCGCGCGCCGCCGTGAGCACGACCGAAGCGGAAATATCCCTGGCGGAAACCGCCTTGGCGATCGCGAAGAAAAAACTCTCCGATTCCTGCGTGACCGCCCCGTTCGACGGTGTGATCTCCCGGAAATTCCGGCAGGAAAACGAATTCTGCAATGCCGGAACTCCGGTTTTGAAACTGGAACAGCCCGGAAAAATGCGGATCTGCGCCGTCCTGAACGGCATCTATTATCCCGCAGTCAAGACCGGAAAGACGCAGATCGAGGTTTCCTTTGCCGGGAAAAAAATCGCCGTGGTGCCGGTGTCGATCTGTTCGCCTTCCATGGATGCGCTCAGCCGCACTTTCGAGATCAAAGCTGACCTGCCGTCCGAAGCTGCGCTGCCTTCCGGAACGCTGTGCGAAGTCCGGGTGATCCTGAACGAACGCCGTGCCGGTGCTCTGCCTGAAGAAGCGCTGCTTTTCCGTCAGGACGGCAGATTCGCCGCTTTCGCAGTCAAGGAGGGGAAGGCCGAAGAGATTTCCCTGATCCCCGGCATCACGCGGGACGGATTTACGGAGATCTGCAATGCGGAAAAACTGCGGGTCCGTGATTTCATCGTGTCCGGACAGTATTTCGTGAATCCCGGCACGCCCGTGCAGGTAATCAGCAAGTGACCAGGGGAGCGTGTTCCATGTTCGAAAAGTTTTCCCCTCTGAATCTGAGCGCCATTTCCGTCAAACGGAAAATCGCGGTGAGCTGCGTCATCATCGTGCTTCTGCTGCTGGGCGCCAGTTCGTATCACCGGATCGGGATCGACATCCTGCCGAAATTCGATGTGCCGTATGTGCAGATCACCGCGGTCTATCCGGGCGCATCGCCCGAGGAGATCGAAACCGAGATTGCCCGCAAGATTGAGGACGCGGTCGGTTCGCTGGACGGACTCAAGCACACCACTACGATCTGCATGGAAAACGCGG
>SUWI01000193.1 GCA_015061565.1 Lentisphaerota bacterium
AAAAGCAGAATGAAAATCCTGGTTTTTCGGGGTTCGACATGGACGCCCGCGAAACTCCGTATTCTCCGTATTCTCCGTTTTCTCCGTATCAGTTCGCGGAAACCCCGCGCCAACTCCCCCAACTCCGCTGACGCCATACTCCGGATCATCCTTTTGCCGCCGGGAAAAAGACTTCCCTGAGCCAGCGGTCATGTTCGGTCCGGCTCTTTTCATACTTTCCCGAATCGGGCGGATTTCCGGGGGCTTTGCTGATGATCCGGTGCCGGTAGGAACCGTAATTGGTCAGTCGGCCGCTGAGGATGTCCGCTTCGGTGATCTGCGCCATCCGGATCTCCTTGAAGGAATTGCGGCCGCAGTCATAGATGATGAAGATCCGGCCGTCCGGAGCCTCGACCGCATCGGGATACGAGATGTTTCCGTTCGGATCGACCGCACTGTCCAGCGGCAGCCGGTAAGGCCATGAGGCGCCGTCATCTTCGGAAAGGAACGCGCACAGGTCGGTGCGGGAAACCGCATCGTTGCGGATCAGCAGGACGCGTCCCGACTGCAGCCGGCGCAGGAAAAAACGGGAACTGGCGCCGAGCAGCGAGAGGTATTCGCCGTCGGTCCAGGCGGAACCGTTCAGGTCGGGGGAAATGCATTGGACCAGCAGCGGTATGCTGTCCCGCAGCAGCATCAGCAGCGAATGGTCTTTTTTCTCGAGGATCATGCCTTCGTCGAAATTCGGTTTGAGTTTTTTCCCGGCCTCGCAGCGGATCCACGTCTTCCCCTGATCGGAGCTGCGCGAATAATGATATTTCGGCGCGGTCCAGTCATAATCGCACATCACCCAGTCGCCGTTGGAAAGCACGGTGGGCTGGGTCCGGAGGAAACCGCGGGAGACGATCCGGGGTTCATGCCATTGCAGCGTATCGGCATCGGGATCATCGCAGACCGCCGCCCAGAGCGCCAGATGTTCCGGATCGGTGATCTTCAGGCCGCCGCCGAAACGGCGCTGGGTATAAAACAGCCACATCCGGCCCAGCGGATCCAGCCACAGTTCGATATCGATATTCAACCATCCCTTTTCCGGTTCACTGGGGATCACCAGTTCCGGTTCCGACCAGTTCATTCCGTCGTCTTCGCTGCGGACCAGCAGACAGTAATTATCGGGATCGGGTTCGCCGGTACCGCCGGAATACCAGCCGGCGAACATACGGCCGCGCGGCGTCCGCAGAATGGTCGGACACCCCTGCCAGAAACGGTTCCCCGTGTGATATTCCGGTCCCGGATGCAAATTCAACGGACTGCTGCTCATTTCCTGCTCCTTCTGCTGGTTTTCGGGATAATATAAACGGGCCGATTTTCAAAATCAAGCCGGGATGATGAGTTTTCCTGAAATCATCTTGATTTTCGCCCGTCCGATGATAAATTACTCTGCAGAAAATTTAGCAAGGAGCTGTGATGAAAACCCACTTGGAATGTTTGCCGTGCCTGTCCCGCAATGCGGTCGTTATTGCCAGAAAAAGCACCGATGATCCGGCGCTCCGCCTCCGGATCGTCCGGGAATCCATGAAGATGCTGGCGGAATCCGATATGCAGGAGGCGCCGACTTTTTATGCGGCCAGAATCATGGATATCGCTTTTCAGCTGACTTCGGGCGCTCAGGACGATCCTTACCGGGAGGAAAAGGACAAATCCATCGCGCTCGCCAACCGGCTGCTGAAAGAACTCGGATCCATACCCGAATACGATCCGGACAGCTTCGAATCGCGCCTGCGTCTGGCCATTGCCGGCAACATCCTCGATTTCGGCATCTTTTCCGATCTGGATCTGGGGGAAGCCCTGCAGATCATCCGGAAGGCCTTCACCGCTCCGATCGACCGTGAAGCGATGCTCAAACTGCAGAAAAGGATCGAATCGGCCCGAAAAATATTGTATGTGCTGGACAACTGCGGCGAAGGCTCGTTCGACCGCGTGTTCATGGAACTCTTCAAGGATAAAGTCACGGTCGGAGTCCGCGGCCGGAATTCCCTCAACGACGTCACCCGGCGGGAATTGGCTGAATCCGGGTACGGCCCCGAGATCCCGATCGTGGACAACGGCTCGAACATTCCCGGCACCAGGATCGGATCGGTCCCGGAACCGTTCCTGAACGCAATGAAATCTGCCGACCTGATCATCGCCAAAGGCCAGGGCAATTTCGAGACCATGGATGATATCCCGTATCCGGCGTCGTTCCTGTTCCTGTCGAAATGCGAAGTGGTATGCCGCCGGCTGAATGCTGAACCAAAATCCATTCAGATCCGCAACATCAATTTCTGAAATCCGGCCACAATTCCGGATCGCTCAGGAACGCGATCGGACCCAGTCCGCTCCAGCCGACGAAATCCGGCCGGACCAGCGAGGCGTCTTCCCGGTCCGAGGGCCGCATGTATTCCGGCGAATAACATTCCCAGATCGTATGCGGTTCGAATTCGCGGAAGACCCGCGACATCGCTTCCAGATGTTTCCGTGCGATCAACCTTGCGGTTTCGATTTTCCCGTATTTTTTCAGTCCCTGCACCACCATGTAAACGATGGGCGCCCAGACCCCGCCCAGCCAGTATTTGCCGCAGGCGTGATAATTCGGGTCGTCGCGGGAGATCGAGGGCACCGGATGTTCGGTGAAAAATTCATCCGGATCCAGCAGATGTTTCTCCAGTGCATCCGCCTGTTCCCGGCTGGCGGCGCCCGAAATCAAAGCCCAGAACGCCGCAGCCGTTTTGCAGGGGACCCATGCACGCGGATATTTCGGGCTTTCATAGTAGCCACCGCGTTCGAAAACATCGTAGTAGAAGCCCGTCTTTTCATTCCAGTGATGCCGGTCGATGAGCCGGACAAGTTCCGTGCATTCTTCCCGGTAGAAATCTTCCCGTCCGTTTCCGAGTTCCGCGGCGATATCCGCCAGACACCGTGCGCTCAGCAGCTGCTGACAGATCAGGTCGACATGCGCCAGATCGCTCCCGTTGTTCTGAAAAGCCTGCCAGCCGCCGCGGGGGGAATTGTCCATGCCGCTGGACCCGGTCGTTTCGAAGTAATACAGCCCCGAACCCGCCCGGCGGCGGTTGTTCCGGATCCAGTTGTAATATCTGTCCAGGATGGGAAAGACCCGTTCGAACCGGGAATCGTCCTTCGCATGCCTGAAATATTCCCATTCGACCCAGGCGAACAGCGGGGGATTGATCAGTTCGCCGAACGCCGGTTCCCCACTTTCGATCCAGTAGGTCATGGCCATGAAACCGTCTTCCCGCTGGCACAGATACAGATTGTCGAGGTTGTTCATCGGTTCGACGAGTCCGTCCATATCCAGCGCATAGAGTGCCATGAAGCAGGAATCCCATTGCCAGATCTTCCCCATTCCGGGCATGCAGCACATCTGAGTTTTCCAGCCGGGACGCCTGGGATGTTCCAGATTTTTCAGTGCCTGCCCGATCGCTTTTTCCCGCAAGGCGTTGAATTCCGGGTTCGCGTTGTAATATTGCATGGTTGAATTCATCCTTTTCTGTATCAAATCTCAGCTTCAAAAAGCAGAATGGAATTGGGGCGCAGACGGAAAGTTTTTCCAGCCGCCGGCAACACCGTGGAATCATTCTTCCAATCAGTCAAAGACGCCTTGATATTATGCAGCGGAAGAGTGGAATCGATCCGGATATTTTGCCCTTTGCCGCCGTCTTTGATCCGATACGTGCTGAGAAGAATGGCAAGCCGTTTTTCGTTTCTTGCAGCAATGCAGCTGATGCGTGGATCGTTCGATACACATGATATCTGATTTTTCAGTTCCCGCAGCACGGCAAATGCCGAAAATGCAGAATAGGTCTTCCGCTTTTCCAGCGTATAGAAATCAAAAATTCCATTGAAGACACATGGTCTCGCATCATAGTATATCAGCATGTCAATGGGGGCATTCTGTCCCATGCACATGCAGGAAGCAATGAATGCCGCACCCTTCTCATTCTGAATCTGCCGGATCGAATAGACAAAATTCTCCTTCCAATCCCGGACGTAATTATATTCGTCAAGAATGCTCAGTGTTCCGGTATAATCGGCGGCATCCAGTTTCCGGCGGATCTTCTCAGCCAGCACCTGCAGCCGGGCCGGATCTTCCGTATACTGGTGCCAGGAGTAGAAATCCAGCGGGATCCGTTCTCCGGAGGGTGTCCGGAGTGCCAGAAAATCATCCATCCATTGATCGAACTGCGCCGTCTGTGCGGGTCCTCCAATCATCAAATCAGGGAAGCATGATTTCAGATGTACCGATGTAATCCGGTATAAATCCCGGAACTGAGCCGCTGTTCCGCCCCAGCAACGTTTATCTTTGTCATCGTCAAGGTCAATATCCGGTTCGTTCCAAATCTCCCACCAGCGGATATTACCGAAAAATCCGTCCGCCCAACCTTCATTGCAGTGACGAATGATATGTTCACAAATTTTAGCCCATTTCCGAAAATCGCGCGGAGGAAGCGTATTATATTTCTTCTTCCAGTGTTCGATCTTCGTTCCGAGACGATAGAATATCTGAGTTCCCGCCGCGATTGTGCGTTGCAGGTATTCGTCCGTCAAAACGAAATCGTAGGCAGATGGATCGTCCGGATCCCGGCTGAAATCTGGAAATACTGCAGCAACGTCCACGGTATGCTCTCCTCCGTAGCCAGCGTAGAAAGACGCATCGTGGGTCCTTGCAAAAGGAATTTTCAAAGCCGCATACTCATCAAAATTACTTCTGCATTGGGTATTTTTACTGCCGACAGGACCATTGTTGACACAATTCATCGGTTTGATCGGCCCCAAAAAATGTTCCGGATCAATTGAAATCAAAACTTCCGAACTCATGGTTTCGTTTCTTCCCCTTCCGGAGAATCCATCATTCGCTCCGCCGAATCGGACAGCCATACATTGCCGCCCTCAGTTTTCAGATGCAGATCCTGCGTATAATACCCTTTCGGCATCTTCTTCGGAACCCGGAAAGATATCTTATGTTTCCCTCCAGGAAAGGAAATACCGTTTTTCCCGTTCAGCTGCATTGCTTTTCCATCAGCATTCAGGGCAAAAATCTGACGTGCTTCACTCACGAGATACAGAGTTCCCGAACCGGAGGTGACAAATTCCGACGGGCTGCGATAAAAAAAGTATGCACCATTCGCAGGGAAAGCAAAATGAGTGGATATGATCCGGACGGCATACCATGCCATGCCGCTGTCACCGCCGTCCACGATCAGCTTCCCGACTCCGCGACCGGGAAGCGTGATCTGGAATTGCGTGCTTTCTCCCGGCATCACACTTTCCCGCCGGAGAATTTTTCCATCACCGTCAAGAACGGCATACGCAATTCCATTGGGGCGGCGATTACCAGCGAGATGCCGGATCTCCACTTGTGACGGAGTCCCATCCGCTGAAGCAAAGAAAAATGCCTGCCGGGTCCTCATCGTGAACCATTTCGCCGCTTCCCGATTTCCCTTCCCGGAACAAACCGGAACCGGGGAAGAAAAGTTTTCCGGTTTCAATTCCGGGAGAAGAGGTGTGAGAGCCTGTAAGGGCAGTTTCTGATGAACAGCATTTTTTTCAGCAAGGTCCGTTGCTATTGCCGCATTGGTATCCCGGAATGCATTCCAGTAGGAATCCGCCTTCTCGCCTTGCGGCAGACGAAATGCGGGAGTAAGTCCGGACGGATCAAGGGAAAGCATCTTCATTTCCCAGCCGGACCATCCATTTCCGGCCATTGCGGCATGGTAGAGGTGTCCCGCAAGATTTTTCGATTTGCAGACATTGAAGCGGAGCCAGCTGACAGCGATGTTGGAAGCATTCATTTTCTTGACATGTCGAATGGATGAAGAGACTTCCTTCGTGAAGCCGCTGCCATTGTACAGATTCCAGATGTCGATTACAGCCGGACATTCCTTTGTGCCGAGTTCCCGCATAAACGCGTTATAAAGCGGTCTGCTGTCCGCGGGCATCATTCCGAGATGCAAAGACGGATTGATAGCCCAGATTTCTTCCCGAAAACGTTTTACCTCCGCAGCAAGAAGATTTTCGATATACGTTTCATAGGCGGCAACAAGACCATTCTTTTCCAGAAAAGAACCTCTATTCTGCGGCGGCACCACACCCAGATTATGCGCTTTCCGGAACCCATCCCAAACGTCTTCATTGAACGGAGTCACATAACCTTTCAGAAACATCTCTTCCAAATCAATTTTGACCGCTAAAATTGGAATCGTTTTGGAATGTTCTGCAATACGCCGGGTTGATTTCAGGAGCTCATGCCAAAGCCCCGGAGCAAGAACATTGTAAAAACGGTTCCGCTGACGTCCGGTTCCGTCCACGGCCGCAGGGAAGGGAGAATTTTCTTTGCGAAAAACGGGGAAATAAGTGTAGATGGAAAGCTGCATCCCGTGCTTCCGGACGGTTTCCGCAGTTTTCCGGAGATTTTCCTGAAAAAGTTCCGGGGAACGGGTAAAATCATGGATTTTCAGATCCACGGTGTTGAACCCGGCATTCTGCATCGGTATCAGGAATTTCTGTTCCAGTTCCGCAAGGGATTTGTCATTCTCCGGCTGAATTGTGAAATTACCATAAATGCAGCAGATGATTTCCGGCAGTTTTTCTGCGCCCGTCAATATCACTGCGGAAAGTAAAAAAATGGGGATCAGAAAGGTTTTGATATTCATTTGAGGTTTTCCTTTCAGTTGGTATATTTTGTAATGGTGTTACCCGACCAGACCTGGAGAGAATGCGCATATGAGCTGTTCTGCGCCGTATAGATGAACGGCAATGGTTCCACATGCCCATCTACAAAAAGTTGATTCGCGTTCTTCCCATGAGCGCCGAAATTACCAACATTCGGCCTTGTCTTTTCCAAAAAACATTTCAATGCATAATTTATCCAGTCGGAATCACTCCGGGAACGGTCCGGCGCCTTCTTCCAGTCATCCAGCAATACGATGGTTTGCTGGGCATTCTTCATACTGCCGATCTTCTGATTTGAAAGATAAAAATTGTAGCTGTAAGAAGAAATCATCGGGAAATGATTATATCGGGAACTGTCGGCCGGGGAACTGGTGGGACAGGACTGGAGAGCGGGAACATACCCGTAATCCGACCATTTTGCCAGCACATTTTGGCCTTCCTTCACCGGCCCGAACGATTTGCTCCATGCCATGTATTCGCACCATGTGAGTTCAGTTTTGTTGACATTTCCCACTTTAAATGATCCCTTCAACGCATGCGGGAGTATCCTTTCTCCGTAGGAATCAGCATATTGCAGCCAGGAAAGCCCCAGTTGCTTCAGGTTGTTGATGCAATTGACCGCCCTTGCTTTCTCCCTCGCCGCATTCAGCGCCGGCAGCAGCATCCCAGCCAGGATCGCGATGATCGCAATCACAACCAGCAATTCTATCAATGTAAATACTTTACAACTGATTGACAATTTCCGTTTGACCTGTTTTCTTTCGTTCATTTTTGTGCTCCTTTGGTTTACAATGATTTTTTGTTGTTATTGGTTTGAAATATCGGCATCAATGCTGCGGACGGTGTTTCCCGGATAAAGGACGGGTTTCAGGAGAATGGTTTTGCAGTCACGCTGGTCCTCTTTCTCGATCAGATCGATCATCAGCCGGGCACCTTCCGCACAGACCTCGCGGAAACGGTCGCAGACATAAGTCTCGTGATCGTTGCCGGAGTACATTACATTATTTCCGGAAACCACACTCACATCATCCGGAATGCGAAGTCCGAGTTTTTTCAGCGAACAGTCAATCGGCGGAAAATTATCCTGAATGATCAGGGCGGTCGGGCGGTCCGGCCGGGTGAAAATCCCCAGTTCACGGCTGAAATCCGGCAGTTCCGCATCCGGACGGCGTTCTCCGTTTACCCGGTCGAAAGGTGCGATGATGCAATATTCATCCGGACAATCCAGCCCGAAATGACGCATGGCTTTACGGAAACTCCACAGCCGTTGTTCATTCAGGGAATCGGGTTCCACGCCGCGCAGGAAAAAGGCGATCTTCCGGTGTCCCATTTCATAAAGATGCCTGACCGCGAGAAACGAACGCTGGAAATTGTCGATGCAGACCCAGGAACAGTCGATTTCCGGGTCGATGTGCTGAAGTCCGACGCAGGGAAGACCCGCCATGTATTTTTCGCGGAAATCGCGGCGGACATGACCGTGGAACACGATTCCCGTCACATCGCCGTTGAGCAGACAGGCGGGCGGTTCCCAGCTGGTGTTCACATGGCCGATCAGCAGATTGTAGCGGTAGGCGTTCAGCACCTGTCCCAGACCGTCGAAAATCGGACCGAACGTTTCCTTCATGTGCAGCGTTTCCTCGGAAAACGCGGTGGAAAACGAGAGGAAGAGGATCTGATGGTTCCGGGTGGTCGGGGAAAAGGAATGCAGGCGCATTTCCGGCTTTTTCTCCGCGACGAACGTGCCGGAGCCGCGGATCCGGGTGATCAGCCCTTCATCCGCCAGGGAATCCAGCGCCTTGCGGACGGTGCTCCGGGATATATGGTATTTCCGGGCAAGCTGGAGTTCGGAACTGAGTTTTTCGCCCGGAAGCATCTGCCGGCGGTAGATGTCGCGGCGCAGATCGTGTTCCAGTTCGCCGAATGCTTTATTGTATGTTCTGTCAAGGTCCATTTTGTTCTCCTGCGGTTTTCAATTATACATCGGCAAGTTGTTTTTGACAAGGCCGGCATTGGCGATTTCCCATAACAAAGTTGTGTAAAAGTTGTCTGAATTGAAAAATAATGCGGACTGTCACAGAAAAAAGGTTTCGGTTTCCGGAGATTTCCCGGTTTCCCGCTTGCAATGGGTCCCGGCTGTGCTATATTGCACCGTCGTCAGTTTGTTCGTCAAGCTGGTTCATCAGGGAGAGTATTACTGTCATGAAAATATTCCGCATCACGGAACAGGATAAAAAAGCTTTGTGCCGGCAGGCGCCGGAATTCCGGCAGATCGTCCGCCAGGCCGATCTGAAGTCTTTCATCTGCAGCGACGATCTGTTCCTTGCACTGGTGCAGAGCATCGTTTCGCAACAGCTTTCGGTCAAAGTCGCCGACGTCATCTTCCAGCGGGTGGAAACGCTGCTGAAAAAAATCACGGCCAGAAATCTGCTTGCCGCCGACCCGGAAGCTTTGCGCGGCTGCGGTCTTTCCGGACGCAAGATCGAATATCTGCGCGGCATTGCGGAAGCCCAGCTCGACGGCACGATTGATTTCAAAACCCTTTCCGGAAAACCGGATGCCGAGATCATTCAGGAACTGGTCAAACTCAAAGGCGTCGGAGTCTGGACCGCCGAAATGCTGCTGATCTTTTCTCTCGGCCGGCCGGACATCCTCAGTTACAAGGACCTCGGCATCCGCCGCGGCATCATGATGCTGAACGGTCTTACCGACCTTTCGGAAGCCGAATTCGAAACCTATCGCAAGCGTTATTCCCCATACGGGACGCTGGCTTCGCTTTATCTCTGGCGCATCAAGGACGGCGGACTGACCGTCAAAGCCCCTGCTCCGAAATCGAAAGGGAAAAAGGAAAAATGAACTTTGCCGTCCGGATCGGTCTCATCCTGAAAAAACGGTCCGCCCGGATCGGTCTGCTCCTTGCCGCCGCAGTCCTGCTGGCGGTCGCCCTGCTGATTTTATATGCCAATGACCAGGTCGCCCGCTGCGCCCGGTTTGTCTATGCCGACGCCAGTCAGCTGCCGGATCAGGAATGTGCCCTGCTGCTCGGGACCGCCCGCATCGTTCAGGGACGGTTCCTGAATGAATATTTCCAGTCCCGGATCGAAGCCGCGGCCGAACTTTACCGGCGCGGAAAGGTCCGCAGGATCATAGTCTCCGGCGACAACGGCCGGAAGAGTTACAACGAGCCGGAGGACATGAAAAACGAACTGATCCGTCTCGGGATCCCGGAAAAGGACATTCTGATGGATTATGCCGGATTCCGGACCCTGGACTCCGTGCTGCGAGCCCGCAATCTCTTCGGATACAGCAAGTATGTCATCGTGTCCCAGCAGTTCCATTGCGAACGGGCGGTCTTCCTGGCCCGGGCCCACGGCATGGAACCGGTCGGGTTTGCCGCGAGGGAGGTCTCGCCCCGGTTCCGCTTCAAACGGTATTTCCGCGAACCCCTCGCCCGGTTCAAAGCCTGGCTGGATATTTATATTCTCCATACCCGTCCGCATTTCGAAAAATAACGTCACTTGCCAAAGTAAACGCAAGATTGACAGATTAAACGCAACCGACCTCATTTTAGTAGCGTTTACTTTGACAAAATAGCGTTTAAACTGACAAAAAAACGAGAGAAATATTCAAATCCAGCGA
>SUWI01000194.1 GCA_015061565.1 Lentisphaerota bacterium
CAATAAAATGCTCCGCAAAATTGCGGAAGAACGATTCCACGCAGACTTTAAGGAGGAATAAAATCATGGACGAAACAGCTCAAAAAATGAATGACGCACTCAAAAAAGCCGGATTCAACCGGCGGCAGGTGACAGTCAGGCATCGCCGGGCGTTGTATGACGACGATTACCGGATCAAAGTGCATGATCCGGAGGTGTCGCTTCTGCAAATCGAGGAGATCGTTGGCGAATTCGAGGCTATTCGCTATGATGAATACAGCGGCGAAATTCTGGAAGGATGCAATAATTACGTGTTTGTTACTCGGAATGAAGAACATCCGGTTGACATCTCGCAGATCCTGCCGCTGGTGGAACCGGCTTTGACCAAGGCTATGCAGAACGAACTCAATCAGGTCGTGAACTTGCCGACCAGACGGTATTTGATCGGCCGGCAGCAAAACGGAAATCCCGATCTGTGGGGAAGAAAACCGGAACACGTGAATCGACTGACCGGGATGCCGAAATATCCGGACCAGGAATTCGATTATCTGACGGAGTTCTACTGTTCCGGCGATACGCCCGAAGCAATCCTGTCAGCGGCAAAGATGATTTCCCGAGCGATTGCGGAAAACGAACTGGATCTGGCGTATGTGATGAAACCGCAGTAAACTCAATCCCGTGCCGGGCGGGAAATCCCGGCAAATGAAATCCATCAAAACAGCAAACGCACCAGATATCAAAGGAGATACAAAAAATGAAAAAACAAAAATCACAGGTCGGAATCAGCCCAAAGAACACCATCGCAAACGCTCAGGAAGCCAAGGCAATCGCCCGGCAGATCGTCGCTGAAATCGACGGCAGTGCCAGTGCTCTGGAATGCATGGAACAGGATACGAAGTATGCAAGTCAGATCACCACCTACCGCATTAACCCCGAAACCCGCAATTGCGAGGATGTCCTCCGTGAATGCAACATCAAGCGGGTCAGTCCGCTGACGGTCACGGTGGAAGTTCAGTATGGCAAGGTCCTCATTGAGGTGACCTACCTCGCCGAAGGCTGGATGGACAGGAAGGAAATCCTCGCAAAAATGACCCTCTACGCCAGATGGGAAAACGACTGGTATGTCTGGGAACATGCCGCAGAAAACGGCAATCCGGAAGCCCCATACGGCAGGATTTACATAAGCGAAATGTAACGAGAAACAATCTCTAGGCCGGATAACCGGCTCCGAACGGACTGTGAAATGCAGGAATCGAACTGAATAAACTCGGCACGATTGACAACAATGAACTGGAAAAGTTTCAGGAAGAACTGAAAGCGGGATAGAAACGCTGACTGTCAAAGCTTGCAAAATCATGAAATCAAATTATATTACTCCTAAAAATGATAAGGGGAACTGCTTGAAGAATGAGAGATTCAATAGTTTTTTTAGGGACAAGCCACGGAGATCCGAGTCTTACCCGTTTTTGTTCATGTACACTTTACCGAATCGGCGATGTAAATATTCTTATTGATGCTGGAGAACCAGTATCAGCATTGCTAATCAGATACGGACTTAAACCATCCTCCCTGGATGCGGTATTCTTGACTCACATGCATGTCGACCATGCCAATGGCTTGGGCAGTCTTTACTATCAGATTCTCAAATATCCTGTTCGCAGAGTTGAGTTCTTTCTGCCTGATCCGGCAGCAATCAAACCGTTTCTGGACTGGAACCAAGCCATGTATAATTATAGGCTGAATGAAAAATATATGGTTATTTCGGCAATTGTTCCTAATTTCAGTTGGGAAAAAAATGGCATTACAATAAGGGCGATTCCAACGGATCATGTGGCATCGCTCCCAGCTCCGAGTTATGCTTATTCCATTGAGACTCCGCATTCGAGAATTTTGCATACTGGAGATTTAACTGCCGATTTCCATGATTTTCCGATTCAGGATTCGGAACCACCTTATGACGTTTGTGTTTGCGAGGCAACCCACATCAGAAACAACCCGGATATTTTTATTGAAAAGCTGAAAAAAGCCCCGATCCGGAAGCTGATATTCAATCATATAGGTCCCTCTTGGACCGATGGTAAGGAAGATTCTCTTCGGGAACTCGCATCCTGCCTGCCTTATGAAACGCTGATTGCCTATGACGGCATGTCTGTTGTTCTGCATGAGTAAGAAAAGAGCAAGAAAGAATAAATGAATGCCGGTTTTCGGCTTTAAGCAGATCTTTCATCAGAAGTGATATCCCGGCGTATCCGTAAGAACCGTTCCCGGCTATCTTTACGAAGATTTCGAATACTTCATGAAGAATGCGGTCGATGCATAAGAATGGTTGATTTCCAATAGTCCGCTGGCATGGTTTCAATCAAGATTCGGATAAAGACAGAAAAAACTCGAATTAAACCAAATTACGGATTGAAAAAGACAGAGAAGCGATTATATTGGAAACAGCAAGGAAATGGAGTTGCTGTGGGAACGAATGGACAAAATAAACGAGCCAAATTCAAAAAGGTATTTCATACTTTTGATATGGTTAATCCATTTCTGCTGGAAGAATACATGGAACATGGTCCGGCAGAGCCTCCCGGCGACATGCACTTTTCTCCTCAAATTCTGATGGTGCTTTCCGGAGCAATGGAAATGCATTATGGTAATTTCAAAGTGATATGCCAGTCTGGGGAATTTTGTCTGACTGGCCCATGGGAACCGCATCGCGCCAGAATTCTTCCCGGTTTATGTCACTATATCGTAATAACTCTTGACATAGCTTTGATCGGCGCGGTTTCCTCATTTCATGATGTTGATTGGGCGTATCCGTTTCTTATTCCGAAGAAAGAACAGCCTCGTTTTTCTTCGCGCAGGGAGCGGGCAGTCATCCTTCGAGCCGCACGGTATTTACTTCGGATTCAAAAACAGAATAATCCAGGTTTTCGCAGTTATCAATGGCTGGAGATCCATCGTTTGATCTGGCATATTCAAACAAGATTGCCCAAGCGAGACACCCCCAGAACCCTAGAGAAAATCTATCCGGCAATTGTATTAGCCTGGAATGAAGTTACAAGATTGATCTCCCTGGACGAAGCCTCGCAGGCTTGCGGATTGAGCCGCAGTCGTTTTTCCGATTTGTTCAAGCAGGAAACCGGTATGGCATTTGGAGATTTTGCTTTGCGGATCAGAATCAATGCGGCGGCAATTATCATGACGGAGAGAGAATCCGGCAACTCCATGAAGCAAATCTCAGCGGATTTTGGTTTTTCTGATGTCAGTCATTTTTATCGGTCCTTCCGCAAAATATTGGGATGCACGCCAGTTGAATTTGTCCAAAAGCAGAAACGATCCGATTCAGTGCTTTCCTGAAAAATCGTATCCTTCGGCAATTTCGGCAATAAAAACGGAATATTATCCAATTGCATACGGATTGATTTTTCATTTTCCGCCAGTATATTGTGCTAAAACGAAATAACGATATTGTACCGACAGGCGAATGGTTAAATGGAAATCATAAGAAAGAAGCCGATCAGCAAAAGTTTTCTGTTTCCGCGCATTCTGTGGAGTGCCGCGCTAAAATTGAGTTGAATCACATAAATACCATGAAAAGACTTACATGGAGAGAGCCACTTGATGAAGAATATTCAAGATTTCAGCGGGAGCCAAACAGTGAAAAATTGGACTCCGGTCGTGATTCAGGCACTTCGTGAACAAGCGGATGGTCTCTTTTTTCCATCTGGGACCTATCATTTTTATCCGGAAGGAACAGGTAACAGGTATCTTTACATCACCAACAACGATGAAGGCCTTAAACGAGTTGTTTTTTATGCAGAAAACCGGGAGGATTTTTCCATTCAAGGCGAAAATGCCGAGTTTATTTTTCATGGACGTTTGCTGCCGTTCTTTTTTTCAAAAATCCGGCATCTCCATCTGAGCGGCTTTTCGGTGGACTTTGCTATGCCGTTCATGGTCGAAGCCCTGGTGGAAGCTTGTGATGATCATTATATCACGCTCCGTTTTCCTGCGAATCAGAAATACCGGATTATTGACGGTAAAATTTGTTTTATTGATGATGATTATAAATTTCTGAAAACATCGTTCCCATGGGAAGTTTTCGACACGACCCGCCGAGAACGCGCCGAAGGCCGTTCCTCCGGTTTTGTCAACATTTCTCCGGTTCGGGAAATTGAGCCGCATCTGGTCGTTTTTCCCAATCGCTACAGCCAAGCGAAAGCTGGCGAGTGGATTGTAATGAAACCGGAAGCCAGGCTGACACCTGGACTTGTATTAGATTCCTGCCATGGAGTCGAAATATGCGATGTGATTTTTTATTCCGCCGGCGGCATGGGAATGGTGGCACAGAATTCATTCGATCTGAGCTTGGAGCGGGTGAAAACACAGGTCCGGCCGGGAAGCGGGAGGTTGGTTTCAGTGTCAGATGATGCTGTTCATTTCGCCAACTGTGGCGGCAAAATCAGTCTGCAGAATTGTCTTTTTGAAAATCAATGGGACGATGCGGTGAATATCCACGGGGTCTACCGATCTTATATCCCGCAGAACAAAGATGTGCATTATTTGAAGGCCGGACACTATCAGCAATTTGGAATTCCTTTCGTGAAAAAAGGGGAACATGTCCTCATCGACGGGAAAATCCATACTGTAAAATTTGTGGAGGACGGAAAACAGTATGCCTGGTTCGATACGGAGGAACCGATTTCAGAAGACACACCTTTCGGTACTCCCGTGCTGAATATGGACCGTCAGCCGGATGTTCTGATCCGGGATTGTGTGTTCCGCAGCAATCAGCCTCGCGGTGTACTGTGTTCCAGCGGAGGACATGTGCTTATAGAAAACAATCAGTTTCACACTCCGGGACCAGCCATTCTGGCGGCAGGTGATTCGACCTTCTGGTTTGAGGCCGGGCCGGTCAATGATATGACGATCCGGAACAATGTCTTTGACAACTGTTTTTACCTTGGAGCATCTTTCCCCGGGGCTGTGATTGCTTTTCAGCCTTCAGTTTGCGCCATGAAAGGAAATGAATATTATCATCGGCATATCCGAATCTTGGATAATGAATTCAGGGACAATCACGGAAGGCTTCTGTCTGCTTCCCGGACCGATGATCTGGTGTTTTCCGGAAACCGTTGGATGAGGGACGATACCTATCACAGCCAAACTCCGGGAAAGGCATTGAGTTTTGAGCAATGCGGAAAAATCGTTGCTGAAAACAATCTGCTGCCGGAAGAGAAGGAAATTCTGAAAACGGAAAAAAGATAAATCAGATGCGGTTCAAGCCGCATGGATACAGCAATTTTGAAAACAAAAACCTTGAATGATACAGGAGGATGACATGAAAAAGTATCGGGTTGCAGTATTAGGTCTTGGAATGGGTGGAGAATGGGCAAAAGCGGCAGTTGATCTGCCAGCTACGGAACTTTGCATGGTTTATGACCCCGCCTTCGGAAAATATTCCAGGATCGATACGGAATATTACCTTTCCAGAAAAATTCCCGTTGCAAAAACCGAAGATGAAATTTATGCTTCGGATGCGGATATCGTGGTAGTCGGATCTCCGGATCAGTTTCATGCCGATCAGAGTGTCCGTGCTTTGATGGCGGGCAAACATGTGGCTTGTGAAAAGCCGCTGGCACCGACAGTTGCCGACTGTCGGAAAATTATCGAAGCGGTCAAAAAAAGCGGGAAGGAATTCATGACCGGTCAGGTCTGCCGTTATGCTCCGTGTTTCCGCGTAATGAAACAGATCATTGATTCCGGACGCATCGGCGAGATCGTGGCGCTGGAAGGTTCCTATGCCCATGATTATCTGAATGCTGGCGGGTGGAATGACTGGCGCAAATGCGCTGAGGTCGGCAGATACGGTTTCCTCGGCGGGGGCTGTCATGCCCTGGATCTGATGCGTTACCTGGCTGGCGATCCGTTGGAAGTGTCCTGCTATATGAATCAGAAATTCCTGAAGGACTGGGCCAAACCGGATACTGGTGTTGCCATTGCCAAGTTCCCCAATGACGTGATCGCCAGAATCTTTGTCTCCATCGGTATCAAAGCCCCTTACACCATGGGGACCATTGTCTATGGCACCAAGGGGACATTGCGGTATCGTGATGAGGGGTGTGTGGAAATAGCCGAAGAGAGCATTTATACTGTTTCAAAAGAGCTGAAATACACAAAAATCCCATCGCTCGGCGTTGCACATCACATCAAATACGAACTGGAAGCCTTTGCGGATCATTTGGAAAACGGAACGGTTTTCCCCAGTGATGTTTATGAAGGAACTGGGACCGTGGCATTTGCCGAGGCCGCCATCCGTTCCGCGGAAACCGGTCTGCCTCAGAAAGTGGCGGCGGATTTTCGCGTTTGAACGCCCGTAATGTATGCGTGGCATAAGATAATGGATTTGGCTCTAGGAAGTGTGGCTGACCAAGATGCAGATAAGATTTTGGCACTGACCGTTTTCTGGAAAGGATTTATATATGAAATCGAAAATTGCTTTGATCGGTTGCGGCGGCCGTTCTGAATTGGCGGTGGAATTTCATCGTCCGGATTTGGGGGCGGAATTGGTTGCGGCAGCCGATCCGAATCAAACCGCCGGAGCTAAATTTTTCCGCAAACTGGAAAATCAGAGAGGGGGCAAACCGCATCTTTATGCAGATTACCGGGAAATGCTGGAAAAAGAACATCCAGATGCTGTTTTGATCCTGTCGCCGGATTTCCTGCATAAAGAACAGTCTGATTATTGTTTGCAGAATCATTGTTCCATCTATCTGGAAAAACCAATGGCACTGCAGGTGGCAGATTGCGATTCGATTATCCGGCTGGCTCGTCGGAATCATCAGAAATTGATGGTCGGACACAACATGCGGTATATGCGGTTCACTCGCAAGATCCATGATCTGATCGCTTCCGGGGCGATTGGCGAAGTGCGCGCCATCTGGTGCCGGCATTTCGTCAATTACGGCGGTTATGCCTACTTTACCCGCTGGATGTGCGAGGAAGACAAAGTCAATTCCCTGCTGCTGCAGAAAGGCGCGCATGACATCGATATCATTCATTGGTTCGGCGGTGCGGAATCCGTGCTGGCGGTCGGAATGGGCAATCTGAGCGTATTCAATCGCTGTCATCGCCGAAAACCCGGAGAACCGAGACCTTCCGATGACATTCCGCCCTGGCCGCCTCTGGAAAAACAGAATCTCAACCCCGTGATAAACGTCAATGACCACAATATGTTGATGCTGACTTTAGCCAACGGGGTGCAGGCGACTCTGCTGGAGTGTTTCTACACGCCGGATTCCTGCCGCAATTATACGGTCATCGGAACCGCTGGCCGGATCGAAAATTATGGTGACTGCCATGACAATCCGACCGTAGAAGTGTGGAATACCCGGCATTTGGATAAAGTGTTTAATATGAAGGGCGATTTATCTTTTGACGTTACGCCGACTCCCGGCAGTCACGGTGGAGCCGATCCGCTGATCGCCGAGGACTTCATCCGCTATCTTCACGGGGAAAAGGAACCTGATATTCCCATTTCCTATGCACGGGCCGCGATTGCCGCAGGCTGTGCCGGTGCCGAATCCATGCGCCGGGGCAGTGTCCCGATAAAAGTTGAACCTCTGCCGGAGGATTTACGCTCATGAAAAAAAGTATTTTCAAGGTCCTCGGGACAGCTGCAGCTGAAGTTGTTCCGACTGTATTCTGTTCCTGTCCCGTCTGTGACAATGCAAGGAAAAAGGGCGGCCGTTTATGCCGTTTGCGTTCCGGATACGCCATAGACGATGTGGTCCGGATTGACTTCGGACCGGATGCCCAGTCGCAAAGCAGCCGGTTTGGTCTGGATGGAAAAGCATTGAAATATCTGTTCATCACGCATAGTCATTTTGATCATTTCATGCCCAACGATCTGGAATGTGTGCGCTATTTGCCCGAAAAACTGCATTTCTACGGCAATGCCGCCGTGATCAAAAAAATCAAGGAGTTCTATTTCGCGGAAAAAATGGATCTGCATACCTTGGAGCCCGGAGATCAAGTCAACGTCCCGGAACTGGAAATGAATGTGACGGCGCTCGCCGCTCATCACATCCCTTCGGAAGTTGCGCTGCTGTATTTGCTGGAACGGGGTGAACGGCGCATTCTGATTGCTCATGATACCGAATATCTGCCGGACGATACGCTGGAAAGACTGCGAGGCAAAATGCTTTCCTGGATCTTTTTCGACGGAACGTGGGGAGAAGGCGACCGCGGCTGCGGACATATGGGAATTCCGGCCATCCGGCGGGAAATGGAAAAATTGCGCGCACTCGGCGCTGCCGACAGCAATACCCGCGTTTATCCGGTTCACCTCGGCCATGCTCATGCAGCGCCCCAGGATGCATTGTCTATGACTCCGGCATACGATGGAATGGAGGTGGAATGGTGAAAAAGACTTATCAGGATGCTTTTGCGAATTATGAAAATCATATATTGACGGTCGGCAATGCCGGTTTTAAGCGGGTGTTCGACCTGTCCGGATTGCTGCTGCGGACCATTGGAATATATGATGAGGACGGGGAATTGCGTGCGGGTGAAAATCCGTCGGATCGGGATTTTTACTTTTACGGAGACCGCTGTCCTGCAGATGAGATGTTTTACGAGGAACCGATTGTTTCAGCAGTCGCCGTGACTCATCCTATGTTCGATGCACCGCATCTGCATGTGATCGTGACCTTGAAAGAAGACCGGCAGCAGATGATCCTGCGCAGGGATTTCTATATTTACCCCGGCTTGCCGGTTCTGGCTATGCGGTGCCGCATCTATTCGCCCGTCTATATGGCTGCGTTATGGAGTCATCGTCCTGCAATTCGAAAACACATGCAGACTATAACTCGTGAAGGTTTTGTGTATGAGGGCTGTGTCGATCGGATTACGCCTGCGGCCGGATTTGTTCCGGATCAGCTGGTTTTTTACCGGGGACGGACCGATTTTACCGATGACCAGGTCAAAAAGATTCCGGTTTCCGGTTCCGAATTGAATGGGAATCTGCTTTTCCTCCGCCGCAGCGATGGCAAAAGTATGTTTTATTTGCAGGAAGCGCCTCCGAGTGAGGAACGTCGTGATGTGGAAGATTACGATTTCCGGATCGGCAACGACGGTTCGGTTTTTTCCTGTTCCTGGAATTTGTCGCCTGACGAGCTGGGCAACAAATTTGAATTCCGTTCGGCCCGGAGCGTCTTGTTCCTGGCGAAAAACCGGCAGGAGGAATTGAACCTGCTGCAAACGTATCAGATGCTGCGCTTCCCCGCTCCGAAAGTGCCGTCGACAGTCAATCCCTGGGGCGATTGCGGCGGGAAATTTTATTCCGCCATCAGTGAAAAATTTCTGCTGGATGAAGTCAGGAGCACTGCAGAGTGCGGAGCCGGAATTTATCTTATTGATGATTCCTGGCAGGCAGGCGGCATTCTTGCCGATATCACTGGCCGGAATTCTCTGGTCGATTCGGAAAAGTTTTGGAAGGTTCGTCCGGAACTTTGGAACGGCAGTTTAGCCCCGCTGGTCGACCAGGCACACCGATTGGGAATAGGGGTGGCACTCTGGTTCGCACCGAACGGCAATGTACGCTACCGAGACTGGAAAAAAATGAGGAACGTCCTACTGGATTTCCATTTTCGCTGGGACATCAGTTATTTTAAGCTGGATGCCATGCAACTCCCCAGCGCAGAATCTGAACGTAATCTGGAACTGCTGATGCGTTCTGTTTGCAGGGCAAGCCATGGAAAAGTCGCTTTCCTGATCGACCTTACCGGCTGGGGCCAGCGGCAGGGATATTTCCGATTCTTAGAATACGGTGCGATTTTCCTGGAAAACCGCTATACCCGGCTGAACACAGGGTTGGGGTATCATCCGGAACGAACCTGGCGTAATGTCTGGCGTCTCGCTGAATTCAATCCGCTGCAGAAGTTCCAGATCGAAGTCCCGTCCGACCTGGAACTGAACTACGATTTTTACCGCAATAAAAATGAAACTCCGCCGGATGTTTATCCATGGGATTATTGGATCGCCATTACGCTGTTTGCCAAACCACTGCTGTGGATGGCTCCTTCCAAACTGTCCGAAGAGAAAAAGGCTTTGCTGAATCGTTTTATGACATGGCAGCGCAATCATGCATCTGAGCTGGAAAAGACCCAGATTCGGCATTTCGGACAAGAACCGGATGGTAAATCTTTAAGCGGGTTGTACACTATTTCCGGCAAGCAATTGTTACTGGCTTTCCGCGAGCTCCGATCCGAAGCTGATTCAGTAATGGTTCCATCACAACTGGCAGAGAAAAAATGGAAAATTATTTTTGGATG
>SUWI01000195.1 GCA_015061565.1 Lentisphaerota bacterium
CTGGTCGCCTTTTTTGGCCGCTTCGGCAACTTCGGTCAGGGATTTGACATTGATGTAAATCATGGAGGGAGTGATCTGACGGTTTTTGCCGTCGTATGGAACGAACCCCAGATAAACATTCGGCGTTTTTCCGCCTTTCAGGCAGAATTCACCGCTGAGCTGATACTTTTTGGCCGGGTCGACCGTCAGCGCCTGGACCGAGGTAAAAGCCCCGTTCCCCTTCAGGAGGATGGCGCCGTCATCCGCCTGGGCGACCTGTCTTTTCTGTGCGAAATCGGCAGGTTTCTCAATGCTGATGATCTCCTGTGCAGACAACATACCCATGCAGGCCGAAGCCAGCAGGCCGACTGTAAGTTTTGACACGATGCTCATTTTTTCTCCTTTGGTTATTTTGAGCGGTGAAATATATCATTCATCAAGGACAGCCGAAACGGTCCTTCGACTGAAGAGCCGAAAAGGATCACTTGATCTCCGTGATTTTGATATTCCGGAACTGAATCTCGGAATCGGGAGCACCGACGGCGCACAGGATCAGAACTTTGACCTGTTCAGTCCCTTTCCAGAATTTATTCGAGGGAATGCCGCTGGGAGCGATACCGGTTATGACGCCCTTGCGGGTGACCCACTGGTCGGTAAGCTTGACCAGTCCGGCAGAATAGATCCACGCCGCACCGTCGGAATGCTGACGGACCGGAGTTCCGGCCGCAATATCTCCGGTCAGCGGTTTTGCCAGCAGGACCTCCCAGACCTCGCCGTTCTGCCGGACATTCGGAGGAACAGTGGCCAGGAGATCGCGGTTCGGCAGGTCGGACAGATCCGCCTTGGCACCGAAAGCGATATGACAATACTTGGATTTGGTATTCCATTGGGAAGCATCTTTCACCTTGATGACCTGGTCTCCTTTTTTGGCCGCTTCGGCAACTTCGGTCAGGGTTTTACTGTTGCCGTTGACCAGTTTGGGGAGAACGGGACGGTTTTTGCCGTCATACGGTGCAAATCCGAAATAAAGCAGAACCTGCTTGCCGCTTTTCATCCGGAATTCGCCGCTGATCTGATATTTTCTGGCCGGATCGATCGCCACCGACTTCACGGAGAAAAAGGCGCCGCGCCCCTTGACCGAAAAAGCATCCTCCGCTTGAACGATCCGTTTGGGCTGGGTGAAATCCGCCGGGCTTTCCATACTGAGTTTGACTTCCTGAGCCGACAGCATACCCATGCAGGCCGAAGCCAGCAGACCAACTGTAAGTTTTGACATAATGTTCACTTTTTCTCCTTTCGTCAGCACTATCATGGCTGAAGTCTTGTATTACGGTAACATAACCTGAAAAAAAGCTTTTTTCAAGTCATTTCACCTGCGGGACGGCAAATATTGCGGAAAATACACGCATTTTTTCAATTCAGGATTGTCATTTTGACAGATATGCTGTATATTTCCATATCATAAAAAAATCAGGAAAGGATTTTCAGTCATGGTCAATCTGGATAAAGATGCGCTCTATCCGCTGCTTTTCGAACCGGCCTGCAAGCAGGTGATCTGGGGCGGACACCGTCTGGCCGAAAAATACGGCCGTGCCCTGCCCGAAGACGGCACTCCGGTAGGAGAATCCTGGGAAATCTGCGACCGTCCGGAATTTGCAAGTCCTGTCAGCAACGGTCCGCTGAAAGGTGTCACCATACGTGAACTGGTGGAAAAATTCGGCCGGGAATTTGTCGGCAAATCGTTCCGCGGCGGACGTTTTCCGATTCTGGTCAAACTGCTCGATGCGGAAAAAAGAGTGTCGCTTCAGGTCCATCCCAGTGCCGCCGCCTGTGCCATGATCGGCGGTTCCGCCGAACCCAAAACCGAAATGTGGTATATCCTTGACGCAGACCCCGGAGCCACGATCCTCGCCGGGATCAATCCCAAATCCTCCAAAATGCGTTTTCTGGAAAATCTTAACTCGCCCGATATCGAAGCGCAGCTTCAGGTGTTCGATTCCTTCCCGGGGGATGCCTATTTCATCCCCGCCGGACGCGTCCATGCCATCGGCGCCGGCAATCTCCTGCTGGAGATCCAGCAGAACAGCGATACCACCTACCGCATCAGCGACTGGGGACGGGTCGGTGCCGACGGCAAACCGCGCGAACTCCATATCGAACAGGCGCTCAAATGCATCGACTTCATGGACCGCACCGTTCCGCGCATCACCGGTCCCAGCGACCAGGTCAATCACAACCGGAAGTTCCCGCTGCTCAACCACTGCCCGTTCTTCCGGGTGGAGGAACTGCTGCTCACCACCGACTGGCATGATTCCACCGTTTCGACCGCCAGTTTCCATGTGCTGACCGCCGTCTCCGCTCCGTTCACGGTCGGACGCGCCGGCAAGTTGACCGAAGTCCCGACCGGATCCTCGTGCCTGCTCCCCGCCTGTTTCGGCAACTACACGATCACACCCTCGGGCGACGGACAGAAGACCATTATCCGCACCACCCTGTAATTTTTCAATCAGAAGGATTTTGCTGTCAAATGAATATCCAAAGCATCCGCCGGCTGGAGGATGGCCTCCGTCAGGCATTTCCCCAGGCCCAGCTCCCTGCCGACTGGCAGATCGTTCCGGAACCCTGTCCCCCCGGCATGTCCGGCGACATCACGGTCAACTGTTTCCGTTTCGCCCGGTTCTTCAAGTCGGCGCCCGATGCTGTCGCCGAAAAAACGCTCGAACTGCTCAAGGCCGATCCCGAAGTGCAGAATGCCGAACGGGTCAAAGCTTTCGTCAATATTTCGCTGCGCGCCGAAGCACTTTGCCGCGACACCATCGGCAGCGTCTCCGCCATCCTTGAGGAAGGCAAACTGCCCGAAGCCGCCCGCAAACGCATCCTGGTGGAATATTCCGCGCCCAACACCAACAAGCCCCAGCATCTGGGACACGTCCGCAACAACACCATCGGCATGAGCGTCTGCAAACTGCTGGCCCGCGTCGGTCATGACGTCGTCCCGGTCAACCTGATCAACGACCGCGGCATCCACATCTGCAAATCCATGCTCGCGTATCAGCGCTTCGGCAACGGCGACACCCCCGAAAAATCCGGCATCAAAGGCGACCATTTCGTCGGCAATTACTATGTCAAATACAATGTCGAACTGAAAAAACAGATCGAAGCGCTCCGCGCCGCCAGACCGGAACTGAAGGACAAATCCGACGATGAACTTTTCCTGGAGACCGAGATCGGCGCCGCCGCCCAGGACATGCTCCGCAAATGGGAAAATTCCGATCCCGACACCGTCTCGCTCTGGAAACTCATGAACTCCTGGGTCATCGCCGGATTCAATGAAACCTACGCACGCATGGGCGTCGAATTCCGCAAAACCTATCTGGAAAGCCAGACTTATCTGCTCGGCAAGGACAACGTCCGCAAAGGCGTCGAAGACGGCGTTTTCGCCACGCGCGAAGACGGCGCCGTGATCGCCGACCTCGGCAAGCTCGGCACCAAAGTGCTCCTCCGCAAGGACGGCACCAGCGTATATATCACCCAGGACATCGGCACCACGCTGCTCAAGCACCGCGAATTCTCCCCGCAGGGCATGATCTGGGTGGTCGGCGATGAACAGATCCTCCATTTCCAGATGCTTTTCGCCATCCTCAAAAAGATGGGCTGCGCCTGGGCCGACGGTCTTTTCCACCTCGCCTACGGGATGGTCAACCTGCCCACCGGAAAAATGAAAAGCCGCGAAGGCACCGTGGTCGATGCCGACGATCTTTTCGACGAAATGCATGAACTCGCCCGCAGTGCCGCGCTGGAACGCGTCCCCGAAGGCGCCGAACCGCCCGCCGATCTGGAACAGCGTTCCGAGATCATCGGCATGGGCGCACTCAAATTCATGCTGCTCAAGTTCAATCCCAAGACCACCATGATGTTCGATCCCCAGGCTTCGCTGAAGTTCGAAGGCGACACCGGTCCTTATGTCCAATATGTCTGCGCGCGCATCAATTCCATCGCGCGCAAGGCCGCCGAACGCGGCGTCTCCGCCGGATCCGTCAACTGGGCACTGGCCGATTCACCCGAAGAACGCGCCCTGGCCGTGACAGCCGCACGTTATCCCGACGCGCTCAAGGCCGCCGCCGAAAAAATGGATTGCTCCACATTGGTGAATTATCTGCTCGATCTCGCCAAGGCGTTCAACCGGTTCTACCGCGAAAAACAGGTCCTCAATGCCGAGGATCCCGCCACGGCCGCCGCCCGGCTCGCCATGTGTTTTGCGGTCCGCGACATCCTTACCGACGGTCTGAACACACTGACCATCGCGGTGCCCGAAGCGATGTGATCCCAAGCAATCGGATTTGAATAAAACCGACCGGATCAGGTCCCGGCTCCATCCCGGGATCTGGTCCTTTTTTCTTTTCACAGGGATTGTCAACGACGGAAAAACAGCCTCAAAAAGCGTAAAAAATTACGACATTACTGCAAAACGCAGTTATTATATGAAGACCTTTTTCTTTTGACATAAAACCGATTTGACCGGAGTAAATCATGTTTCCGTATCCTGTTCCGATCGCCCGTATTTTTCCGGCGGACCAGCAGCCGAGGAGAACTGCATGAAGAGATCCTATGGTTCCCGCAGCAAAATTTCCCTGCTGCCGCATCAGGTCCGCTGGCGGATCTACAATCTGATGCTCGACGGCGCCACGCTGAAATCCCTGCTGGCAGATCCTGAAATCGACGCCGCTCTCGCTCTCGCGGGATTTACGCTCAATGATCACAATCTGGCCTTGGCCAGGAAAAGCCGCGAATTCACCGATTTTGTCCAGATGCGGCGCAAATATCTCGAACGCAAATACAAGGACATGATGTCCGCCGCGATCACCCATGGCGCCGGCGCGCTCGAAAGCATGACCGAACAGACCCGATGCAAGCTCATGGAAACCTTGTCCGAACTCGCAGATCTTTCCGACCTGCCCGACGAGGAGCGGATCAAAGCCGTACGCAGCCTTTCCCAGAGCGTGGCGGCGCTGTCGAACGCGGCGAAGGACAACCGGATCGCGGAACTGATGCGCAAACTGCGCGAAAATGAAGCGCAGCATCAGGCCGCCGAAACCAGCTGGAAGAACCGGGAAGCGGAACTCCTGGCGCGGATCGCAGAACTGGAAGGCAGCCGCAAGGCGGCCGCCGGCATGAGCGAGGAAACGCTGGCCGCAGTCGAGAGCAAAATCAAACTGCTGTGATCCCGCGAACCGCGAACAATAGGACTTATACGACCTATAGGACCTATCGGAAGAACGCGGGAACCAAAGCGGCGACACGAGATCACAGAAGAGGAAACTACCGATGGGAAACGCGAAAATCATTCCCGCGACCGAGGCGCTGCTGCTGCCGTATCAGCGGCGCTGGGTGCTCGATCCCAGCCGGATCAAAATCATGGAAAAATCCCGCCAGATCGGGATCTCCTGGGCAAGTGCTTACGCATTGGTCCGGAGGAAATCGCAGTGCGGCGCACGTTACGACGCCTGGGTCTCCTCCCGCGATGAAATCCAGGCACGGCTGTTCCTGGAGGACTGCAAAACCTTCGCCCGCGTGCTGAATATCGTGGCCGAAGACCTTTCCTGCCGTCTGCTGGAAGACAACGCTTCCTCCAGTTACGTACTGCGCTTCAGTTCCGGGGTCAAGATCAACTCCATGAGTTCCAGTCCGGATGCCCAGGCCGGCAAGCGCGGCGACCGGCTGCTGGACGAATTCGCCCTGCACAAGGATCCGCGCAAACTTTATGCGATCGCATATCCGGGTATCACCTGGGGCGGCCAGCTCGAAATGGTGTCCACCCACCGCGGCAGCCATAATTTTTTCAACGAGCTCATCACCGAGATCCGCGAGAAAGGCAATCCGAAGAAGATCAGTCTGCATCGCGTTACGCTCGAAGACGCGCTCAACGACGGTTTTCTCTACCGTCTGCAGCAGAAACTTGCCCCGGACGACGAGCGTCAGGCCATGGACGAAAGCGATTATTTCAACTTCATCCGGAGCGGCTGCGCGAACGAGGAGAGTTTTCAGCAGGAATACATGTGCGTGCCGGCGGACGACGCTTCGGCCTTCCTGAGTTATGATCAGATCGCCGCGTGCGAATATGAGACCGATCCTGCAAATGTGTCCGACTTGTCCGACCTGTCCGACCTGTCCGACAAAAACGTGCCCTTGTATATCGGCGTGGACGTTGGACGGAATCACGACCTGACGGTGATCTGGATCAATTCATTCGAGGGCGGCCGCCACTTGTGCAGACGCCTGATCGTGCTGGACGGGCTGAAATTCTCGGCACAGGAGGAGATCCTGTATCCGTTTCTCGAACTGCCGAACATGCGGCGGTGCTGTATAGATGCCTCCGGTCTCGGGATGCAGCTGGCGGAACGCGCCGCCGACCGGTTCGGCAGTTACCGCGTGGAAGGGATCAAGTTTTCTGGTCCGGTCAAGGAGGCATTGGCTTATCCCTTCCGCGCGGCGTTCGAGGACCGGAACATCCGTATCCCCCGCGACCCGAAACTGCGCGCCGATCTGCGTGCGATCAAAAAAGAGACCACCGCCGCGGGCAACATCCGGTTCAGCGCCGACCGCGGCGAAAACGGCCATTCCGACCGTTTCTGGGCCGGCGCTTTGGCGGTCCATGCCCAAGGCGGCAATGACGGTCCCTGCCGGATCGAACCGGCCGAAAAGCCGATACCGGAGCTTGAAAACGGCTCCTACAACGCCAGCCGTTATCCCGATCATTCCGGCGACCGCTGAACACCGCACTGCAACTTTGCATCCGCGTCCGGTCCGTGTTCGTCCGTGTCTGCTTGTCCCGCCGTAGCCTTGGCGAAGGCGGTTCCGTGTCTGTCCGTGTGTTCGCGCTAACCGCCCCACCCGGCTTACGCTCCGCGCAACTTGAAACTTGCAACTTGAAACCTGTAACTTTTCCGGAGGAAAATCCCATGAGATTTCTCAGCTGGCTCTGGAACCGGGGGACACCCTCGTTCGTTCCAGACACATCCGACCGGGAAACCACCGACGTTTCCCGTGCCCTGACTCCCCAGAAGGTCGATGCCATCATGCGTGCCGCCAACGGCGGCGACACCCGCGACCAATGCCGCCTGGCATCCGAACTGCTGGAACACAACATCGAGATCGCCCAGGCGGTCAGCACCCGGATCAACGCCGTGCTCGGACTTCATTGGAGCTTCGAGCCCGCCGACGATTCCCCCGCGGCAAGACGCGCGGCCGAACAGCTGACCGATGAGATCCGGTCCATCGACAGCCGCGGCCAGGCCGACAATTTCGACGATCTGCTCGAAGACATGATGGGTGCCGTCCTGCCCGGTTTTTCCGTGTCGGAGATCCTCTGGAAAGACGGCGGCCGTATCGCCGGGTTCAATCACATCGAACAGCGCCATTTCTCGTTCCTCGACGGCTATACGCCGCGGCTCATAACCGACGACTGTCCCCAGGGGCTCGACATCCATCCGGCCTCGGTCATTTATCACCGGTTCCGTTTTCACGGCAAGGATCCGGTGCGCGGCGGCCTGATCCGGCCCCTGGCCTGGTTCCACTGTTTCAACAACGGCACGGAAAAGAATCTGCTGGCGTTCATGGAACGATACGGCATGCCGTTCCTCGTGGTCCGGGTCGATGAAACCACCTGGCAGAAGGAACGCCACAACATCAAGGACCTGATCCGCAATTTCGGCAGCTCGGGCGGCGGTCTCTTCTCCAAGGGCACCGAACAGGAGCTGCTCCAGGCCGCCAATTCCGACGGCAGCATCTATTTCCGCATGAAGGAGTATCTGGCCGGCGCGATCAATCAGCTGATCCTCGGCCAGACCGCGAGCAGCGGCGACGGCGGCGGACTTTCCAAAGACGGCGCCCAAGACAAGGTCCGGCGCGACATCCTCGAAAGCGACTGCCGCCGTCTGGAACGCACCGTCAACTCCCAGCCCTGCATCCCCTGGACGAACTTCAATTTCGGTCCCGGCGTACCCGCGCCCCGTTTTACGATCGACCATGCCGCACCCGAAGACCGGACGGCGCTCGCGCAGACCATAGCCTATCTTTCCCGGGCGGGTTTCAAAGCCGATCCGCAGGAACTTTCCGAACGTTTCGGCATGAAGCTGCGCTATGATCCGTCCGCGGACCGGGTGCAAATCCGCAATCCCCTGATGTGAATCGACTGGAGGTTTTTATCTATGGATAATCAGGAAAAACGTACTGTTCCGCAGACTTTTCTGCTGCTGAAATTCGGCGCCAATATTTACACCAAAGACGGCAGGGAAGGCTCCTTCCGGTTCGACGGCGCCAGCGCCGACGCGCTGATCGCGGAGTTCGATTCCCGGTCGCGCGATCTGGTGATCGACTTCGAACATTCCACGCTCAGCGGCAATGAGGCCCCGGCCGCCGGATGGATCGACCGTCTCGAAAAAAATGCCGAGGGCCTCTGCGCCCACGTCAAATACTGGACGGACAAGGCGAAAGAATATCTGTCCAGAGGGGAATACCGGTATTTTTCGCCGACTCTGCTGTTCGGCCGCGGAGGCAAATCGCCGGCCGCGCTGCACAGCGTGGCATTGACGAATCATCCGGCGCTCCACGGGGTGGATGCGCTGGTCGCAAATGATATCAACCCGCCGGATCTCTCCGGCCAAACCAGAAAGGATTCAGCCATGAATCAGGAACTGAAGGACGCCCTGTGCAAACTGCTGGGCGAATCTGCGCTGGCGCTTCATGACGCCGACGACGAACAGGCCCTCGGGGCCAGAATTTCCGCGCTCGCGGACGAACTGCCGGCGCTCCGTGCCAAAGCTGCGAAATGCGAGGAGCTTGAGGCCGCCGAGACCGAACGCCGGAAACTCGAACTCTTCGACCGCGGCCTGAAACGCAAAGCGTTCTGCAATGCGCAGAAGGAAGCGTTGATGAAACTCCCGCTGGAGGACCTCGAAAACCTGGAGAAAAACTCTCCGGATCACGCCGTGCTGCCGCCCCCGCTGCCACAGCCCGCCGGGGACGGACGGAAACCGCAGGCGGTCCTCTCCCCCGAAGAAAAGAAAATCGCCGAAAAAATGGGACTGTCCGATGAACAGTTCGCCGAAATCAGAAAATACTGCGAAAACAAGGAGATCGAATGATGCAGAGACTCAATGGAACCAGACCGCTCGCCCGTTATGAAATCGCTTCCGGAAGCACCATCGTTTCCGGCAAACTCGCCGCACTCAACGCCGAAGGCAAAGCCGTTCCCGCCGCCGACACGGCCGGACTGATCGTGATCGGCGCGGCCGACCGGATCGAAAACGGCAGTGTCGAAATCATGGACGGGGTGTTTTCCTTCGCCAATGACGCCACGCACCCGCTGACCCGGTCCGACCGCGGCAAGGTCGCCTTCGTGAAGGATGCCGGCACCGTGACCGCTGCCAGTTCCAACTCCGTCCCCGCGGGCATCGTGGTCGATGTTTACGAAGACGAAGTCTATCTGGATGTGACCCCCGCGGCGATCAAAGCCGCCACCGATACGGACACCACCTACAGCGCGGCGACGGCTTCGGCGGCGGGACTGGTCAAACAGGCTGCGGCCGTGGCCGACTGCAGTGCCGCCGGTGCGGAACCCGTCAGCGTCGAAACCCAGCTTAACGCCCTGCTCGCCGCCCTGCGCACGGCGGGGATTGTCGCGCCGAATGCCGAAGAATAAGGCAGCTCCCGCCCCCGCACTTCGGTTTCCGCGATTTCACTTACAGGATCTATAGGACTTATAAGACCTATAAGTTCGCGGGACCAATCTTGCAGCTTGTAACTTGAAACCATTTCAGGAGATTACCTCTATGGAACTCACTCGAGAAAACCTCAACAGCTTTTTCTATGCCATCAACGGCAATTTCAACAAAGGACTCGGACAGGTCTGGTCCGGGTTCGAAAAATTCGCCGTCGTCCTCAACTCCTCCACCCTCATGGAAAAATATCCCATGACCCTGATGACCGGAGCCATGCGCGAATGGATCGGCGAACGCGTCGTCCATGAACTCTCCGGCAAAATGATCACCGTGGTCAACCGCGATTTCGAACATACCGAAGGGGTCAGCCGCAACGACCTGGAAGACGACATGTTCGGATTCTTCGCGCCGCTCTTCGAGGCGATCGGCACCGAGGCCGGCAACCTGTGGGGCAAACTGGTCACCGAAGCGCTCGCCAATCCCGGCAAATGGGCCGACGATGCCGCATTCTTCGGCAGCCGCAAGATCGGCAAGGCCACCATCAACAACCTCGTTTCCG
>SUWI01000196.1 GCA_015061565.1 Lentisphaerota bacterium
ACTGCCCGATGCCGCGTTCGAATGGATCGCCTATCAGGGCACGGCCGAACCGCCAAAACAGGTGAAACATCTGCTCAACAACGGACGGAACATGCTCGTCAACTGCTGCGTCAACACAATGCGCGACCTTTATCATCCCATGGACGGTGACAGCGAACCGAACCGCAAGCTCCTGAAGACGATCCGCTCCTGGCTGGATTTCCTGCACGGGATCGGTTATGAGGGCAGGTTCATGATGATGGAGTATTACAATCTCTGCGAATATCCGGATTCCGGACCGTGCGGACGGGCGCTCCTGTGGCCGCTGGACGTGATGCGGCACGACGTCCGTTTTTACCGCCGTCTCGGCGTGACTGCGATGGGCGCGTTCACCGGTTTCGACAAGCTGGCGTTTCCGACTCCGCTGCGGCTCTGGGCGTGGATGAAATTATGGAACGATCCCGACCTCGATCTCGAGTCATTGAAGAGTGATTTTTATTCCCGTTATTTCGGGCCGGATGCCCTTGTGGTCCGGGCGTATTGCGAGGATCTCGAACGGTTGATGTTCGAGGCTGCCGATGCGGCGAATCTCGCGGCGATCGGAGAACTCGGCGGCCGGATCGCCCGGATCGCCGGTCCGCGCGGCGATGTCTTGCGCTGCCATCACGAATACTGCCTGCTGGCCAAACAGATGTTTCAAGCGTATCTGGACGGTGACCGGGCCGAATTTGAGCGCAGGAAAGCGGTTTTTCTGAAATTCCCGGAAAAGCATGCCCGGCTGCTGGCCGAGGTCATGGCGCCGTTTCCGATGCTGTGGTACGGACACTGTTTTTTCCGCATCGGCTGGAATGACGACGGAACCAGAAAGGAACAGCCCGGCAACTGGCTGGAATACTTGAAATAGACTGCCGTCTTTTTGCATTTCATTCTTGAAAAATCCGGATTTGACGGTATATTTACACTGCTTTAAATCTGTAAAACTCAAAAGGCTGTGAAATATGTTCAAGAAACTGTATCTGCCGGTCGGCATGCTGGTCATGCTGGCGCTTTCCCTGGTCTATCCCGCTGCCGGAAGCTGGATCAAACCGCTGCATCTGAACAATGTGTTCATCATCCTGATCTTTCTGGTCTGCGGCTGGCAGACCAATATGAAAGGGTTGAATTTCGACCGCAAATTCTTTTTCCTCTTCATCGCCGGCGCGGTTGCCAGCCTCGGGATCGCGCCGTGGATCGCCAAATGGATCGGCAGTGTCATGGGGCTCACCGCCCTGACGGTTGCGGGACTGGTGGTGATCTCGGCGATGCCGCCGACCCTGTCGAGCGGGATCGTGATGACCGAAAACGCGGAAGGCAACACGTTTCTTGCCATGACCCTCACCATCGGCTACAATCTGCTGGGCGTCTTCACCCTGCCGGTGATCCTGTCCTGGATTCTGGCGTCGAGCGGGAGCGTGGACACCAATCCGGTGCGCATGCTGATCAACCTGTTCCTGCTGGTGGTGCTGCCGTTCTTCGCCGGTTTCATGGGCAAGAAACTTTCCGGCTGGAAACTGCCGTCCCTGGTCGGATATGTGCCGTCCACCTGCGTGCTCATGCTGCTGCTCTCCTTCTTTTCCAGCTCGCATGAACAGCTGAAAAACTATCCGGTCCGCGCGCTCCTGCTGGCCGCGCTGGGCAGCGTCATCATGCACCTGATCCTGCTGGCGGTGATGTGGTACGGCGGACGGCTGCTCCGCTATACGGCGTATGACTGCAAAGCGCTGATCTTCACCGGCGCGTCGAAGACTTTGACCTTGGCTCTGACCACGCTGGCGATCATGAACGCGGGCAGTGGGGAAGCCGTGGTACCCTGCATGATTTTCTATTTCCTGCAGATGCTGATCGATTCCTTCATCGCGGGAAAAATGGGTCTGGCGGCGAAAAAACAGGCGGAAGCGCAAAGCAAAACCGCCTGAGAGTAAAGGTCTATAAGACTTATAAGACCTATAAGACCTATAAGTCCTATAAGCCCGATAGAAACTGTGCTTGGTCACGGCCGGATTTTTCCGGCCGTTTTCGTTGACGGACGGTCAATTGACGAAGATCCTGCTGCCCACCTCGGGCAGGGTTTCCGGCGTATGATCGGGGTAATGCAGCAGTCCGTGTTCCTGATTGCGGAATTTCATGGGAGAGATCCCCGCGATGGCGCCGAACTGCTTGATGAAGTAGTTGGTGTCCCGGAAGCCGGTCTTTTCCGCCACGTCGGTCAGGGTCAATTGAGTGGAGATCAGCAGCTGTTTCGCCATGGCGATCCGGTATTCCAGCAGATAGCGGATCGGGGAGGTGTTCCGGCTCTTTTTGAACATCCGGCAGAAGCCCGGGACGGACATATTGGCGCATCTGGCGAGTTTTTTCAGCGAGATGGGAGACGCGTAGTTGTTTTCGATGTAGAGGATCGCGGCATACAGTCCAGCGCCTAACTGCTGCTCCTTGCGGGACTTCAGTTCCGAGCCGCTGCAGATCAGGGAAAGCGCCTGCAGGGTCTGGAACTCCTGACGCAGCAGCCAGCCTTCGCTTTTGTCGATGGCTTCCCGGCAGATGCAGATATTAATGCGGTCGAGTTCCAGCATCAGGTCGTCGGAAACGATCAGGGCGTTTTCCTTCTCCGGCGGAGCGGAGAGCCGCCGGAAACTGCGCTCCTGCTCGAAACGTTCCCGGTAGGGTTCCAGCACTTCGGGCGTGAAAATGAAGTGGAGCATGCTCAAGTGGGTGTAGCCGGAATAAAAATGCGGGACATGCGGGGGGATCAGGTAGACTTCGTTCCTCACCACCGGCATGACCTTCCCGCCGTAATGGAAATCCCCGTCCCCCTGACGGACGGCGACCAGTTCGTAAAATTCGCATTCATGCTTCAATGAGCGGTCGTTTTCATCCAGAATGAACTTGTATGCAGCGGCACGCTGCCGGGGGGAAGAAGTGTAGCATTTCAGCTTCAAGACGATTTTTCTTTTATGCTCAGCCATATTTTTACTCCCGAACGGAACGGTTGCAGATTTTTCGTCCTTTCTTTGAATTATAATATGCTTTCGGTCCGATTTCAACCTTTCAGGAGCGCGATTTATCAGAAAACAAAGTGTTTTGATAATATCGTCAAGGAAAACCCTGCCGAAATCATGTGTCCGGATGAATCAATAACAGTTTTCAGGCAGAAGAATACGGCTGATCTCCTCGGTCAGTTTGATGACGCCGCTGCGGCAGCCAATTCGGAATTCCCGCGGGGAACGGCCCGTGACCTCCCGGAATTTCCGCGCGAAATAATTGCTGTCGGTAAAACCCGATTCCAGCGCGATCTCCGAAATGGAATGGTCCGAGCTGAACATGTCCAGCATCGCCCGCCGGCACCGCAGCCGGATCAGATAATCGATCGGCGCCAAACCCGTCGCAGCTTTGAACTGATGCCGGAAACTGCTTTCCGACATCTGCGCATACCGGCTCAAATTTTCCAAGGTCAGCGGCTTGACCGCATTTTCCTCCATGAAACGCAGCACCCGTCCCAGCTGGAATCCCGAAGCGGACGAACCGTGAACCTCCGTATCCAGCCGGGCGTGACGCGAAATATGCGCAAACAGCTGGCAGAAACCGCCGAACACCGCCAGCTCCCAGCCCAGAGAACGCGCGAGCTGTTCATGCCGCATTTTCTCCAGCAGCATCACCGCGCCGGAGAGATCGCTGCCGGATAAATGCATCAGCGGGGAATATTCCCCCTCGCCGACCTGAAGCCAGCGGAAGCGACCGATTCCGGGCAGAGCATCCAGCAAACGGCGGTCAAACAGCACATTGTAGTTCCGCATAGAACGAAGCTGAGTCAGATAATGCAGCGACCCCGTTCCCAGCAGCAGGATGTCACCGGCCTGCAGCGAAACTTTATGATCCGGCATGCAGCTGACCGCCGTGCCGTCCAGCACCACCGCCAGTTCGGAAAAATCACAATGCCGATGCCAGCGACAGAGACTCGGGTCCGGATAATCCTTCAACTGGACGACCAGCGGCAGGTAAGTACAGTCGCAATGAGTATCCAGCCACAATTCGAGCAAATCGGGCTCTTTTGCCATATCATGCTGTTTTTTTACCATCTTATTCAAGTTTTTCCATATAATTGGATTATATTTGGCTGTAATATAGCCGGATAATCCAGTAAGTCAAGGTTTGATTGAACAATTTACAGAAAGGATGCAGAACATGAACAAGCATTCGACTTTCACCTCCATGGCCGCCACAGCTCGAAGAGCGGAGAAGGATCATCATTCATCATGGAAACGCAAATGCAGTTTTACGCTTATAGAACTCCTCGTGGTGATTGCGATCATTGCCATTCTTGCCGGGATGCTGCTGCCGGCATTGAACGCCGCACGTGCGAAAGCCCGTTTGATCAGCTGTACAGGCAATCAGAAACAGATTGCCCTGCTGATGTTTCAATACACGGGAGACAACCGGGATTATCTGCCGCAGGGAGCGTATTCTTTCTGCAAGATGGTCGGCCAAGGCAGTTTGAATAATGTGGCATATACTGTTTCCTCAATTGTCGGATCGACAGACTACAGATATCCCATAGTAGGAATCGGCAGACTGCTTCCTTATCTCGGCAAGTGCTATACATCGAAAAGAAACCTTGACCGGACCATGCCGGTCCCCAAAGTCCTTTTCTGCGCGGCTGCGGTGTCTTCGCAATCATATCAGACCAATTCCATGAACTGGGAAAAAGGAACCAACGGCTGGATCATGTGCACTTACGGCTATATGGATCCTTACAGCTATTCCACCTACAATCCGAACAGCAGCATCACGGCTTCCAACAGCGGCAAGATCGATGAATCGGTAAAACTGAAAGCATTCCTCTCCATCGGGCATACCATGCCGGCCACAAACCAGTCTAAATCCACCGCCGCCCATTCCGGAGTCCGAACTCTCTCATTTGTTGGTGGAGATACCTTTACTCTGGCTCATGCAGACGGTCATGTTTCGAGTAAAAAATTTATTTACAACACCGAATCCTGGAAAATCTTCTGGGAAAAAAACCTTGAATAAAAGGAAGGCCAGGGCAGAAGCATGACATTCCGCTTTAACGTGAACAAAATAACGGCATTCCTTTTCAGTGCCGGGGCTCTGATCCAGCTCTTCGCGGCAGGCGAACTGCTGGAGAATACTGATTTCAGCAAAAAAAATCCGAAAGGCTTTCCGCTTAACTGGAGTTGTATCAATGGCACAAAAGGTTCTCCCTCCCAGGGATGGATGACTATACAGCATCCCAAAGGAAAGGGAGCTGTAATGGTTCAGGTATTCCGGCCTCGTCCGGGGAAACGGATTTTCTTTTCCGTTGAAGTGAACCCCTCAGCCGACTGTAAAGTCCGTGCATATCTGGAATGCGAATTTACTGACCAGGGGAAAAGGAAAGGTTTCAATTCCGGATCGGCCTGGAAGAATGCAGCAGCGGGCAACTGGCTGACATTGTCGGGTGAACTGCCTCCGCTGCCCAGGGATTACACCACATGCTATCTGGCGGTCTGGAACAATAACGGAACGCCGATGCAGATTCGCAACCCCCATGCGGAAATCAGTCTCAAGGAGGAATTCAAAGTGCCATCGGACTTGGGCGGGAAATGGGAACTGCGTCAGCATCGTTACACCCCGCAGGGGTTGGAACTCACGGGGATGAAACCTGCTGCACTGCTCCGCAATATTTCTGTGACGCCCGGCAAAAAATACGAATTGAGCTATCAGGCACAGGTATTGAAATCGCAGCAGCTTTCCGACGACGGCGGATTCTTCCGTCTGCGGAGCACCCTTTCTCCGGATGGAATCACCGGCAAAAACGGCAATTCGGATATTTTGCACGGTCAGGGCAGCAATGTCCAGAATCGCGTCCACGTATTTTCCATTCCGGCGGATTCGAAAATCGGCAAGGTCACATTTGCCATCCGCGGCGGCAATCCGGGCGTGGTCCGGCTGAGTCATTTTGCGTTGAAGGAACTCCCGGTCAAACCCAGTGATTTCTGGAGCGTGAAACTGCTTCGTCCATTCTATCGGGATGCGTTTTTTGCCGGTGATGACCCTTCGGTGATCGAAGGAGAAGCCGAAAGCGGAGGCGCGGAGAAACTCCGAATTACTCTGCAAAACAAAGTGTATGAATTTCCCGTCACTGGGAAAATCACGAAATTCCGGATTCCGTTCGGACTGCCCGAAGGCAAATATAGTTTCCGCTGCGATTTCCTGAAAAACGGGAAAGCGGAAAAGAGTTTCACGAAAGTCGTGGCACGTTATCCGAAAGCGGCAAATACAGTGACCGTGACTCCCGAGCGGAAGATCGAAATCAACGGCAGGAAGTTTTTCCCGGTATTCATGAAACTTCGCCCCGGTATCACAGAAGAAACGCTGTATTTCGCCGCCCGGGCGGGTGTCAATACCACATTTATGCACATCGGCGATGAAGAAGTAATGCTTCACAAACTGGATTTGGCGCAGAAATACGGGATCAGGATGTTCATTTATCCGGCTCCTCCTTTCAATGCTGCCGGACTTCCGAAATTCCGTGATAATGTCAAAAAACGGCTTACGGACAGAATCATAAAGCATCCCGCGCTTCTCGGGTATCTCATGCCGGACGAACCGCTGCTGGCCGGGGTTCCCATACCCGTGATTCAGGAGGAATACCGCATCCTCAAGGCGCATGATCCCTATCATCCCTGCTGGCTGAATGCCGCTCCGCGCAACAGCGTCGAAGACTTGAAGCCTTATGGAGCCGCTTGTGACATCCTCAGCGTGGATGTATACCCGATTCCTTATCCCAACAGCCATTCCGGGCTTGCCGATAAATACCCGACCTGCTGTGGAAAATATGCCTTGCGGATGAATGAGATCGGATGCGGGAAAAAGGCGGTTTTCGTCTATCTTCAGGGATTTGCCTGGCATGAATGCACATCCGATCCGAAAGCGGTGAAGAAACCGTATCCCACCCGTCGGGAGTCCCGCTTCATGGCTTATGATTCGCTGCTCAACGGCGGCACGGGTTACTGGCTGTGGGGTTCGGGCCACGTCCGGAGCAAAGAATTTTTCCGTTTGCTGTATGCCATGACTGCGGAACTGCATCGCTTTTCCGGGCTCTTTGCCGAAGGAAAACAACTTAAGGATCTCATAACTTCCAATCCGGCCGTGCGCTGTGCGGTAATGGCGCATAACCGGAAGCAATACTTTTTTCTGTTGAATCTTACACAAAAAACGCAGCAGGCGGCAGTCTCCGTCCAAGGGGAAATCCTGAATTCCGACAGCGGAACTTTGGCGGACGGGAAAGTTTCACTGGCTCCTTATGAGGTCATGGTTGTGTCCACTGCCGCTTTACCGCCTCCTCAGTATGCAATTCCGGTCAGGAACGAGGCTTTCGAACGGCTCGGCGACCCCGCATACCGGGACATCGAAGCGAAAAAACGGCTTCTAAGTCTGCCGCTTTACGACGGAAAGGCAAACTGGATCTGGTTCCGGAACGGACAGCACGGCATGTCCCGTTGTTTCGCGGAAAAGAAATTCGCGGTCGCCAAGGCGGGTGAAAAGGTTTCGCTTCTGGTTTCCGCCGATGACCGTTTTATCGTTTATCTCAACGGCAAAAAAGTTGCTCAAAACGGCGGCTGGGATCAAATGCGTTCCATTGATCTGACCAAGCTTGTCTCTCCCGGTGAAAACCGGCTCACGATCCTCGGCATTGATGCGGGGGCCCCGCCTTGTGCGCTCATTGCCGAATTGCGCGTGGGGTCCCGGATGATCTGTTCCGATGCTTCATGGAAAGTGAAGGAAGCTTTTAAGGGCGATCCTGTTCCGGCCTCCCTTGATTCGGAAGAGAATGCCGTTATTGTTGCTCCATTCGGAAAAGGCGCCTGGGGAAGGAACCGGGTACGGATTTTCTCCGAATGAGAAGCTGTTGCAAATACAATTCGTGCAGGGCTGGCTGTTCCAACGGGAAGAAGCTTTCCGCGAGAAAGATCAGGACTTTGACGGGAATCCGGACCAAGGACGCCGCGTCGATTCGTGCCTTGGCATGGGATTGAGCATCCGGAATTATTGGTATGATCCGGCTTTCTCATCGGCGGCATGAATCACATTTTTTTTGCGGAGGAAAGACCTCATGAAAAAAAAGCAACTGACCGTCAGCGATTATTACCCGGCACCGTTCTGGTTCCTGAATCACAAGCTGGAAAAAGATGAACTTCGGCGTCAGATCGGACTGATGAAGGAACAAAATATCAAAGCGTTTTTCCTTCATCCGCGGGCCGGGCTTTTGACTCCCTACGGAAACAGGGAATGGTTCGAGCAAATAAAGAATAGGATCTGTTCCCTATATCGGTTGATAATGCCTTGCTGATTTAACTTTTTCTTGATATTTCTTTCCTTTATGAGGATGTATGCAGGTGCATAATTACCCATTAAAAGAAACTGTATTCGGTTACAGCGGATTTATCCGCAAAAAATCTGCTGATATTGGTATCGGCAATGCCGCCATCGGAAATAATCCGGATTGGACACATTCGCGAAGCGGGGCAAATTATGTAAAAGCCGATATGTGGATCTCTGTGGATTTTGGGTTATGAATTCTGAGAGCGGTCGTTTTCATCCTGAATGAATTTGTATGCCGCGGCACGCTGCCGGGGAAGAAGTGCAGCCTTTCAGCTTTCAGCCTTTCGGGAGTGCGATTTATCGGAAAACAAAGTGTTTTGATAATATCGTCAAGGAAAACCCTGTCAAAAACATGTATATTGTATGGTGGAAAGGGTGGAGAGGGTTCTTTTTTACGGAGTTGCTGTAACAAAAAACGTAAAGACCGGAATCCGACCATTCGATTATTGCTCAACATAACTGGAAAGGAATGTCATCATGCAGAAATCAACTGGATCACTCCGGTCGGCGGAAGTGAAATCGTATGCTTTTACTCTTATCGAGCTCCTGGTCGTCATTGCCATCATCGCCATCCTGGCATCCCTGCTGCTGCCGGCGCTGAAACAGGTCCGTGAAAAGGGACGCACCATCAGCTGCGTCAACAATATGAAGCAGTGCATTTCCGCCGGGCTGATGTTTGCCATGAACAAAAATGACAAGATGCTGCTCAAGCAGGGCTCGGACAATGCCTATCAATACCTGCTGCCCTGCCTCGTCAACGGCAATGAGATAGCAAATACCGGAGCGAAGACCGAACGGCTGCTGCCGAATTTCCGCGTCATTACCTGTCCGAAATATGAAGGCGAGATCCCGCCGGTCGGAACGACCGGCAATACCTTCATGTCTTTTTATGCAGTCCCCTATTACTGCGCCCCCGCCGCATCCATTAACGGCTACCTTGAGAAAGATGCCTACACGGTCAGTGGGCGGGGGCTGACGCCCAGCGGAGGGTATCGCGACGATATTCTGATCGACCTCCGCAAACTGCGCAAACCCTCCGATGCCATGGTCTTTTCCGAAGCGTGGCGCGCCGCCATAAATAACTACTACTGCATTTACAATCAGGAAAGCACTGGGCAGAACAACAAACTTTATTTCGGACACAATCACCAGATGACGGCGTCATTTGCCGACGGTCATGCCCAGGCCCTCAAACCGGACTGGCTGCTGCAGAAACGTCTGGAGGCAGGCAGAACCAACACCAAATACCGGTATTACTATCATCCGACCGGCAATGTGAACGACTATATGGAAATATAAGCCGACGGCGGGAAACCGAATCAGCCATAGGAATAAAACATTAAGGATCTACGACATGAGAAAACATCTGTTTTTACTGTTTCTGCTCGCCTGCTTCGGCGCGGCCGCCGGAGAGAATCTGCTGAAAAGTCCGGATTTCGCCGCCGACCAATACGGCGAATTCGGCGTCTGGAGCATCACGAAAAAACCTTCCGTCACCGTGACCCGGCTGCCGGGGCAGGGCCCGGACGGGAAAGACGCCGTGCGTCTTGATCTGAGCAAAGGAGCATGGATTTCCCACAAGGGGCTCAAACTGGTCGGCGGAGCCAAATACAAGTTCGGCGGCTGGGTCCGCACTTCCGGGTTTTCCGGCAGCGAGTACAACGGCTTCATGGTCCACGATGCCGGCTGGAACAAGAAGAAAATGTTCCGCTCCGGTCGGTTCTTCCGCCACACCGGCGGCAAATGGATGCTGATCGAACAAACCTTTACCGCTCCCGCCGACGGGATGTACGAATTGAACATCTATGCCCCCGGACAGAAAGGGACGCTGG
>SUWI01000197.1 GCA_015061565.1 Lentisphaerota bacterium
GATCAATGCGGTGGTCGAACCGGCATCGGATATCTGTAACAGTTCGGTCAGCCACCGCAGCTGTGCTTGCCGGTCCCACTTGGGAAAATAACGTTTCCCATGCCGGGCGATCCAGTCGTCAAACGGATAAGGACGTTTCCGGAGCTGGTCCAGCGAATCTTCCATTCGCATTGGCAAGATAGGCAGCGAAGTGCGTATGAGCTGCCAGATTCCCGGCTCGTCCGCACCCGATAAGAAGCCAAAGGACAAGGCGGACAGCAGCAAAAACATTTTTCCAAAGTGCAATGCGACAGGATTCCATATCAATCAAGATCGCAAAGCGCATGTTCCAGTTCTTCGATGCCCAGTTCCATATCCACGGAAGGACGCATTTGGGTCCGCACACACTGTCCCGGGTTCAACTGTTCCAGCGTCGGGAGAAATATTGACGGATGGTTTGCGCCAATTCCGGAAACTTGGCGATTTCCCGGTCGCCCAGAATCACCAGTCCTTGGATTTTCCCGCTCCGGTAAGCCTGTTCGGCTTTATCCAGATAGCGGAGCATCAACTCCGGATTGTATCCAAGATCGGAAAGACCGATATCCTGCATGAACACCCCGAGCAGGATCTTCTTTCCCGGGCATTTCACCAGACATTTCTCGATAATGAGATCGAATTCGGCGATATCGCTTTTCTGTTCCAGCCACAGATTGATTACATCGAGACAGGCAGCCACCCGCGGCATGTTGTCATAATCCAGTTCACCGGCATAAACCACACCGCAGAAGTCCAGTTTGTCATTATGTTTTTTCAGGGAATCGCGGATCGTCATAACATCTTTGAGCGAATAATTTCTGCCCAGATAGATCACCAGGTCATCGGCAATGCCGCCGACGATGTTGGGATACTTCAGGGAAAGTCTGCTGAGTTTTTCCGCACACTCGGCATCGCTTTCCGGCTGCTCGCAGCTGCGGGCGGTCCGGGTGACCTGACAGATCAGCCGTTTGCATTTCCGATGCAGCTCCAGCGCTTCCTCGTTCAGCGGGCCGTAAACATAAACGGCATTTTCCGCCCCGAAATATTCCATGCCGCGGACAGCGGTCTCGGGGTCCATGCTGCCGCTCCAGTGCGTAGTCGGTCCGCCCCAGACAAAAACATCTTCCCTGCGGAATTTTTCCGGGCCGGGTTTCCGGATCCTTTCCTGTTCATCCAGAATCTGCTGCAGCAGCTGATCCATCTCCGCACTGGTTTCACTCATCAAAGCCAGATAGTCCGGAACCGGACGGGAAGCGAAAACATAATCCGGCACGACCGATTTTGCGTAACGGTTGCGGGCTATCAGCTGTTCCCGCAAAGCGGCTTTCCGAGCGAAAAACTGTCCAAGGTCTACTGTCTTTTTTTCCATTCCAAAATCTTCCTTTCCAAGTTTGAGAATCCGGAACTTTTATTACTCTGATTGTATTAACCGGCCCTGCTGAAAATATGCAGCATGACATAGCAAAAAGCAAGCAGAAAGAACGATGGTTAAAGTTGAAGGTTTGAAGCCGGCATTCCGGTTTCCTGCGGAAGAACTTAATCTGTGCGTCCCCAAAGATCCGTTTCCGCGAGCACAAAAGGCTGATCCTTTACCTGGACGGTCACGCGGAATCTTTTTCCTTCAGCAGCGGCATGAATGATTTTCCGGCGGACTTCCAGCTCCCCGGTTGGCGGACATGGTTCGGAAGCAACGGAGATCCAATTGTTTCCCGAAGCCTTTTCGACCGTGATTTCCGCCGCGCCGCCGGCATGCATCAGGACCATATCGCCAAGGGCGACATCCCGCTCGAATTCAAAAACGATATGATGTTTTCCCGGTCCGAATTTTTCGGTAAAATCATATCCGTTCTTCTGATCGAAAGTCTCCAGTGTCCGGAAATAACGGAGCCGGTCGGTAAGCCGGGATTTTCCGAACGGTTCGGAGAGCGCCTTTTCTCCGGCACGCTGAATGATGACCTTGCCGGGAACGGCAATATTTTCCAGCCGTCCGGCATGGAAACGGTGCCGGTCCCAGAAACCGTAATTGCCGGTCAGACATTTTCCCGCGGGCAGCATTTTTTTGGGGAAATCGGGAACCGGAAACTTGAATCGCCAGATCGGCAGTCCGACCGGTTCCCCGAAATCCCTGTGGAAACGGGTGAACAGCTCGCCGATTTCTTTCTTTTCCGCATTTTCCTCCAGAAAAAGATCGAATCCGAAACAGATGACTTTGCCTTTTCCAAGAACATGCTCATAAACAGCGGCTGTGCCGTCCTCCTGAAAAGTTCCGAGGACTTTCCCCCGGGAACGGTTCGCAGGAACCAGTCTGCAGGTTTTTCCGCTGAGCGTGATTTTCCCGCCGTTCCAGATTACCGTCCGATGCGGCGAATCCTGAAACGTTACGCCGAGGAGTTTTTCCCGGAGAGCGGAAGCATCATCGAAAAACTGGTTGTATTTCAGGAAATCGGGATCGGCACAGACCAGAACGCCGCCGTTCCGGACGAACTGCTCCAGTTTTTCCGCCGTTTCCGGACGAAGGACCTCCCCGACCGGGACATAACAGAGTTTGTAATCGTTCAGATTTTTCCATCCCATGCGGAGATGGGTGTCGCTGACGAAATGGAACCAGCCGCGCGGATTCAAACCGATCAGCCGGAAAGCACCGCGGAGACGGTTGAACTTGGAAGTGGAGATCATGGCGTCATCCGCAACAAGGACTGCGGTTCCGGTCGCGGGGAACTTCAGTTCCGGCATCCGGTTGAACAGCCCGGTGATCCGGATCATATATTCAAACGCGGCGGGGTAGCCGATCACATTGGAACAGGCATTGGCTTTCGTCAGGCTTCTTCCCTGATATGAGGCCGGCCAGAAATGAAACCCGGTCGCACCGCCGCGGACACATTGACTGAACAGTTCCACAATCTCCTCACTGCTCATGGCGCCGGTGGGATAACCGTCGACCGGTTCATGGGGACAGACGATCAGTTCATCCAGCCCGCTCATATCGCGCACGAGTTTGGTGGTGAACATGTAATCGGGGAATGACTGTCCGCTGGTGCCGCCGCCCTCGCCCAGCTGAAAACTGCCGCAGTCGGCATAAAGTTTCCAATATTGGACCCCCTGCGAGGAAGGATTGCCGTAAGCGTCATCCGACAGCATGATGAGTGCGGGATTGATTTTCCGGATGATGTTCCGCGTTTCAAGACCGAGTTTCGCCAGCTCGGATGCCATGTAGGTCGTATACGCCACACTGTAAGGCCGCCGTTCCGGAGTTCCGCGTTTCATTCCCCAAGGGATCCCGAAACGGCCGCCGCCGCATTTCTTTTTCACATCCTCGTTCCACCAGTCCAGAAATCCGCCGTGGTTTTCCCGGTTGAAATCGGTATTCATTTCCAGTCCGCGGCGGCTGCAGGACGTAGTCAGTTCATCGCCGAAAAAATAAACTTTCAACCCCTTTCGGATATTTTGGGCAACGGACTTTGCCAGGGCCAGATAAGCGGCACGGTTGATCGGATCGAGCGGCAGTCCGCCATAGCCGTTTTTCCGCCACGTGATCCCTTTGCGGTGTTGCGAATCCTCTCCTGCGATGCCGTAAAAACTGTACCAGACACAAGGCAGGGCTTTCCCGGATTCGGTCCATTTTTCCAAATCCATCAGATTCAGCCCCCGGGTCGGCCGGAAATAATTTCCTTTCCGCATTTCCGGCAGTTTTTCCGCCAGCTCGCCGGCACTGTGCACCAGCAGACGTATCCCCGCGTTTTTAAGACGGCACAGAACTTCATCCCGAGAATACGTTACTCCGGTTTTCAGAGCCTGATGATAGTTGAGGTCGCCGATGGGCATTCCCCAGGAGACATGAAGTCGTTCCGACGAACGTTTTTTCCCGAAAAGCTCCTTGAACAGCGGATCCGGAGTCGTGAAAACCCGGCAGGACGGTTTGAAAACCGCGGGAAAGAAGGTTCCGCCGAGTGCCGGACGTCCCTGAGGATCCAGCAGCTGCCAGTTCAAAGTGTGGTTTCGGACCGGATCGACCCGATACAGAAAAGAGAGCTGGTTTTTTTCACGTAAAAAAGGAGAAACGGTCTGTTTGCCGAGCTTTAATTTCCAACCGGAAAAGTCCATGGTTTCCGGCAAATCGAAAACCATGAGATTTTCACCCGTGGCATTGGCGTATTCGGCCATCTCGCCGGGTGATACCAGAATCGAATCCGGAAGTTTCCCGTCCGCGCTGAGGACAAAATTTTTATAGGCGTTCTCCTCCCGGTTGAAATGCCCTTTGACCGGAGCCAGCGCACTGGCGGCATGACAGCCGGTCCGATGGAAGCGGCCTGCGCTGATGCGCCAAAGCACTCCCGGCGTGCCGCTGAAACCGAAAACTTTCAACGGCAGACGGAACGATATCTGCCAGTCCTTCTTTCCCCGGACCGTCCTGATATCCAGTTCGTTTTTGTCCACATTCAGATTGGTATTGAAAATGCCGTCGGCGTTGATCGAAAAATAATCCGGACTGGATTTCAACCGGCTGCCGGCCAGACTCAGGTGCAGTTCGACCCGGTCGTCTTCCCAGTTCGGATTATCGGGAACCGAGCGGCAGACCATTTTTTCCGGATGGGCTTCCTCACAGCGGAACCGGACAAACAGGAAATCCGGACTGGCGGACAGAAACATGGAGGTTTTCTGCGGCGCCGGAGCGGATTTATCCAGTCCGGTCTGATAAAAAGAGGAAATCTCAAGCTCACGGCGGGGCTGACCGCCGGCAGAGAGCGGGATCAGGTTTATTGCCTTGCGGTCGAGAGCTGCCGAGAGGTTTTTCCGGTCCGGAATGCTCGGCGTTGCCGCGGTCCCGCGTTCCAGTTTCACTTCATCGATATAAATCCGGCTGACGCCTTTGGCCGTGGCGCCGGCGATCATCACGCCCAAAATCTTGATATCCTGAGTCAGTTTGGCAGTCACCTTGAACGGTTTCCATTCGGGCAGCACCGTTCCATGGGAAAATTTCTGGATCAGAGCCCGGTTCCATAATTTATCAGTCCCCCACAGATAAATCAGCACGGGCCCGCCGGCCTGGTCGCCCTTCAGATAGGCGCTTCCGGTTATCACATCGCCGGCCTTGAACGAAACGCCTTGCGGAAAAACGATCACGCGTTTCGTCTTCTTCGAAAGGGTCAGTTCCAGAGAATGCTGTCCGCAGAAACTCTCATCCGGAGTGATCCGGGTGTCTTTCGCATTCCAGAGAGTCGCCATTGTGCCGGGCGGCAGCGGTTTTTCGAATCCGGACGCAGCCTCGCAGATCAGATTCCCGTTTACAGTTTTTGCTCCCGCATTGGAAGGATTCCCGGCAGACAGGGTATTTTCCAGCCACAGCAAGCCCGAAATCAGCAGGAACACATTCAGTTTTCTATTTGACATGATCATTTCTCCGGATCGCGGCAGATTTCAGGACCGGCTTTCCGTTTCGCACCATTCCCGATAGCGGGCGAGGAGCGACTCGGTCCACGTCTTATAACAGCCGTAGGGTGAAAGGAACGGGGTGAATTCGTAGGTGATGAGTTTGTCGTGTCCGGTTCTGACGGCGCAGTTCAGTTTGAACCGGAGCTTGTCCCAGGCGATCGGCTGAAATTTGGGGATGATCTGACGGTCGAACGATTCGACATTGCTCCAGACTTCAATGCCATGCTTGCGGGCAAGTTTCACATTGACGGCCTGATATTCTTCCAGCTGGTGAAACGAAACATGTCCGTCCTGAAAAGCAATGATGTCGACCGCGCCGTCCATGATATCGAGCAGATAATCCCACTGTTTTTCATGTTCGGCGGCGCCGATGGCTTTGCGCATTCCGGGCGAAGTCAGGATCGGGAGACTGCCGGAAACGGACTTGACATATTTCCCGAGCATCTGAAACAATTCGGCCACCAGGAACGAATCGGCGCCGGAGATCTCCTGAGCGAAATACCAGCCGCCGAAAGCTTTCCGGTGTCCGTAGCGGGACCAGATCTCATCCACCAGTTCCTTGAATGCGGCAAACTCTTTTTTCGGATCGTAAGTGGCCAGCAGCCAGTCATGCATGGGGGAATAGGTCGGGACAAACAGCCGGATCCCGTATTTTTCGGCGAGGGACAAAAACAGATCGACGTAATCCAGCTGGGTGGGGATCGCATTTTCCAGCCGCTTCAGGCAGGGGGAGTCGTATGCCATCCAGTCATCCAGAAACAGCCGCAGCAGGATCACGGTATCGATCCCGAGCTCTTTCATTACGGCAAATTCGCGGTCCCATTCGGCGCGGGACCAGTTCATGACCGGGGTATCGCCGCCGCAGATCGGTTGAATGAAGGTTCCGGTAAGTTTCATTTTCATCACTGCCACAAAACCGGAGTTGCGGTTGAATCATAGATCCAGGCGATATTATCCAGATAGGCATTGGCTGCCGGCATTTTTGCACTGTTGGCATTTCCGGAGACATACAGGACATTGCAGTTGTTGCGGTGCCAGTGTCCGGCGGAATAGTAGCTGTGCTGACCTCTGAACATCAGGACTTGCGTGATCAGATAGGAAGGATATCCGCCCGGCTTGGAAAAATATTTCGCGCCGTAATCGAAATTGGTGAAGGATTTGCTCGGATTTTTCACCTGGCTGGTCTTCACAGAAGGATAGGCCAGATTCGCACTGGTCCCGTCCCCGAAGCCGTTCCCGCCTCCGGTAAGTCCCCGGTTGATCGTATACGTGCAGCCGAGTCCCGCATCATCACGCGATTTTTCCAGCAGTTCTTTCAGCGGAGTCCGGGCGCTGGGACAGATCAGCACGCTGGACCGAGTGGAATTGCCGGGTCCGGAAAAATCGGCAGAGGCCCGTTTCCCTTCTCCGATATAACTCCGGATTTTGTAATACCAGGGTGAAGCAAGACCGCCGTGATAAGGAAAGCACAAGGCATAATCTTCCGTGTAAATTTGAATACCAAGACCGATCTGCTTCAAATTGGCCAGGCAGCTGGATTGTCTGGCCATTTCCCGTGCCTGGTTCAAGGCCGGCAGCAGCAGTCCCGCCAGAATCGCGATGATCGCAATCACCACCAGGAGCTCTATCAGCGTAAAGCTGCGTTTTCTCCGGGATGATGGGTTAAGATGTTTTTTTCCTCTCAGCATGATTTCAGTCCTTTCTGTTACTGGTTTTTAACTATGTAAAATTTTGCTGTTTCTGTCATTCCCCGGCCGCCGATTCGCTGACATCTTTTTCCCCGGCGAAATTTCCATGATTTTCCTGGCCGTCGGCAATATGCAGGATCACCCCGTTCCGCTGCAGTTCTTTCTGCAGATCGGCAACCGGAAGATCGGCAGGATCGATCCCGCGTTCGGATGCCATGGTGGCGGCAGTGCCCGCAGCCTCGCCGGTCATGGCGGCGGCGGGAATGACCCGGAAAACTTCCCAGGCATCGCCCGATGCATCAATGCAGCGCCCCGCCGCCAGGATCCCGCGGACGGTTTCAGGCAGCAGCGCACCGTAAGGAGTTTCCCAGGCATGCTGGGAAACCGACCGCCAGTCGGCAGCGACTCCGACCGAATCGGCTTTGACCGCACCCGCTTCGCCGGGAAGGATAGGAGTCTTCCCTTTGATCCGGGCGATTTTGCGCAGCTGGGGCATTGCCGGCAAATGGACCGGATAAATTTTCTTTCGCTGATTCGACGGCAATTGATCATACCGGCGGCGGATCGCAATATACTGCCGCCGCAGGAATTCGTTGATCTCATCGGCGGACAAAACCTGCTTCATCGGCTCGAACTCTTCGGGGGGCAGCATGACTTTCACCTGAAGACCGCCGGTCAGATAGTAATTGCCGACCGCGCCGGGCGCCATTTCCATCGCCCACGGGTTATGATAATTCAGCTCGCCGAAGACCTGCGCACCGGCAAGCCGGAGCAGATAAGCTCCGCCGGAGGCATCCACAAAACAATCCGCGGAGACCGTGGAATGTTCCGCGCCGCAGAACAATTCGACCGAAACCACCCGGCCGGAGGAATCACATACGGCATTGATCAGCGTGGTTTCCAGCCTCAATTCGACCTCGGCTTCGCGGAGCATTTTTTCCAGCGTAAGCGTGAACCCGGCAGGTGAAAAACAGCATTCGCAGCGGCGCGCATCACAGCCGGGATCGCCTCCGGCAGGACCGCCCCACTGCGGAGGAAAATCGAAAGGACCGTATTCCGGACAGCGTCTCAGCAGTTCGGCGGTAATGCCGCCGGCTATGACCCGCCCGCCGTCATCGCTGACCGGCAGGTAGATGTAGATCAGACCCGCAGTCGCCAGACCGCCGACGATGGACTGCTTCTCGGCCAGCAGGACTTTCCGGCCCTGTCTGGCGGCAGCCAGGGCAGCTGCCGTTCCGGCGATCCCGCCGCCACAGACCACCACATCATATTTTTCTTTCACCGCAGAATCTCCCGCATTTCATGTTTTGGATATAATATACTGAATTTCCGCTTTCCTGCAATATCAAATCGTCCGGAATATCAGTATCAAATTATCTAAAAACGGAATAATTCAAATAGAAACATTGATTTTTCGCCGATATCAAACTATATTTTGCGATGTAAAGGAGAAACGATGCACTGTTATAATCTGAATATCAGGGAAATGAAACGGGAGACCGATTTCCGCTTCCGGATTTCGGGGCTGTTTTTCGCCCGCGGTTTTACCAGTCCGGTCAACGGTCCTGCGGTCAGCCGGAATTACGAAGTCAGCCTCCGGCTGGAATCGGAAGCGAAATGGTGTCTGGATACGATCAACGGGGAACCGCAGAAAGTCGGTTTTCCCAATGTGGCGTGGAAACGTCCGGGACTGCCGGTCATCACGCGCAGTCCTCAGCCGCGGAACACCATTTCATTTCAATATTCGGAAGAAACGATGCATGAATTTTTCCGGATCGGCATGGAGCCGAAGGTGAACTGTGCGGCGTTCATGATGACGCCGCAGATCGAATCGCTGATCCGCAAGCTGGAAAATCTGGTATATCATCTGCACACGCCGGGCATTCCGGATCAGATCGACTGGATCGGGTTCCAGCTCTGCAAACTCCTGCTCATGGAACAAAAGCCGGCACCGGAAGAAAACACTTATGAAACCGTCATCCGGAATATCTCGCTGTGGCTGCAGAGCCATTACGACGAACCGGTCAACATGTCCGAACTGGCGGGCAGAAACGGCATGTCGCACGCAGATTTCTACGTCAAATGGAAAAAAGTTTTCGACATCACACCGGCCCAGTATCTGATCAACCTGAAGCTGGAGGCGGCGGCCCAGCGGCTTATCCAGACGGAAAAACCCATCTCGGAAATCGTCCGCGAGGTCCGTTTTTCGAATCTTTACACTTTCCACCAGCGGTTCCGGCAGAAATTCGGCATTTCACCGGGCGAATACCGGAAACAGCACAGTGCCGATCCGGTGATCCTGCCGATCTGAACGATCAGAGCTGCATGATCAGCGTTTTGTCATCTTCATCTCCTGCGGCTGAAGAATATCGGCGGAGCGGAGTTCGCCCCGCTTGAATCTGCGAGCTTCTTCGCGCAGACGGAAAGTTTGGAAGACTTTCTTCCCGTCTGTGATGCCGCAACAGACCGGCACATTGCGGATCTCTTCGTAAACCGTGACCGCCGGATTTTTTTTGCGGACTTCATCCCAGCTGCCGGTCTCGAACCACAGATTCGTTTCGGCATCGCGCCGGACGGCAAACAACACCTTGAAAGGGGATTCAAATCGGATTTCCTTGCCGTTCCGGTCCGTCCGTTCGATCCAGTATCCGACTTCCAGATCGGAATTGCTCCGGACGACCATCAATTTTCCTGTTTCCGGAATCCGGCCGCACCGGGCGCGGAAAACGCATTCCGCGCCGTCACGCAGGTCTTTCAGACGCAGGACATACGTTCCGTCCGGAGTAACTTCGAGCGTATTCCGCCAATATTTAAGCGTGATGGAACACCCCAATGCATGGCGCACTCTCTTCCGTTGTTTCGACGGCAGCTTCATCGCATGGAGGTCCCAGACGAGCAGCATGTCATTCTCCTGCGCCACCTCGATCAATGCGGTGGTCGAACCGGCATCGGATATCTGTAACAGTTCGGTCAGCCACCGCAGCTGTGCTTGCCGGTCCCACTTGGGAAAATAACGTTTCCCATGCCGGGCGATCCAGTCGTCAAACGGA
>SUWI01000198.1 GCA_015061565.1 Lentisphaerota bacterium
ACCCCCACGTTCAAATGCCGCAGATTCCGCCGGACCTGGCCGCCGGAAAGGATGGAGCTCCCGCCCCGTGCCACAAAGCCCATTTCGATATATTCCAGATCTTTGGAGGCGAGCAGCCCGGTCAGTCTCTGAGTCCCCGAACCCGCGTCCGTGAACAGGACTTCGCCGCCGTCGATGAAGGTGATGTCATTGGCAAGCGTGTTGCCGCCCGACAAAGTAATTCCGCCATTCGAGTCGAAGGTGATATTCCCGGCGGAGGTGTTGTCGGCGAGCCCGAGTCCGTTCGGGATGTAGCCGTGCGACCACAAATTGGCCGCGGCCGCGGAACTCCGCAAATCGGCGAAGTTGATTCCCGTGGCCATCTTGAAGTTCATGTAGTTATGGTAAGTCGAGTTGGCGGGCGGCTCTGGTACCGGGTCTTCATCCCCTTCGGATTCATAGTGATAGGTCGTGTCGTGATACTTCTCCCGGTCGGAGGGCCAGACGGAGAGATCGGCCATATTGTACAAAGAGTACCTCTCTGTATCTTTGCCGCTGGAATCCAGATCATCGTCGAGTTCTTTTTTTATCAGATCCGTGGTCAGGGTCTGATCGTAGTAATACTTCGAAGTGACTGTCCAATTGTAATGGTACTTAGTCATGGTCTCTCTCCTTCCGTTAACGACTCAAAAATTGTTTAAAAATTCTAATGTTTCGCTGTAAGTTACCCCTAATATTTATAAAAAGCAAATGAAAAAAATAAAAAAAGTAAAAAAACTGCGAATTACGCAGACGTGGAGCCGGAAGACGGCCGTGCGGGTGCGCGGTGCGGCGCGAACGACAGAAAAGGTATGAGAGAGGAGGCAGCGCTGACGGGGCAAGCCGGCTGGCCGCGCGAGGGAACGGTGCGGCGCGAACTTTCTAAGAAGACTAGGAATACTATGAATACCGGGGAAGCGCGGATGACATGGTGCGGGACCAAATCAGCAAAAGATGCTTGCTAGATTCCCAGTAACCCTGGTATTCCCGGTCTCCCGGTCCGCCAGCGTCAAGCGGACCGGGAACAGTTGCGCAGGCTCACCGGTTTCCGGCTCACCTGCAACCTGAAACTTGTAACTTGCTGCTTATTTCTTATCTTTTTTGGGTTCCGCGGGCTTGAAGGTCGGAATCTTCTTGATAGTGGAGATGACCTGCTCCGGGGAGATCAGCCGGGTGCATTCGAACTGGCGGTCGTCGCCTTTGTGGCGCGGGCACCAGAGGAAATCGTAGTGATCGAAGTTCTCGCGCATGTCGTTCCAGCAGGAATGGCAGGTGTGATAGTTGATGATCCGGTACGGAGTATGGAACTCGTTGGTCGGATGGGTGAATCCGGAGATCATCACGACGGGCACCTTGCAGCCCCAGGCGACCCAGGACAGACCGCTGGACAGACCGATGAAGAAATCGGCGTCCTTGATCAGATTGACGCGCTCCTGAAGCGGGATGTCCCCGGTGAAGTCTTCGGCGCCGTAGGGGATGTAATTCCAGTTCAGACCAATGCCGTGGACCTTTTCCTTGTCGATGCAGAGAACGCGGTAACCGTTGTCCTTGAGGAACTTGACGACGGTCAGCCAGCCGAAGGGGTTGTTCCAGTATTTTGCCTGGGAAGAGGACTGGGCGGCAATGCAGACATATTTTTCCTTGATCTTGCGGGGCGCGGAAAGGTTGAACCGCGGCGGCAGGTCGTTCAGGTCGTCGCCGTAGAGTCCGAGGATGTAGCCGGCGGTGCGGTGGAGCCCGATGTAACGGAAGTCGATGGGCTGGTTGTCCACGTCGCCGCGGAAGAAGAGACCCATGTAGTAGGAAGCGTAAGGTTTGTATTTTACGGTTTCCTCGGGCGGAATGAAAGTAATGTCGGGATACTGGTCCTTCACGAGGGCCGCGATCCAGGGAGTCATGACGCAGATGAGTTTGCATTTGTGCTTTTTCTGGAAGCGCTCGACATAGCTGAACCAGCCGATGGAATCGCCGATGGTCCCGACTGGCAGCTGGACCATGACTTCCTTGTCCTTGAGGTCCATTTCATGTTCGAAAATGGGTTTTTCATTTCCCTTTTCGTGGATGACGAGCCGGAACTTGATATAAAACTTCTTGACCGAGGTCACAAATGCGCCGGGCTGGGTGTCCGCACTGTAAAGGATGATACCCGTGTCGATATCCAGGAAGGTGACATGATAGATCTTGTCATTGTGCGGGAACAGGATGCGGATGCCGTGATTGAAATCGAATTTGATTCCATCAACTGCATCCAGTACGGGGATTTGGGGGATCTCACCGTATATGGATTTCTGTGCGCCTTCGGGGCGCTTCTGTCCGGGGGCGAGGTCAGGGTCGCCGGTCGCCTTTACGGAAACATCGGTAGAAAGTGCGTCCGGGGCGCCGGGCTCCGAAGCAGACAAAGCGTTTATGGTACAGCCGAGATCAGCGTTCATAACCGGATTAACAGTAAAATCAGCCATAGCTTCAAACTCCTTTTAGAAATATATAACGTTAGTATACAGCATGGTGTTCTGCATTTCAAGTCAAAACAGCGAGAAAAATCTTTTTTTTTCACAGATGTACCCTAAATTTTTCTGGCTGGACTGAATCCCTGTTTTTGTACCGGACGGACAATATTGCAAATATAACGTCAGACATTTTTGCTGTTTTCTGTCCGTGACGTATCGCGTCAGCGGAGTTGGGGGTGCTGGCGCGGGATTTTCTCGAACTGATACGGATCTGCCTTCGCCGAGGCTCCGGCTAGACAAGGACGCGGAAGGAATGGCATGGCACGAGATCACCGGAAATGATGATCCGGTCATCTCGCGTCATGAGTCCGGCTTACGCGCAATCGTCCGTCCTGTCCGTCCGGTCCGAAAATCGCGTCCGGATCCCCGGGAACGGGAAAAACCGCTGAATTCACGGATCGGCGTCTTGTTTTTCATGAAATCCGGGTTATAGTAAAATCCATTCGGAAAAACCATCGAACAGGAGAGGAAAATGAACTTTTTCGGACAGGAACTCAATGAATACAAAGCCGCTCTGCACACCCATTCGACCACTTCGGACGGACGGATGGAACCCGACAAGGTCATACAGGTTTATGCCGATGCGGGGTATGACGTGCTGGCGTTCACCGATCACCGCAAAAGCAATCCGGTCTCCACTTACAATTCCCGCGGCATGACTCTGATCTCGGGAATGGAACTGCATCCGGACGGACCGCGCGGCATCATGTGGCATATCCTCGGGCTCGGCCTGCCGGAAGATTTCATTTATCCCGATCCGGCCACGGGACAGGATGCGGTGGATGCGGTCGCCGCGGCCGGCGGCATTTCCTTCTGCGCCCATCCCTACTGGTGCGGATTCTCTTCCGCGGACGTCGCGCAGCTGAAAGGCATTCAGGGGATCGAAGTTTACAACACCTCCACCCGCTACATCGGCAAAGCCTACAACATGCAGTGCTGGGATGAGCTGCTCAACGCGGGTTTCCGTTACAATGCGCTAGCGGTCGACGACATGCACTGGGAACATGACCTCTTCAAAGGATTCACGGTCATTCTGGCGGCAGACAAATCGCCCGAATCGATCCTGGATGCGCTGCGCAAAGGCGCTTTCTATGCGTCGCAGGGGCCGCGGTTCAGCCGGATCACGCTGGAAAACGGCATCCTGACCGCCGACTTCACGCCCGTGCTCAACGCCATCGGCATGATGCGGAATTCCAGAGCCCATTGCCAGAACATCGTGGATGCCATGGGGCCCGGCAGCGAAAACAAGGAGATCACGCACATGGAGATCCCGATTTCCAGATTTGCCGACAAGACCGATTTCATCCGGATCCAGCTGCAGGACACCGCGGGCCGCTATGCCTGGAGCAATCCGATCTATATCTGACGTTCAGTCTTTCTTGGCGCGGTACCATTCCGGGGTGATGCCGAGCTTGCCGATCTTGTAATGGATGATCCGTTCGGAGAGCCCCAGCTTGCGGGCGGCCGCGGCGACGTTGCCGCTTTCGCCTTTCAGCGCTTCCACGATCAGTTCCCGTTCGAAGGAATTGACCAGCGTCTTGAAATCGGCCTGGGCATCGGGATGGATCACCGCGGTGCCGGAAGCTTCGGCGGTCTGCAGGGAAGGGGGCAGGTCGTAGCCGTGGATCACCGTGTCCGAGGCGGTCAGCACCGCGCGTTCGATGCAGTTTTCCAGCTCGCGCACATTGCCCGGCCAGTGATAGGACATCAGCATGTTGATCGCCGGCGTTGAGATGCGCGCGATGTTTTTCCCGTGGAGCTTGCTGTATTTGCCCAGGAAATGGTCGGCCAGCAGGATGATGTCGCTCCCGCGTTTATGCAGGCTCGGCAGCTGGATCGGAAACACGTTGAGCCGGTAATACAGGTCCTCGCGGAATTTGCCTTCCTCCATGAGTTTTTCCAGGTCGCGGCTGGTGGCGGCGAGCAGCCGCACATCGAGTTTGATCTCCTCGTTGCTGCCCACGCGGGTGATCGTGCGCTCCTGCAGGAAACGGAGCAGTTTGACCTGAACATTGATGCTCAGGTCGCCGATCTCGTCGAGGAAGAGGGTGCCGCCGTCCGCGGCTTCGGCGCGTCCGATCCTTCTGGCCACGGCGCCCGTGAACGCGCCTTTTTCATATCCGAAAAGTTCGCTTTCGATCAGACTGTCGGGCAGGGCGGCGCAGTTGACGGCCACAAAAGGTTCGGCATGGCGTCCGCTGGCCTGATGGACGGCGCGGGCGATCAGTTCCTTGCCGGTGCCGGAAGCGCCGCGGATCAGCACCGTGGCATTGCTGGCGGCCACCTGCGAGATCATTTTGTAGACCGCGCGCATGGCGTTGCAGTTGCCGATGAGGTTGGAAGGACGCGGGGTCGCGCCGAGTTCTTCGCGCAGGCGGATGTTTTCCTCCAGCAGCTGGCGGCGTTCCTCGTGCTGTTCCAGACACGACGCCACGGCTTCCGCGATGATATTGGCCACGGTTTCGAGCAGCCGCAGATCCTGTTCCAGCGTGTGTCGTTCTCTGGTTTCCCGGTCGATGCTGAGCGTGCCGATGACGTTTTCCAGGTGGATGACCGGCACGCAGATGAAGGCGATATGGCCTTTTTTCGGACGGGCCTGGGTCCGGCCGAGGAATTCCGGTTCCCGCGAAATATCCGGGATCAATGCGGGCCGCGCGGTCTGCGCCACCCGGCCGGTGATCCCTTCGCCGATCATGTATTTGCCGCGGTTGATCTCGTCGCCGGTCAGTCCGTTCGAGGCTTCGATCAGCAGGGTGTCCCCGTGCCGCATGGTGATGGTCCCGCGCAGCAGACCCATTTCATGGTGCAGGATGTTCAGCACCTTGCGCAGCAGTTCAGACACATTGTGTTCGTGTACGATGGTATGGCTGATCTGGTTCAGCACGGCGATCTCGATCTGGCCCCGTTCCGACATTTATTGTCCTTTTTCCCTGATTTGCATTTGACTTTGGCTCTTTTATTGTTATACTATGCAATATAATGCTGCCTGACGGTTTTTCAAGTTACAAAAATGTAATTTATTTGGAAAAATCTTACATTTTTGTAAGTTTTTGACAAGACTGCCGGAAGGCGGAAGAATCATTTTGAGGCTGAAAAACGGAATTTTGCAAAGTTGGCATGAAATCTGCTACAATGTGAAGCATAAAAACAACCCAGCAAGGAGTGTGAATCATGAATTGTGACCGTAAAGGGATCATCCGGGCGGTGCTGAACCGGGCGGAATCCGCAGACGAAGAACTGAAACCGTTCACCACGGATTGTTTCGGGGGTGATGTCTTTCATTTCACGCGAATGAAAGAACGTCTTCCGAAGCCCATCTACAAAAAGCTGATGGACACGGTAGCCGAAGGGCAGCCGCTGGACGCTTCCATTGCCGATGCCGTGGCGCATGCGATGAAGGAATGGGCGCTGGAAAGAGGCGCGACCCACTTTACGCACTGGTTCCAGCCGCTGACCGGCGCGACCGCGGAAAAACATGATTCGTTCCTGGAACCGGTCGGCAACGGTCAGGCGATCATGTCGTTCTCCGGCAAGAATCTGATCGTCAGCGAACCCGATGCTTCCAGCTTCCCCTCGGGCGGCATCCGCTCCACTTTCGAAGCGCGGGGCTATACGGCCTGGGATCCGACCAGTCCGGCGTTCATCAAGCGCGGCCGCAACGGCGCCACGCTGTGCATCCCGACCGCGTTCTGCGCCTACGCCGGCGAAGCGCTCGACAAGAAGACTCCGCTGCTCCGCTCGATGCAGGCCCTGAACCGCTCGGTCAAACGTCTGATGAAATGTTTCGGCTACGACGGCTCGGCCAATGCCAAGATCGCGCTCGGCGCCGAACAGGAATATTTCCTGATCGATGAACAGTTCTATTATGCGCGTCCCGACCTGGTGCAGACCGGCCGCACGCTGTTCGGCGCGCCGCCGCCGAAACATCAGCAGCTGGAAGACCATTATTTCGGCGCGATCCAGAACCGCATCCTGGCTTTCATGACCGACGTCGATTCCACGCTCTGGCGGCTGGGCATCCCGGCCAAGACCCGGCACAACGAAGTCGCTCCGGCCCAGTTCGAGCTTGCTCCGGTGTTCGAGGAACTCAACCTTGCGGTCGACCACAACATGATCATCATGGAAGTGCTCAAGCAGACCGCGGAAAAGCACGGCCTGGTCTGTCTGCTCCATGAAAAACCGTTCGCGGGCATCAACGGTTCCGGCAAGCACAACAACTGGTCCCCGATCTACGGCGACATCAATCTGCTCAATCCGGGATCCGATCCCGACCAGAACGCGATCTTCCTGACCACGCTCTGCTCGATCATCATGGCGGTGGACAAGCACAGCGACCTGCTGCGTTCCGCGACCGCGTCCGCCGGCAACGACCACCGGCTCGGCGCCAACGAGGCTCCTCCGGCCATCCTCTCGATCTTCATCGGCGAACAGCTCGCGGACATCATCGACCAGATCGAAAAGGGGTCGCTGAAGTCGTCCAAGCATGCCGGCTCCATGCGGATCGGCGTGGATACGCTGCCGGCTCTGCCGCGGGACACCACCGACCGCAACCGGACCAGTCCGTTCGCGTTCACGAACAACAAGTTCGAGTTCCGCGCCCCGGGTTCCAGCCAGTCCTGCGCCGGATGCAACATCATCCTCAACACCATCGTGGCGGAAGCTATGGACGATATCGCCGCCCTGCTGGAAAAAGTGCCGAAAGCGAATTTCCATTCCGGGCTGCAGGCGATCCTGCAGAAGGTCATCAAGTCGCACAAGCGGATCATCTTCAACGGCGACAATTACAGTGAAGCGTGGAAAAAGGAAGCCGCGAAACGCGGTTTGCCGAACCTGCGCACCACCCCGGAAGCCATGGCTGCGCTGATCAAGCCGGAAAACATCGCTCTGTTCAAAAAATACGGCGTGTTCTCCGAAGTCGAAGTCCGCTCCCGTCATGAGATCTTCCTGGAAGAATATCAGCGCAAGATCCGGATCGAAGGCGAACTTTCGCTCAACATGGCAAGAACGATCATCCTGCCGATCGGCAGCAAACAGCTGTCCGAACTGGTCAAGACGATCGCGGTCATGTCCGGCTGCGAGATCAAGGCCGGCCTTGCTTCCCAGAAGGCCGCGGCCGAGACCATCGGCAAACTGCTCGACGGCATCGAACTCGAATGCCGCAGTCTGGAAAAAGCGCTCGCCGCCAAAGATGCCAGCGCGAAGATCGTGGAATCCATGGCGAACTTGCGAAAATTGGTCGACACGCTCGAAAAACGGGTGGACGACGACCTCTGGACGCTCCCGAAATACCGGGAAATGCTGTTCATCAACTGAAAAAAACGTGCTGCGGTCATGGGAGCCGCAGCACGGTCTGCAATTCAAATCCCAGCCGCGCGGAAGGTTCTCTCCCTTTCCGCACACCCCCACCTTGCGGAGGGAATTCCGGGAAACCGGGACTCCCTCCGTTTTTTTTCAGCCGGAATACTTACTTCATGATGTAGTTGAAGTTTCTCTTATTGGCGGTATCATCCGGAGAGGGCCATGGCCGCCAGAACATGTTCATGAACAGATAATAACCCGACGGCGAACTGGCGTTGAACGGGATCGTGCGGTAATGACGGGTGCCGACATGTCCGTCGTAATAAGCCACATTTGCCGCGTTGTTGTGGCGGGTGACCACACCGGCGCGTTTATTGGGCACATCATTCGTCGCCGCATAATAAAACCTGGTATAATCGGTGGTGGCGTTCACTTCGGTAATGAATGCGGTCTCGCCGCCTTTGATGACCTGGGTCAGACGGACCGAATTGTCGATTATGAAATTGCCGATATTGAGACTGAGCCAGGAGGTGGCAGTGCCCTGGGGAACTTCGAAAGAAGGACACGCCATGCGGCTGCGGAAGAATGTTCCGCTGGTGTTGATACCGGCAGCGCCGATGAATTCCGCCTTTTCACTGCCAAGGTAGGTCGCAAGCATGCCGATGCGTCCGTATTTGACGGCTTCGCCCTGATGCCAGCAGCCCCCGGAAGTGGCGTAAGTGGACCTGGGTCCGCCGTTCCAGTAATTGAAATACCATTCCCTGTTGTCCGCCACATACTGGGTCACTGCCAGGCCGATCTGTTTCATATTGCCGAGGCAGGCGGAAGCCCGTGCACGTTCGCGGGCCTGGTTCAGGGCAGGCAGGAGCATGCCGGCCAGAATGGCAATGATGGCGATCACGACGAGGAGCTCTATCAGCGTAAAACGGCACACCGTTTTACGCTTCAGGTATGAGGTATGAGGTATGAGAGATGAGGTGTTGAATGTGTTTTTCCGTCTTGACATGATTATTTCCCTTTCTCTATTTTTGTTTTCATGGTAAGTTGCGTGGCACTCAGAATCCGAATCAGTTCTTCACAATCGGTGTGAAGACTGTTAAACTGTCGTTCTGTAAGATATTTTGACGCATAAAGAAGACGCAACCAATAAGATGTCTCTCTGGCTTCTTTATACGCAATGGAAATCTTCGCTTGAAAATCGGAAGAGGATTGAGCTCCTCTGCTTTCTTCAAGATTTGCCCCGATACTTGTCCCGGATCGCAATATTTGTTTGCTTAAGACAAATTCTTTTTTCTTGTCGGAAAGATGTTGATAAAGTTTGATGATCCTCAAAGCAAAGGAAAAGGATTTTTCCATTGACAGACTGCCCGTTTTTTTTACCTCATCTCCCATCTCTCCTACCTCATACCTTGATCGATTTTGCCAAATCACCGCTGAAGCAAGCAGAATCCACGAGGAGCTCTATCAAAGTAAAACTCCGGACCGTTTTTCGGATTGCAGACGGATGGCTCATCGATGATCCTCCGCGGACGTGGTTTTGACGGATGGTGATGCTCATTTTTTCAAACTCCTCCTTTGGTGAATTCAAAATTGACATTGTTTAATGAAAAATATGGTTTTCTGTCCTCGCTGCTGCTGTCGGACAGGATATTCCGGACACTGTCCCTTCGGGCCAGTCGGTATGGGGAGTAAAATTCCTTCTGCCGGTCGGTTCCCGCGGCAATGGCGAGGAGCCGGTCGACGCTGCGGATGCCGATCTCACGGTAACCGAAATCGATCGTCGAAAGCGGCGGGGAAAGAAATGCGCCGCCGGGATAGCCGCAGAATCCCATGACGGAGATCCGTTCGGGAACGGGAATCGATATTTTGCGCAGGAATTCCAGGACCATCATGGCATAAAAATCGGAAAAGCAGAGGACGGCGGAAACCTCGGGATGGTTCGCCAGGATCTTCCCCATTTCGCCTTCCAGTTCATTCTGGTCGTAGGGGACCTTGATCCTCAAATCCGGTGACGGATCGGCGCCGCAGCTCTGGAGCAGGTCTTCATATTCGGCATCGTCCCGTCCGCGCCAGTTGTCGAATTTCGATTGGGTGCCAATGCTGATGATGGTATGATGTCCGGCTGAAACGAGTTCCTTCAGCGCCTCCTCGAAAGCGTTTCTGACATCGGTCCGGTTGTAATAAAACGGACCGTAGTCGATGCGGTTCCAGGAATGCGGGAACAGCACGGGGATCCCGCTTTGCGCCAGCGCATCGAGTTCGGGCGAACCCTGCCAGGTGTCGAAATGGAAAATGCCGGTGAAATTTTCGCGGCGGAGGAATG
>SUWI01000199.1 GCA_015061565.1 Lentisphaerota bacterium
CATGGGGCAGCGCGGCCTGATCGTCGCCCCGCCCCGCACCGGCAAGACCGTGCTCATGCAGAAAATGGCCAACGCCATCAGCAAGAACAATCCGGAAGTCGAACTGATCATCCTGCTGATCGACGAACGTCCGGAAGAAGTTACCGACATGCAGCGTTCGGTCAAGGCCGAAGTCGTCAGCTCCACTTTCGACGAGCCGCCGGAACGCCATGTCCAGGTCGCCGAAATGGTCATCGAAAAAGCCAAGCGCATGGTCGAATACGGCAAGGACGTGGTGATCCTGCTGGACTCCATCACCCGCCTCGCCCGTGCCTACAACACCCTGCAGCCCCACAGCGGCAAGATCCTCACCGGCGGTGTGGACGCCAATGCGCTGCACAAGCCCAAACGTTTCTTCGGCGCCGCCCGGAATATCGACGGCAAAGGCAGTCTCACGATCATCGCCACGGCCCTGATCGACACCGGCAGCCGCATGGATGAAGTCATCTTCGAAGAATTCAAGGGCACCGGCAACATGGAACTCCATCTGGACCGTTATCTGGTCGACCGCCGCGTGTATCCGGCGATCAACATCGAGCGCAGCGGCACCCGCAAAGAGGAATTGCTCCTGCATCCCGATGAACTCAAACGCGTCTGGACCCTCCGCAAGGCCATGAACGGCGTTCCGCCCGTGGAAGCTATGGAACTCCTGATCGGAAAACTCAAAAAGGTCAAGACCAACGTCGAATTCCTGATGACCCTTCAGGTATGATTCCGGCGATAACCCGCAACTTTAACAATAAGGATTGGTAAAACCATGAGCAACACCGTTCAAAAAATGCTGTCCGGCACGCTTTATGTGATCCTGGCTGTCGTGCTGGTCGGTGCAGTGATCCTGATCCTGCCGGTCTACTGGAAATATGTCACCATGCAGGATGAAAACACCCGCATGGAGCAGGAATACCGTACCCTCCGGGAAGAGCAGCAGCGGATGCTGAAAGAGGTCCATGACCTCGAATCCGAATCCCTCGCGGTCGAAAAGATCGCCCGGGAAAAATACAACCTCTGCCGGAAAAACGAACAGATCCTGATCTACAAATGATCGCACGATCAATTATAAAACATAAAGCAAAGGAGATTAAAAAATGAAACTTCCGGACACTCAAATCGCAGTCACCCTGTTCAACCTGAGATATTACTGCCAGACGGAAAGCGATCTGGACAAGACGCTGGACAAGCTCTGCGCGATCGGTTATCAGGCCGTCCAGGTATCGGCGATCCCGCTGGATGCCGCCGTGATCCGCAAACAGCTCGATGCCCATAAACTGGCGTGCATCGCCACCCATGAAAGTTTCGCCTCAATGTGCGACACCGCCAAACTGATCGACCGGATGCACACGCTCGACTGCGATTTCGCCGCCATGGGTTCCATGCCGACCGAATACAGCGCCAGCCCCCATTTCCCGCGGCTGGACGAATTCATTTCCATCGTCAACGAAAAATGCGCGATCCTGAAAGATGCCGGCATCCGGTTCGGTTATCACAATCACGATTTCGAATTCATGAAACTGGACAACGGTCAGACCGCGCTGGATTATTTCTACGAAAAGACCGATCCGAAGAGCGTCTATGCGGAAATCGATGTCCACTGGGTGACTCGCGGCGGCGGTTCCCCCGCGACCTGGATCCGGAAAGTCGCCAACCGCATGTGCGTGGTGCATTTCAAGGATTTCGCCCGTCTGCCGGAAGGCCCGCGTTTCTGCGAGATCGGCGAAGGCAATCTGGACTGGCCCGAGATCCTGAAGGCCTGCCGTGAAACCGGCGTCCGCTGGTATTCGATCGAACAGGACCAGGAAATGCCCGGCCGCGGTATCTTCGAATCCATGAAGATCTCTTACAACAACCTCAAAGCCATGGGCGTCAAGTAAGTTTCAGCTCAGAAAAAGCGACAGGCCGGACGGAAATCAAGTCATATCCGCCCGGCCTTTTATTTTATATCTCATTTCTGCGGCCGGAGGATCGAAACCAGCAGCGCGACTCCCAGCAGCAGGGGATAATACAGCGACCCGATCAGTCCGAAGGACGAGAGCTGAACGCCCGCGGTTTTGGCAATGCCCAGCGCGATCAGGATCTGCGCGCCGTAGGGGATCAGCCCCTGCACCACGCAGGAAGAGGTGTCGAGGATACTGGCGATCCGCCGCGGGTCGCAGCCGTATTTATGCGCAAAATCTTTGGCGATGGGTCCGGTGATCACGATCGCCACTGTGTTGTTGGCGGTGAAAAGATTCACTCCGGCGGTAAGCAGACATACCCCCAGTTCGCAGCCGCGTCTGCCGGATATCTTCGCTTCGATCGCGTTCATCAGGAACCGGATGCCGCCGTTGTGCCGGACAATGCTCAGCAGTCCGCCGGCGAGGATCGCCACCACCAGGGTTTCGGACATGCCCAGAGCCCCCTTCCCCGCAATGTCGAGCGCAGTCCACATCGTAAGGATACCGGACACGCATCCCAGCACCGCCGCCAGCATCGTGCCGAAGAACAGCAGCGCCATCACATTCATGCCGCACAGGGCGGCAATCAGGATCAGCAGATACGGCGCCACATTCAGCAGATCTTTCCACGAAACGGCTTTCAGCGGCAGATCGGTCCCCGCCGTTCCGCACAGGAGATAAATGACGATGCAGACCAGCGCCGCGGGCAGGATCATCCGGAAATTCATGATGAATTTGTCGCGCATCGCCACCTGCTGGGTGCGGGTCGCGGCGATCGTGGTGTCGGAGATCATCGACATGTTGTCGCCGAACATGGCGCCGCCGACCACCGCACCGACCATCAGCGCCGGATCGATCTTCATGGGACCGATAAGTCCGGCGGCGATCGGCGTGAGCGCGGCGATCGTTCCGCAGCTGGTGCCGATGGCCAGGGAGATGAAGCACGAGACCAGGAAGATGCCGGTCAGCAGCAGACGGGCCGGAATCAGGCTCCGCGCGATCAGCACGGCGGAATCCACCGCGCCCATTCCCTTGGCGACCGCGGCGAAACTGCCCGCCAGAATGAAGATCAGGCACATGATCATGATATTGGTTTCGCCCATGCCGCGTGCGTAGATCTCCACTTTCTGCTGGAGGGGGCGTTTATGGTCCATCATCAATCCGACAACCGACGCCACCAGAAAGGCTATCGGCATGGAGATTTTGTAAAAGTCGTTGGCCAAAATCGACAATCCGGCATAGAAAACCACAAATATCCCAAACGGCAGCAGCGCCCGGAAACGCGGAGTGCGTTCGAACGCCGCAGAATTCGTATCGTTCTGCATTTTGACATCTCCTTTGAAATTCATATTTACCATACCGGAACAATGCTGAAATTGCAAATTCCGGCGATAAAATATCAGAAAAAAACTCAGGAATGGTATTTCAGTATGCTCTCCGCGGTGAGGATACCGTCGATTGCCGACGAAGTGATGCCGCCGGCCAGACCGGCGCCCTCGCCGACCGGATAGAAATCCTTCAGCGGATTCTGCCGCGTCACTTCATCGCGTTCGAACCGGACCGGACTGGACACACGCGTCTCCACTCCCAGCAGGGTGCCGTAACGGATATATCCTTCGGCCTGGTGGTCGAAGTGGATCAATGCGCGGCTCAGGGCGCTGCGGATATTGTTCGGGAGGAGCGAATCCAGCCGGGCGGGAACGGCGCCGAATTTCCAGGTATTGTGTTTCGGCAGCTTGCCCGCATTGCCGCGGAGGAAATCCGCCGCGCGTTGGGCGGGACAGGTGAAGTCCCCTCCCCCGAGTTCATAGGCGCGATGCTCGAGATCATCCAGGAACGCATAGGCTTCCTGCGGGGACCCGAAGACTTCCGGGCCGAGGGTGGTGACCATGGCGGCATTGGCGAATTTTCCCGAGCGGGCGGCATTGCTCATGCCGTTGGTGCAGAGCCGTTCGCGTTTCGGAGTGGCGGGGATGATCTCGCCGCCGGGACACATGCAGAAGGTGGTGACGCCGCCGCTGCGGCCGTCCGCCGAAGGCCGCGACACCAGGCAGTATTCCGCACTGCCGAGCGCCGGCAGAGTCTCCTGTACGCCGAACTGCATCCAGTTGATGAAATCCTGCGGATGTTCGATCCGGCAGCCGATCTGGAATCCCTTCATGCAGAACGCCGCACCGGCATGGATGCATTCGAGGATGAAATCCCGTGCGCTGTGGCCGCAGGCGCTGACCGCCAGCGGGGCTTCGATCTTTTCGCCGTCCGCCAGAATGACGCCGCGGCAGGCGCCGTCCTTTACCAGCAGAGACTCAACGCGGCTGTCCCAGCGGAATATGCCGCCGAGCCTTTCGATCTTCCGCCGCAGGGCGGCGATCACGCCGGGGAGCTTGTCCGAGCCGATATGCGGATGGCTGTAATAGCCGATATTTTCCGGAGCGCCGGCTTCGATCATCTCATGGAGGACGAATTCGATGCGGGGGTCACGGATCCGGGTGAAGAGTTTGCCGTCCGACCATGTGCCCGCGCCGCCTTCCCCGAACAGCAGATTGCTTTCCTCGTTCAGTTCGCGCGTCTGAAAGAAATGGTCGATATCGGCCTGACGGCGGGTCACATCGCGGCCGCGGTCGAGAATCACGGGCCGGCATCCGGCCATGGCGAGGATCAACGCGCAGAACAGACCCGCGGGTCCTGCCCCGACGATCAGCGGATTCTGCGGCGGATCGGGACAATGGAACACCGGCGTTTCATACGGCAGGATGGCCGGTGCTTCCTCCATCATGCGGGTCGGCTTGACATGGTCGTCGAGTTCCACGATCAGGGAATAGAGCAGTTTCACATCCGGCTGCGACCGGGCGTCGATGCTTCGTTTCAGGATGGTATAATCGATGATGTCGTCCTCGCGGATGCCGCAGTAAGCGGCGATCATGGGATGGAGTTCGAAATCGATGCTGCGGGGTTTGCCCGCGGCTGCGACCGTAAGTTGTTCGATCGAGATCTTCATATTCAGTCATTGCCTTTCCAGGGATGGAGTCCCAGCAGTTGTCTTTCGCGGTTCAGGATCTGCCACAGCGCGGGATCGCCGTGGAGGGTCCGGGTCAAGGCGGAAACCGACGCCTTGAGCAGCGGCGCGGCGCTTTTCGGTTCCCAGCCGGAGACGGCGAGCACATCCAGCACATGCGCCGACCAGAGCAGCCGGACGGGATTGCGCACGGAGGGTTCCGGCAGCAGTTCGTATTGGGTGCCTTCCGGTATTTCCACGCGGAGTTCATAAGCAAACTGGCGGCGCAGTTTGGTGACCGCATGCAGCCGGTTCTCGTGCTGGCTCCGGCTGGCGTCGGCCGTCACGGTAAAACCGGTCGCACGATGGGTCAGCCGCACGGCACAGGAAGTCTTGTTGACCTTCTGTCCGCCATGTCCGCGGGCCTTGCGGAACTCCTGATCGCATTCGCGCAGCAGTTCATCCGGGGTCATATTCAGCCAGTTGTCACGTTCGCTCATAACAGCTCCAAGGCGGCATCGTTCCAGAAATCCAGGCCGCGCCGGGTCAACGCCATGGATCCGAGTTTCATCATCTTCTTCCGTCTCAGGGAAGCAATCTGTGCCGGACGCAGCTTTTCCGGAGAAATGCCCGCGGCCCGTTCGAATTCGCCGGCAGTCCAGCCGCGCACGGTGCGCAGTCCCATCATCAGCATTTCCGCCCGGCGGGTGTCGTCGGGGATATGATCGGTCTCCGGTTCCGCGCCGGCAAGCCATTCCCGGATCGAAGACACCTGCGTATAACGGTCCCGTCCGTCGAAGGAACACGCCGCCGGACCGAGGCCGAGATATGTCTCGCCGTGCCAGATGTTCTGGTTGTGGACGCATTCATATCCGGGGCGGGCGTAATTGGAGATCTCATATTGCTTCATGCCGGCATTTTTCAAGATCCGCCGGGTCATTTTTTCCATCTCGGCGGTGCGGATGTCGCAGGCGGGATCGTTCCGGTAACGGCCAGCCAGCAGCGTCCCCTCCTCCACGGTCAGCGCATATGCGGAAAGATGCCGGACCGGCAATTGCAAAGCCAGCGTCAGATCTCTTTCCCAGTCTTCGACGGATTGTCCCGGCAGACCGTAAATAAGGTCGCAGGAAAGGTTGGTCAGTCCGTTTTCCGTGAGCATTTCGAAAGCGGGAACGATCTTTTCCGGATCGCCGCAGCGTCCGATGGCCCGGCGCAGAGCGGGATCGAAACTCTGCACGCCGAGACTCACGCGGCTGACATATCTGCCCAGAATCGCCGCTTTCTCCGGGGTCAGACTTTCCGGGTTGCATTCGATCGAGATCTCCGAAGCGCCGCTGTCCAAATTCATGATCATGGACAGCAGTTCTTCGAGCAGTTCCGGTTTCAGCACGGTCGGAGTCCCGCCCCCGAGATAAACGGTATGGAGCGGGAGACCTGTCAGGGGTTTCAATCCTTCCCCGATCCGGTCCAGCCAGGGACGCATCAACGCTGACGCATCGGCTTCGGAATAGAATGCACAGTAATCACATTTGCGGAGACAGAACGGCACGTGGATGTAGAGGTTCTGCCAGGGACGGACGGAAAGCATTTCAGGAGCCCGTTTCCGTCACCCGTTTCAGGATCACCCCGGAAAGCCAGGGCAAGCGCAGGGAGATATGCTGGGCCATGCCGTGATATTCCCCCTTTTCGGTCTGGACCGGGCTGGAATTGAGCAGACCGGTGCCGCCGAAACGGTAATCGTCGGTATTGAGGATCTCGCGCCACTTGCCGGGGAACGGGACGCCGATGGTATAATGATCCCTGACGACCGGAGTCAGGTTCAGGATGACCGCCACAGCCTCGGTATGTGCCTTGTTCCAGCGCAGATACGAGACCACCGACTGCTGCACATCGCCGCCTTCGATCCATTGGAAACCGTTGGGCGTGAAATCGTCCTCCCACAGACAGGGTTCGCTGCGGTAGATCCGGTTGAGTTCGGCATTGAGCCGGCGCATTTCCGTGTGTCTGGGATAATTCAGCAGATGCCAGTCCAGCGCCTGATTGCAGTTCCATTCGATCCATTGCGCGAATTCGCCACCCATGAAGAGGAGTTTCTTGCCGGGATGGGTCATCATGCCGCAGAAAAAGGCCCGCAGATTGGCGAATTTCTGTTCATAGTCGCCGGGCATCCGGTTGAGCAGCGATTTCTTGCCGTGCACCACTTCGTCATGGCTCAGCGGCAGGATGAAATTCTCCGTGAAGGCATAATACAGCGAAAAGGTCAGCTGGGAATGATGATAGCTGCGGTAGACCGGATCGAACGAATAATAATCGAGCATGTCGTGCATCCAGCCCATGTCCCACTTGAACGTGAAGCCGAGACCGCCGGTATAAACCGGACGCGAAACGCCCGGCCACGAGGTCGATTCCTCCGCCACCATCATGATGCCGGGGAACAGCTGATGCGTCAGTTCGTTGAGATGCTTCAGGAACGCGATCGCTTCGAGATTCTCGTTGCCGCCGTATTTATTCGGGATCCATTCGCCGTCCCGGCGGGAATAATTCAGATACAGCATGGACGCGACCGCATCGACGCGCAGACCGTCGGCATGGTACTTGTCCAGCCAGCACAAGGCGCTGCCGATCAGGAAATTGCGGACCTCGTTGCGGCCGAAATTGAAGACGTAAGTACCCCAGTCGAGCTGTTCGCCCTGCCGGGGATCGGCATGTTCATACAGGGCCGTGCCGTCGAACCGGCCCAGCGAAAATTCATCTTTCGGGAAATGAGCCGGGACCCAGTCGAGGATCACACCGATCCCGTTCCGGTGCATGGTGTCCACGAAAAAGGCAAAATCCTCGGGATTGCCGTAACGCGCGGTCGGCGCATAGAAACCGGTCACCTGATAACCCCAGGACTGGTCCAGCGGATGTTCGCAGACCGGCAGCAGTTCCACATGCGTGTAACCCATCTCCTTCACATAAGCGGCGAGCGCTTCGGCCAGCTGACGGTAATTGTGGAATTCTTCTTTGTCTTTCGGGTCCTTTTTCGGAGGCAGTCCGGGACCGCCCCAGGAGCCGAGATGCACTTCGTAGATCGAAACCGGACGTTCGAGGATATTCCGTTTCCGGCGCTGTTCCATCCATGCCTGGTCATGCCATTCGAACGGCTGGTCGGAGGGAACGCGGCCCGCGTTGCCAGGCCGTTTTTCGGTCCATTGGGCGCAGGGGTCGAGTTTCTTGACCACCCGTCCGTCCGAGGTCAGGACTTCGTATTTGTAAATATCGCCGACGCACAGAGAAGGGATGAAAAGTTCCCATACGCCGGAACTGCCGAGCTTGCGCATCATGTGGCGTCGTCCGTCCCAGCAGTTGAAATCGCCGACCACGGAAACGCGCCGGGCATTGGGCGCCCAGACCGCGAACTCCACGCCGGAGACCTCGCCCATTTTCCGGACATGCGCGCCGAGCAGGTCGTAGAGCCGGTGATGTTCCCCTTCGTTGAAAAGGTAAAGATCCATCTCGCCCGGTCCGGGCAGGAAATGATAGGGATCCTCGGAAACGAAGGAGCTGCCGTCCGGAAAATGTTTTTCGACCTGATAGTTGAAATGTTTTTTCTGCCGCGGGAAACGCACCTCGAACAATCCTTCCGGCGCAGTCTTCTTCATCGGAAGAGTCTTGTTTTCCGTCCGGATCAGGACCGATTCCGCCGCCGGGTCGTAAACCCGGATGACGATGCCGGATTTTTCCGTATGCATGCCGAGCACGGCATGGGGGTCGGCAGCGGCGCCGGCAAACAGGGCGGCCAATGCCGGCCGGAGAGGATCCGCGGGTGCTTTTTTCATGGCAGTCAAGTCCGATCCGTTCAGCGGCGGCGTCCGAAGATACGCAGCAGATAGAGCAGCAGGTTGACGAAATCCAGATACAGGCTCAGCGCGCCGAGCACCGCGATCTTCCGGTTGGTTTCAGCATTTGCGGTCCCGGCTTCCTGATACATCTTCTTGATCTTCTGCGCATCATAAGCGGTCAGTCCCACGAAAATCAGGACCCCGGCGTAGGTGCAGATCCAATACAGGATCTCGTTGGTCCAGAAGAGGTTCACGATGGACGCGATGATCAGTCCGAGCAGCGCCATCAGCATGAGATTGCCGAAACTGGTGAGGTCTTTCTTCGTCACGGTGCCGATCACCGCCATGGTCCCGAACGTTCCGGCCGTCACAGCGAAAGTCACCGCGATCGAACCCAGCGTATAGGCCAGAAAGATCACGGAAAGCGTCAGCCCGTTGATCGCCGCGTACAGAATGAACAGTGCGGTCGCCGTTGCGGCGCTGAGCTTGTTGATCCCGGCCGTGATACCGATTACCATGACGATCTCCACGATCGCCAGGACCAGGAACACCCCGGGATTCTTGACAAAAATCTTCGCCAGTTCTTCCGAGGTTCCCACCATATATGCGGTCAATCCGCTGACCACCAGCGCGAAAGTCATCCACCAGTAAACTCCGGTCAGACAGGCAGCCAGCGAGGTTTCACGGTTTTCGGTCCCAACTTGATAACGAGTTTCATCATACATAATGCATCCCTCCTTTTTTGAGTTTGCGCTTTACATATATAAATATACCTCGTTTACAGCCGTAATTCAACCGCGGAAAGAAAAAAAACGGGGAAATGACATCTGTCCGGATGGAACAGTCAGACCGGATGCCGCAGACTGATCATTCAGCGGGCCAAACGCGATGCCTTCCGTTCCAGACAGAAACAATTCACGGAAGCGGCTTTCGGAGCATTTTGTTCCACGATGAACAAAGTCCCGGCCGGACAGGAATATGCCGGATATAGTCCCCATCCGAACACGCAGGAATTGCGTATTTTGCCCCATGGTCCTGAAATCGAATAAACGAAATCGAAATCGTGATCAGGCGTTTTTTCCAGCCGGATGAGGAAAACATGCCGCTCGTTCTGGAACAGATAGCGGATCTTGATATCGGTGCTTTTGCACGGGAACGGCACACCGATTCCTGCGAACTCGGAGGCGGAAATTTGCCGGAGCCGCGGAATCGGAGAGGTGACTTTTCCATCCGAGACCGCGAACACAACGATCATGCGGCCAGAAAGGTTGAATGAATCGATGGGGATGACTTTCGGATCGGAAGATATCTCCCGCCGGACTTTTTCCAGTTTTTCATCTGTATC
>SUWI01000200.1 GCA_015061565.1 Lentisphaerota bacterium
GGGGCTGCCGCGGAATCATCCCGATGCGGACGGAACACCTGATGTTTTTTCAATTCCCTGACGAATCCCGGTTCCCCCTGCGGGAACGGCGGCGGCTGATGTTCTTTGGTGAAGATCGGATTCATGTGCTCCTCATAATTGTTCACAGTTTCAAGTATTATAAGCTGTTTTTTGGATTTTTGCAATACCGGAAATGGAATTGTGCTGATATTTTACCGGATTTTGTGTCCTGGCGCGGGCAGCAGGACTGACAGACCAGGCGCGGATTTCCGCGATTTACGGACCTGACGGACTGGACGGACCTGACGGACGATTGCGCGGAAGCCGAACTCATGGCACGAAATCTCAGAGCCGCAATCCGGGTGATCTCGTGTCATGACATGTAGTGCGCGTTTGTCCACCATGTCCACCCAGTCCATTTTGTCCACCCGGTTCGCGCCACACCGCTCCCTCGCACAGCCGGCTGTCTTCCGGCAGCGCCGCCGCTGATCACTGTTTTCTGACCACTGACAACTCCCGGCTCAGCCTGGCCATGTAGCGCGCGTTCTCCGTTTTCTCCGTTTTCTCCGTTTTCTCCGTTTCAGTTCGCGCAAAAAACGCCCCGGCAGAAGGGAAAGGAGAGGGGAACCTTCTGCCGGGACTCGGAGGTTTGGGTTATTTCCTGGCGAAACCGATCGGACCGGTCTTCTTGCGGAAACCGACCATGTTGTTGTCGAGCTCGAAATCGCAGAGCTCGCGGATGATCGCCTCGGTGATGATGCCGTTGCCTTTCAGCGCACGGAACGCCGCCTTGAGCGCGATCTGCTTGATCGTGCCGCCGGTGAATTCGTAATCGCCGGAGAGCGCCTCGAAATCGATGTCCTTATCGAGCGGGGCGGCCGCGGGGAAATGCTTGCGCCAGATCTCGGCGCGGAGCTTGTTGTCCGGCGCGGTGAACGCCACATGGTGACGGATGCGTCGTGCGAACGCACTGTCCATGTTGTTGCCGACCACATGGTTGCTGGTCATGATGACCAGGCCGTCGAAACGTTCGATGGCGCGGAGGAGCGTGGCGGTCTGCTGATTGTTGTCGCGTTCAACGCCCGGATTGACATTTCCTTCACTGCGGCTGGCGAAGAGGCTTTCGCATTCATCGAACATGATGGCGGCTTCTTCGGTCTGCGCTTTTTTGAACAGCTCGGCGATGTTCCTGGAGCTTTCTCCGACGAACTTGCTGATGAGATGGTTCGGGCTGACGTTCAGCAGATTCAAGCCGAGTTCATGGCAGATCGCCTCCGCTGCCATGGTTTTGCCGGAACCACTCGGTCCGTGGAACAGCGCGATGGTGGCTTTGCCGTAGGGCACGATCTCCTTGAATCCGAAATCATTGAAGACTTTGGATTTGTTGCGGAACTCGAAGATGATATCGTCGATCGCCTGCTTCTGTTCGTCATTGAGAATGACGTTTTCGAGCTTGGTGGACGGCACGACGCGTTCGGTCAGACGTTCGAGCTGGCTGGTGCGCTGGGTCTGGGCCGCATCCAGGAGATCCTGCTGCGTGATCTGGCATTTGCCGTTTTTCATGGCCAGCCGCTGACAGGCGAGGACCACGGCGTTTTTGATATAACCGCCGCTGAACGCGAATTTCATGGCGAGTTCTTCGGTGTTGACATCTTTTGCGAGGGGCAGAGTCGTCGGCAGATGGCGGTCCCAGATCGCCTTGCGGGCCGTGGAATCGGGCAGTTCGAAATCCATCTTGAGCAGGATCCTGCGGTCAAGCGCTTCATCGAGGACCTGTTTCATGTTGGTGGCGAGGATGCACACCCCGCTGAATTTTTCGAATTCGCGGAGGATCGTCGGCATCATGCCGTTGCAGCAGCGGTCGGAGAACAGCTCATCCGCCTCGTCGAAGAACACGATGGTGTCCTCCTGGAGCGAGCCTTCACGCATCACCAGACGGAAATTGTCGTCCGCGCTGCGGCGCTGATTGAACAGTGCCGGCACGTTGACCTGGAGCAGTTTCATCCCCAGCAGCTTGGCGGCGGCATGGACCATGAGGGTCTTGCCGGTGCCGGGCTGGCCGGACATCAGAATGGTGGTTCCGAAACCATAGTTGACCAGCTTTTCCAGCCCCCAGTCGATGCGGTTCTGGGCGAAAGCCTTGCGGTTGCGGATCAGATTGATCAGCTCCTGTTTCTTGTCTTCGGGATAGACCACCAGATCAAGTTCTTCCGTCGGAATGATGAGCTTGCTGAACGCGAGGATGCTGTCATCCGGCTCGTTCACGCCCTGTATCTGGGCTACCAGACGGCGGCTGATCTCGATGTCCTGGCGCAGATAATCACGTTCGGAATCGCAGCTGCCGCACAGGGAGATGAAATCGTTCTGCACGATTTTGGCGCCGGGGCCGAAGTGCGGTTTGAGCTTGAGCCTGGCTGCCGCCGAATGGGCCAGCATATACAGGAAGTCATGCACTTCATCGCAGCGTGAGCTGTTGAAACCGTTGGTTCGGCCGAGACGTTCGAACTTGCTGGTCGTGGTGACCGCGAACGCCATCATGATGATATCGATCTCCGTGCGGGAGAGGTCGAAGGTTTTTCCGATGACTTCCATCGGGAACTTGCCGGTATCGGAAATTTCCAGCGAGGCGAAGAAACTCTTTTCTTTGGCTGCGAAGGTTTCCTTCATGGTCTTGAGTTTGGTGATGAATTCATTTCGGGTGGTGACCCCGAAATCATCGTATTCGCGGTTGCGGCGGTCGTTGGCCGCCAGAATATCCTGGAAACTGGTCTGTTCCGCAAAGGCGAGCATGCCGCCGACCACGGCGCGCAGATAGAGCAGATCAACGTATCTCTGGATATACTCGTAATTGTTCTTGATTTCGCAAGCTTCAGTGGGAATTGTCTTTTTTACAACCATAATCATACTCCTTTTTTTGTTGGTTTTTGTGAGGGAAAGCGGCCCCGGGGCCCGGGGCCGGCGGCTGTCAGCGGTTATTCGTTATCATCGCCGAAGATATCGTCCAGATCTTCTTCGGTGCTGTTGTCGAACCCTGCGGCATCCTCGGTTTCGAGACCGTTGACCGCACAATCGATGACCTGCAGTTCGGTGAGGTCGGAACGGTTGAGTTCCGCTCTCGAGAGGTCGGTCTGCGAGATAGTTCCTTTGACGGTTCCATCATTGAATTCCGCGAAGCGGAGATTGCACTTGGTGACCTCCAGCTCCAGCGTCGCCGCATTCGCTTCGAGGCCGCGGCTGTTGGTTTCGTTCAGTTTCAGCTTGAGTTCCGCGCTCTGTGCGGTGAAGCGTTCCATCATGCAGTTGTCGCAGGTGAAATCACCTTTGGCGAACGGCATATCGACACCGTCCAGATTGCAGTTGGTGAATGTGACATTGCTGATGGTGGCGAAAGAGAGATTGCTGTTGTCGAAATCGCAGTTCTTGAAACTGCAGTTCTGGAACTCGGCGAAATAGCCTTCGATGCGAGAGATGTTGCAAGCTTCGAATTCGCAGTCTTTGAACTTGCTGTAGTGAGCCGCGATGCCCGAGAGGTCCTCGTCTTTGAATTTCATGCCGCTGATTTCGACGCATTTGAAGTTGCGGCTGTCATTGCGCGGAGCGTTGTAATCCGTGCATTTGCCCACCATCCGGCGGGCGGCTTCGGCATCCAGAACCTGACGGTTCGGAGTGCTGTTCATGTTTTCGTTGATGGCGGTTTTCGTTTCGGCGGATTTGTTCATGATAAATCTCCTTTTGGGTTAGGTTGATTTTGGGTTTGATATTTCAGGTTAGTTTTTTCATCCCGACTGGATCGGCATCGTCATTCGCTCCTGTTGACATATACGGGTTCATGCCAACAGTTTTTTTCATATTTCAAAGAACATCTTCATTTTTTTTACCGTGAAGAGTGAACGGCTGATTCGTCCTGCAATGACCTATACGGATCACTGCCATCGGATTTTCCCCCGGATCTCCAAAAAACTTTATTTTTTTGAATCCCGGCCGGAGAGCTCATCCCTGCCGCGTAGGAAATTACGGACCATTGCCGACAGATTTTCCCCCGGATCTCCAAAAAACTTTATTTTTTTGAATCCCGGCCGGAGAGCTCATCCCTGCCGCATAGGAAATTACGGGCCATTGCCGACAGAATTTCCTCCCGGATCACACAAAATCAGTATTTTTCTGTAAAAAATTCGGAAATCGTATGGCCGGATTCCGGATTTCACGGATCGGATTTGACATTATTGTTTTCCAATGATATATTAAAGGATGATTCTATTATTGGAAAGAAAGGTCGTTCTTATGGAAATATCTGTCAAGAAATCCAAAATCTCCGGGCAGGTGGAAATCCCGGGTTCCAAATCCCATACGATCCGGGCGATTTTTATTGCCGCCCTGGCATCCGGCACCTCGACGATCAAGATGCCGCTGATTTCCGAGGACACGGTGGCGGCATTGCGCGCAGCCTCGATCCTCGGAGCCTGGATCAAACGCGGTGACGATACGGTCTGGCGCATTTCCGGTACGGGCGGACATCTGCTGCAGCCGGCCGGCGTGATCAACATGGAAAATTCCGGCACCGGCCTGCGCCTTTTCACCGCCATGGCCGCTCTCGGCGATTTCAAAGTCCGTTTCGACGGTGATGACTCGCTGCGCACCCGGAAGATGGGGTCGCTGCTGGAAGCATTGAGCGCCATGGGCGCGAAAGTCGAATCGGCCAACGGCCTGTGTCCGCTTTCGGTGACCGGCCCGATCCGCGGCCGAGAAGTGGTGGTGGATGGCAAGACTTCCCAGTTCCTTTCCGCCCTGCTGCTGGTAGCTCCGCTGCTGGAAGATCCCACCACGATCCATGTCAGCAAGCTGAATGAAAAGCCCTATGTGCATATCACGCTGGACTGGCTGAAACGGCAGGATATCAAGGTCAAGTTTGACGATGGCATGACCTGTTTCGAGGTCCCCGGCGGGCATAAATACAAACCGTTCTCGACGCTGATCCCGGTGGATTTTTCCACTGCGGCTTTCCCGCTGCTGGCGGCGGCGGTGACCGGCGGCGAGGTCAAGATCCCCAATCTCGATTTCGATGATCTGCAGGGTGACAAGGCCGTTTTCGACTATTTCGCCAAAATGGGCGTGAAAGTCACTCAGGGCCAGCATATCACCACGATCAAAGGTCCGCGCAAGCTCAAGGCTTTCGACTTGGATTTGAATGCCACTCCGGATGCCCTGCCGGTGATGGCGGTCGCGGCCGCCTGCGCCGACGGCGTCAGTTATCTGCGCAATGTCCCCCAGGCCCGGATCAAGGAGACCGACCGCATTGCCTGCATGACTGCCGAATTGCGGAAGATGGGAGTCTCGGTCGAGGAACTGGAAGACGGCATGGTCATCACCGGCGGCAAGCTCAAAGGCTGTGCCGATCTGCAGAGTTACAAGGATCACCGGATCGCCATGTCGCTGGCCGTGGCCGGTCTGGCGGCCGAGGGGGTGTCGGTCATCCACGATGCCGAATGCGCAGCAGTTACTTATCCGGCTTTTGTGGAAAATTTCCAGGCTGCCGGGGCCGATTTCACTATTTCGGAATTTTGATCGAAGTCAGCGAGGTGTCCAGATGGCGGAACAGAATCAGAATAAGAAACCGGTATGCTGCCCGTATTGTGCCAGCACGCAGATCGCTCCCGTCGAACGCAGTTATGACGGCGGTCTCGGCTGTCTCGGCCTGATCCTGTTCGGCTGGTGGGGCTTGCTGCTGGGACTGCTCGGCGCCGGCAAAACGCAGCTCTATTGCCTGAACTGCGGCCGACGCTGGGATCCCCGCGGACGAGGCTGTCTGGCCGGCTGTGTTTCCCTGTTTTTCATTCTGCTGCTGATCAGCTTGATCGCCGCTCTGTTCGGTTGATTTTTCAACCTGGAAAGAAAGGACTGGCTGCGATGACTCTTTCGGTCCATAATTCATCCTCCGAACTGACCGTTACGCCGGAAATGATTTCCGCTGCGGGCTATGAAGCGCTGACTTTCACCGGGCGGAACGGCGATACGCTGCCTTACCGGCGGCTGGTCAGCAATGCCGATTTGCCCGGACAGTTTTCCCTGATGATTTTTTTTCACGGCGCCGGTTCGGTCGGGGAAGACAATTTTCTCCAGATGCGGATCCCCGGTCCGCCTTTTGCCCGGTATATGAAGAACCATCGGCTGAAAACCGTTCTGCTGTTCCCCCAATGCCGCGCAAACTGCAGATGGGTGGATGTGCCGTGGGGAGATTTGTCCCATGATCTGCCGGAGAAACCTTCCAGACACATGACGCTCGCGATGGAACTGCTGCAGTCTGCAATCTCAGAGTTTCAGCCCGATCCGGGGAAAATTTACGCCGGCGGCATCTCCATGGGGGGATATGGTGCATGGGATATCGTCAGCCGGATGCCCGAAACCTTTTCCGCCATTCTGGCGATCTGCGGCGGCGCGGATGTGAAACAGGCTCCGAAACTGCGGCATCTGCGTGTCTGCGACTGTCACGGCGCGCTCGATACCGTGGTGCCGACTTCGCGTTCACGGGATATGGTCAAAGCGCTCCGCGAAGCCGGGTGCGGGCACATCCTTTACCGGGAACTGCCCGAGGCCGCCCACAATGCCTGGGATCCCGCTTTCGCCGATGAGACGGCGCTGGATTTCGTCTTTGACGAACCTGCCGGCTGAAACCGGACTCCGTTTCATTCGGTATTGATGTGACCCTGACGTTTCAATTTCCGGTAGGTGCGCGGTGAGACTGCATATTTCCGGAAAAAACACTGCCGGAAATAGCCCGGATCGTTGAACCCCGTTTCATAGGCCACCTGGGCAATCGTCAGCGCAGTGTCCCGCAGCAGGGCCGCCGCATGGTTCAGACGGATCCGGATCAGCGCTTCCGTCAGGGTTTCCTGCCGGTGTTTCCGGTAAAGCCGGCCCAGATAATCCGGATTGCACTGCAGTTCCTTTGCGATCATCGAGGTGGACAGCGGTTCACGGAAACGGAGCGTCAGGATGCCCGCCGCCTGTTCCACCTGGCGGGGTTCCGGCTCGGAGACATCGGCCTGCCGGCCGCCGGATGGATGAAAGGCTTCGTGCAGGATCAACTCCAGCAGCAGATCCAGTCCCGTCCGGTCTTCCGGCGTTTCCTCCTGCCTCGCCAGATAGAGCTGAAAATATTCACTCAGACGCGACGGATTGCCAGGCGCAAAACAGCGGGATCGTTTTTTCAGCATCTCTTCGCTTTTTGTCCCGACGGGATAAAAATGGATCCAGAAGAACGACAGGTTTTCCGTGTAAGGGGAAAGCCCGCCGTGCCGGATCCCCGGCGGCAGCAGCAGGCATTTGCCTGCCGGAACGGTATGTCTTTCCCGGCCGACAAACATCTTCATTTCGCTTTTCAGGACCAGGATCAGTTCCCAGCTGTCGATCACCCGGCTGACATGACGGCCGTGTCCGCGCGAGATCAGCCGTCCCGCATTGGATGCCTGGCAGTGAATATTCATTGGAAACTCCGTTTTTCAGAAAGTTTACCATAGCATCATTTTCACGGACTTCAAGCCGGTATTCAGGAATAAATATGATTTTTTACTGCATGAAAAGTCGGAATCACACCGTTTTTTTACGTTCCGCTCATCTTGCACTGCCAACTGCGGCAAAGTATATTAGCGGTGATCTGATAAATTACATCGGGAGAAAATGATCATGAATGATTCCATGCTGAAAAACATCCGTTTGAAGGACGGCGTCTTTGCACCTCGTCAGGAAACCAACTGGAAAACCACCATCCCCGGCTGCATCCGCCGCTGTGAGGAAACCGGGCGTCTCAAAGCTTTCGAGCTGAAATGGAAGGAAGGCGATCCGGACAAACCGCATATTTTCTGGGATTCCGACGTCGCCAAAGTGCTGGAAGGGATGTCCGCCTCTTTGCAGATCCATCCGGATCCGGCGATGGAGAAAAAGCTCGACGAACTTATCGATCTGGTGATCGGCGCCCAGCAGCCGGACGGTTATTTGAATACCCATTTTACGGTGATCGATCAGGATAAGCGGTGGACCAATCTCCATGACTGGCATGAATTGTATTGCGCCGGACATCTGATGGAAGCCGCGGTCGCCCATTATCAGGCAACGGGCCGGCGGAAGTTTCTGGATGCGATGCGCCGTTATGCCGATTATATCGACTCTCTTTTCGGCCGGGATCCGGGTAAGAAACGCGGCTACCCCGGTCATGAGGAAATCGAACTGGCGCTGGTGAAACTTTATCATGCCTCCGGTGAAAAACGATATCTGGAACTTGCCCGTTATTTCGTGGAGGAACGCGGGACCGAACCCAATTATTTCGTCACGGCGGAAAATTTTCCGGAAGCCGGACTGAAAAACCGTCAGGCCCACAAACCGGTCCGGGAACAGACGGAAGTGGACGGCCATGCGGTGCGCGCCATGTATCTCTTTGCCGGTTTGGCCGACATCGCAGGGGAAACCTCCGATCCGGCTTTGCTCGAATGCGCCGAACGGCTGTTCCGGAATACCGTGCAGCGCAGGATGTACATCACCGGCGGTGTGGGGTCAACTCAATTCGGCGAAGCTTTCACGCACGATTTCGATCTGCCCAATGCGCTGGCTTATGCGGAAAGCTGTGCCGCGATCGGGCTGGCTCTCTTTGCCAAACGTCTGCTCGACATCACCGGGAAATGCGAATATGCCGATGTCCTGGAACGGGTCCTTTACAATAACGGTCTGAGCGGCATCAGTCTTCAGGGCGATACCTTCTTTTATGCCAATCCGCTGGAGATGAATGAAACCTTTTTCGAACGGGGTCATATCTATTCCTCCCGGCAGAAATGGTTCGACTGTTCCTGCTGTCCCACCAATTACTGCCGCTTCCTGCCGCGTCTCGGACTTTTCTGTGCCGATGCCGCTCCGGACCGGCTCCGGATCGACATTCCCGCCGCCATGGAAATCTGCCGTCCTGAATATGCCGTGGAAGTCACGGGGAAATATCCTTATGACGGCAGGATCGGAATCAAAATCAAAAAAGGCGGCGATTTCACGCTGTCGGTCCGGATCCCTTCCTGGTGCAGAAAGCATGAGATCCTGCTGAACGGAAAAGCCGTCGCGGTGTCCGACGACGGATACTGGACCTCGAAACGCGTCTGGCAGACCGGGGATGAGGTCACGCTGATTTTGAAACTGGTGCCGGAAGTGGTTTACGCCGATCCGAGGGTTCCCGCGGATATCGGCAAGGCTGCGGTCCAGCGCGGCCCGGTCGTCTATTGTCTGGAAAGCACGGACAATCCCGGCATTCTGCTGCATTCCGCGCGCATTCCGGCGCATCCTGAATTCACCTTGAGAGCGGCGGAAGGTCTGCCGGCGGGCACCGAGGCGCTGCTGTTCCGGGGGGAGGCGGTGAAACCGTCGGACGGACCGCTTTACGGCACGAATCCGCCTGCATACGAGGCCGTGCAGTTGTGTGCCGTCCCGTTTGCCTTGTGGCAGAACCGCGGAAAATCCGCCATGCAGATTTACCTGCAGGTAAAATAATTTTTTTGCAATGGAGTTGTTTATGCCGGACAATGCCGCAAATTATCCCCGGCCGCAGGGCGGCTGGGTCAAGTATGAGGGAAACCCCGTTTTCGGAAACGCTGAAATCGGAACCTGTTTCGATGTTGATGTTCAGATGGTGAACGGACGGTACAGAATGTATTTTTCATGGCGTCCGAAGGCTTCGATCGCCTATATCGAAAGCGATGACGGCATTCACTGGAATGATACACCCCATATCGTCCTAGGACCGGACCCCGCAAGCGGCTGGGAGGATAATATCAACCGCACCTGTGTGGTCCGTCTGAAGGAACGTACCTTGCTGTGGTATACCGGTCAGGCCCGCGGTTTCAGCCGGATCGGGTGTGCGGTCAGCGACGACGGCGGAAAGACCTTCCGGCGGCTTGCTCAGCTGCCGGTGATGATCCCGGAACTGCCGTGGGAAAAGGAATCGGTGATGAATCCATTCGTTCTGTTCGACGATAAAAGAAAGATTTTCCGCATGTGGTATGCCGCCGGAGAGACCTTCGAACCGAATGCCCTGGGATATGCCGAAAGCCCCGACGGGCTGGTCTGGAAGAAATCTCCGCTGAATCCCGTTGTCATACA
>SUWI01000201.1 GCA_015061565.1 Lentisphaerota bacterium
CTTCGAACCGCGGCCGCAGATCTCCTTGAACGTGTAGCGGGGGGCGGTCTCTTTTTCGGATTCCTGCGTGAAGATCTCCACGACCAGATAATAATCCTTGCCGTCGGCGGACGCGAACGGATGCGCGGATTCGTGGATCAGCGCGCCCCGGAACTGCAGTTTTTCCGCCAGATTGTACGCATGGAAATCATCGTGCGAGGCCAGATACATCCGGTACAATTTGCCCTGCAGTTTCCGTTCGATCGCCGGACTGCCCGGCTGCAGCTGGGATATGCACGGCAGCAGCAGGCCCAGCACATCGTTGTTGACGGTGATAAAGAAATATTCCGGCATGATCCGGAAAAGTTTTTCACAGCAGTTTTCGAGTTGACGCGCATTGTCCGCAATAATTGATTCAAGTGATTCGTTCCGATACATCTTATACCTCCTGGAATTGATTCATTATTTTGTCATTATGCGAATTGAAAATACGAACGTCAGCTGGACATTTTCGACCTCCGATTTGAATTCCTACGGTATTATACCCCGTTTTTTCCACTGTTCAAGCCCCCAAAAGCCGATATCTTGTTTTTTTTGTTCACAAAATGTTATTTTTTAACATTTTTGTAATAACCTCGCCATGGGTGAGTGTTCTGAAAAGCAATATACGCTCAAAGCAGCATGAAACAAGGGGCGCTTTATTGTAATTTCTGACTGTTTTGTTATCGAAACGAACTTTTTACAATGAAACGGGAAGTTTCCGCAGAACGAAAAAAGCAGAAATGAGTTTACGTTCCATTCCACACAATATCTGACAGGAATACGGATCTTTACGGAAGTGTCACCCTCGGTATTCGGGAGCCGGACTCCGGAGTCATTTCATTTTGCCGCCTCGACCAGCCGGATCTCATCCACCCAGACTTCTCCGGGGGATTTCATGGTGATCCCGAACGGAGCCTCGGAATTGAACTTGTCTTCGGAAGGCGTGGTGAATTCGAACTCCATACGGGTCCATTCATGCGTCCCCGAAATATACGTGGACGGCAGGTGCCTGCTGCGGTCCTTGTTCACATAAAGCCCGCTGAAAAGGGATTCGCGCCGGGGTTCCACATCTTTGGTGCGGATATAGAAACTCAGCCGGTAACGGGTATTCGGCTTCAGGCCGCCGGCACGCTGCGACACGCCGAAAGTATTGCCCCCGGTATTGACCAGATGCAGACTTTGGCCGACCGTGATGAAATGTTTCCGGTCCAGTTCCACCTTCTGCCCCTCGTGCTTGCCGCGTCCATTCCAGACGCCCCAGCCCGCCACGAAATTATAACCTTGCCGGGACGGTCCGGCAAATCCGGAATTCTTCAGCAGATTTCCGTCAGGCTGACCGTTCAGCACCAGGGTCCCCCAGTTGTCCGTGTTATGAAATGTTCCGCCTGCAAACGGCGACCATTTGTAATATTCCTCGGCCGCTTTCCGGGCGGTTTTGAACGCCCGGCGACGTCCGAAATTCACCTTGAAACCATTGCGGTCATAATTGCCCAGAGCTTTCTTCGGAACGTTCAATTCAACCTTCCAGCCCTCTGCCGATTTCTCCGTCTGGCAGACAGCACCGGAATTCCAGGCCAGCCCCCCGGCTTTGAACGCATCGCCGGCGGAATGCTCACAATCGGCCAGAACCCCCTCGGGATTGACCGCGAACTGGAGATACCGGGGCGAATCATTCCGCGGCTTCAGGAAGATCTCCACATCCGAATCATCGAAGACTTTCGGGGAATCCGGCTGGTCGGCAGCCGCTTTGATTTCATTCATGAACGGCTCTTCGCAGGAAACCCGGAAGATGAAGGAATCCGCCGTCTCCTCCGCTTTCACCGTAGTCTGGACCTCATTCCTCACCCCGCGGTGCGGACGCAGGAACACCGTTTCGCCCGGACGGATCTTCCAATCCGCAAGGGAAAGGCGCCCGGCAGTGAATTTGCGGCTGCCTTCCAGCAGTTTCCCGAAGAGTTCCTGGCGGATGAAGCGGACCCGCCGGCGTTCCATTCCGCCCGTGATCTTTTCAGCCTGATCGAAAAGGGAATTGTATTCGGCCATTTTCGCGGGAGAATAAATCTCGTTCCACAATTCGATCTCGCCGGGGATCTGGAATCTGATCCCCAATCCGGTATCTTCCCCGGTCCGCAGGATTTTGTCGTTCCACAATTTTTCCAGATCGTCGTAGAAACGCCGCATCAGAGGCGCGGCCTTGCCGAACATCAGCGTGAAATGTTCATTCAGCAGCGCTTTCGGATCGGTCTCCTGATTCCAAGCCAGTTTGGAAAACACATACAGATTCAGGTAGGTAAACATGAAATGATCGGAAAATTCATCTATATATGCACCGGAATAACGATGTTTCCGGGCGGCAAAATATTGACCGATGTAATTATGTTTCAACGCCGGGATGAAATCGATTTTCCTCGCCATGGTTTTTCCGGTCCAGGCACGAAGTATTACCCCGCCTCCGGCGATTTTCAGCCACGGCGCGATCTGGGCTTCGGTCACCGCCATGCGGGGGTGATCCGGCGCGGCGATCCCCGGAAAAACGGCCACCGCTACCTGGACATTATCCGGGAGATCACATTTCGGCGGCAGGTTATACGGCATATAAGCCAGCTGAACCAGTTTGCCCGGGACCCCTTCCTTTTTCATCCGGTTGGCCAGGTCGGCGGTGAACTGCCAGATGTAATCGCTGACTTTCTGCTGTTCCTTGCGGTCCTTGTAAATCGCCGTTCTGCCCGGAGCGGCGATTTTCCGGCATTTTTCACAGCCGCACCAGTACAGCCAGTCCTGCGGACAGACTGTCACATAACCCGGACTGAATGCATTGACATCCCAGCTTTTCATGCCCCGGCTGGAGGCGGGTTTTCCGGTCAGATATGCCTTGATGTCCTGATAGATTTCTTCCCGGATCCCGCTTTCGAAGCACAGCTGTCCGGAATGCTGAAGTTTCGGATCGGTAAAACGTTTCCCGTCTTCCATCAGCGCAAAATATTCCGGATGGGTTTTCGCGAAGCGTTCCAGAAACTGGAAACGGTTCAGGGAGTTGGATTGCCCGTACGGCCGGGCACGGAAACGCAGCTGCAGCATGGTTCTGGCGGCAGCATCCGGCCGGACGACATCGGACCAGGCTTTTCCCTGCCCGCGGACGGCCCAGGTCCGGTTGGTCATGTCGGGACGCTCCAGAATATTGATTTTCTCCGGCAGTTTCAGGCTGCCCTGCACTGGAATGACCGTGCCGCATTCATGCGGAAAATAGAACCGCACGCCCGCAAAACGTTCCAGAAAATCATAGACGGCATTCAAAGTCCCGCGGTTGTAATTCTCCATATATTTTCTGGCTCGCGGATCGGCTTTCGGATCGTCTTTCCCTGCCAGATAAATGCGCTTCCCGGCCCGGCGGATGTAATATCCGTCCACGGGCAGTTTCCCGACATCCAGACCCGCTTCCCGGGATAACGGTCCGCTGCCCAAAACCAGCTGCAGCGCCTCGGCGGAAGGCTGAGCGGTGATCTCCGGTTTCTTTCCCATTGTTACGGTCAAAACGCGCTGAAGTTCATCCGCCGCATAGCGGACGATCGGACAAGGCGAATCGCAAATGATTTCGACCTTGGTGAATTTCTCCGTCTTCCCGGAAATTTCCGTGATCCGCGGGGTAACTGCCAGGCAGGCCGCACTTGCACAAAACAGCAGCAAACCAATCAGTTTCGATCTCATCTTTGTCTTTCCTCTCTGCAGCAGGTTTTTCATCATTGTTGGCAAATCAGTTGCTGGTATCCGTCGCAGTCTGTGCGCAATGCCACCAGAAGCGGGCATTGGAAAGACTTTTCCAATACGTGTCGCTGGTGGGGATTCTCCGTTTCAGCTCGGTGGCGGAATGACCATCGCAGTACATCACATTGGTTTTGTTCGAATGCCAGTAGCCAACGCTGACACCGCTGCCCCAGAGACGCACTTTTCCGTATGAACTGGATGAATTCTGTTTGTCCACTGAACTATCGGTCATGAACATCGAAATGCTTGGCTGGACCGTAAAACGGAGATTGGCTTTTTTATTGGTTTGCGGATCCGTGAAGCAATGGGCATTGACGCCGACAGTCATCAGGGTTTCATCGAAATCATTCGTCCTGGACGGGCAGGCTAATTTGCTCCGATTTTTTTTGTTCGCATTTTTCGCGGAAATCGCACCCAGTGCAATATTGCTGACAATATTCGGGATATATGGATAAAGCAGATTTCCATAATCCCCGCCGCCGGAGCCCAATATCCCTTTTCTCGATGCCGCGCTCTGACTGGTATTCCAGTAGCACGGATACCAGCCCCGGTTGTCATCCTCATACATCAGCACAAGTTTGCCGATGGAATTCAGATTGCTGACGCAGGAAATGGTGCGGGCATGTTCCCTGGCCCGATTCAGTGCCGGCAGCAGCATCCCCGCCAGGATCGCAATGATCGCAATCACTACGAGAAGCTCGATAAGCGTAAAGATATTCCTTCGCCGGAATGATGAAAGATGATCCTCCGCCGCTCTCCGGGCTATGGAGGACATGGTGATGAATGATGAAAACTTGCTCATGTTCTGTTTCCCTTTCTGCATGATCGATGACCTTTCCTATTTGTTTTATATTTTAAGAACTTGCATTTTTCGAAATATTCAGCTGGATCACTCCCCCGGGGACAGGCAGGCTGCGCCCCGGCGCTGCTTCCCGGCACGTTTTCGATAAGGTGGCCGTTCCGCGAAGGAACTTTTGATCTCATAACAGTTTTCGGAGCGGTCGTTCCGCATCTTTTGGACACTGCCGCGGAGACAGGCGATGCACGGGGAATAATCCAACACGCCGCCCGGCGGCAGTTCCGAGGGTTCCTGCGCCGCGATCTGAAGCAACCTGTCGACAGCGTTGTATCCAATTTGATAATACTGATAATCGATGGTGGAGAGCGGCGGCTCCATGAATTTTCCGCCGGGATATCCGCAGTATCCCATCACTGCGACGTCTTCCGGGATCCGGAAATGATGCGCTTTGAGCCAGGACATCACATGGATCGCATAAAAATCGGACATGCAGAGAACGGCATCGAATTTTTTCCTTTTTCCGGCGAGCCGGTCCAGAGCCGCGTAAATCGAGGCTTTGTCATAAGGCGAATTCAGGATCAGTTCCGGATCGGCATCGACTCCCAGCTGTTCCTGCAGCGCCAGAAATTCAGCCGTCGAATATCCGCGGATGCCGGAAAAGTCATACTCCCGGCCCCCGTCGATCTTGGCAATGGTGGCTATTCTTCGGGCACCGTGACCGATCAGCATCTGCATCGCTTCCAGAAAGGTTTTGCGGGTATCCACGCAGCCGCAGTAAAAACGTTCCGTCTGCGCCCAGTCTTCGAGCACATGAGGCCAGTAAAGCGGGGTTCTGGTTTTCCTGAATGCCTTCAAAGCCGGCAGCTCCAGCCCGCAGATATAATTCAGAAAAAGGATCCCGGTAAATTTTTCCCGTTCCAGCATCGCGGTCACAAATTCTTCCGATTTGTCGCAAATGAATTGGAGCGGCAGGATCTCCAGCTTGATGGAAAGTTCCCGGGCGCGAGCTTCGATTCCCGGCATGATATACTGGAACGGATCGGCATCATTGTGCTCCGAGGCCAGAATGATCAGAATGCGTTTCTGCCGTTCCTTCGGACCGACAAAATTCCCTTTTCCCCAGCGTTTCACCAGCAGTCCGCGCTCCACGCATTCATTCAGTGCCTGCCGCAGAATGGTCCGGCTGATCTCCAGTTTTTCGCATAATTCCCGTTCCGAGGGAATCGGATCCCCTTCCACCGCGGCGGCACAGAACTTTTCCACGCCTTCGATCACCTGCCGGTAAATTGGAACCGTGCTCGAACTCTCAATGTTTATGAACTCAAAAATATTCATGATCACGCACCGGAAACATCGATAATACCAGTAATACCAGTTAATTTAATTCCCTTTTGCGGATTGTCAAGGACGGATTGAAAAAAAATGGAGATTTTTTCAGGCGGAAGGGCGCGTCCGGGGCCGATTCAATTTTCGGTCTGCAATTTCGTTATGGCAGCACCGGAGAGTTTTTCCGCCATGGGCAGTCCGCCCCAGTTCAGAATACCGAAAATCTTTGCCGCGAGATTCTGGGTTTTCTCATTTTCCGGGGTTCGGGAAAGACAATCATCCGGCATATCGATCAGGATCAGCTTTCCGATTTTCGGCTCCAGAACGGAATACAGCAGACAGGTGACCGCGCACTCCCGGCTGCCCTGCAGGATCAGGTCGTCGAAATGCAGCTGGTCCCGGAGGAAACTGCAGACGGCATCCAGCTCACTGATCCACCGTCCCTGGACGGTATATCCAAGCCAGATCAGATGCCGGGCGAATTCATGATAAGGCGCGATCGGATCGGACTCCGGCTGATTTTCCCCGTGACCGGAAAGATCGAGCGCAGCCTGAGCGCAGTCCGGCGGGAACGGCTGAAATGCCTTTTTCCCTTCCGGATGGATCTGGAGGACGCAGCTTTTTCCGGCCTTCCGGACGCACAACGGGAGCTGGACCAGGTTGGATAAGGTCAATGTATAGCGGTCCCAGGAATCGATCCGGTTGTGCTTCCGGGCGGAGATCACTTTCAGCGGCGCACCCAGGTGAAGGATCCGCCGGAGTTCGGCGGTCTTATCTTCTCGGTCAACGGGCGTTTTCCGGCTTTCCGCCAGGAGCTGTTCGCCGCGTTCCCGGCAGAAAGATACGATCGAACCGACATCCGGTCTGGATTCCGGGGTCGGGAACACCAGCAGCTCTTGTTCCGGCAGCAGCAGGAAATCAGGGTGCCGCATCGGACAACCGTGTCCCTGCCCTTTCAGATGGAGCGCGAACCATCCGAGCATGGCTTCCCGGATTTCCGGAAAATAGCCGTGTACCGTATTGAAAAGGCGGCAGGTGAAGCTGTCCGGAACATTCAGCAGGCGGTAGACCGGGCGGGCGTTTTCATAACTCCGGAACATTTCCGCCGCCTGAAAAGCGGCGTTGGAGTCCTGCAGCGCCGTGCAGATCATCATGGCCCGCGGAGCGGTCAGCGCGAGAACGCCCGATTCCTCGGTGAAAGTCAGTCCGTCCGGCAGCACTTCACAGAAACAATTGCAGCTCCGGACATAGCTGTCGAACGTTCCGACACTCACCACCGGGACCGCGGCTTTGATCCGTTCGTCCATGGCCGCGAGCCACATGGTCTGATTCCCGCCGCCGGAAGCACCGGTAGCACCGATCCGGGAGGCATCCACCCATGGCAGGGAACACAGCAGGTCCACTCCCCGCATATTGTCCGCGAGCTGGCATCCCAGCAGGGTTTCCCCGACATTCATAAGGGAAGCGCCCAGGGCGGAACCGTGATATTCCCGGATGCCGAATCCCGTGGAACGTTCCGCGGTACCGAATGTGTCCACGATCAGGACAACATATCCGCACAGTGCCAGTGCGTGACAGCATCCCTGATAAGATTTCTCGGCTTTGCCAATAAGGGAATGTCCGTGCATGAAGATGACGGCCGGGAACGGACCTTTTCCGTCGGGCACATAAAGGTTGGCGGTGACCAGCAGTTCCGGACGGCTGCGGTAGACGATTTTCCGGATCTCATAGCCTTTGCAGACGATTTTCCCGAACTCCCGGAATTCCAGCGGCAGAGACGGATCGTAATGAACCGCGGCTTTCTCCCGGATCATTTCCCGGAGCCTGCGTTTATGCTCTTCCCATTCTTCCACGGATCCGGCAGGCAGTTCGGCGAACTGGCGGAACCGGCTTGCGGCTTCCACCATCAGCAGCTCCTGCGTGTTGTTTCCGACAGTGTTGTTCCAGACTTTGGGGATGTTCAACATACATTCCTTTCATACGCTTATTCGTTTATTGACCGATCCGGGTTGATGCTTTAATGGCGCAAAGATATTCCTGGTTTGCGCAGGCAATACCAGTAAATCTATCGCACTTTCACAAATTGTCAAGAGGTTGGACGGAAATAAATGTGTAAATCGATCATGCCGGGGACCGCAACCAGCGCGGCCGGGATCCCCTTGCGGTCAGATATTGCCCAGATGGACATGCCGGAAACCGCGGTCCTGAGCGTGGCGTCCGATGCGGCGCAGCAGCTCCGGAGACGTGGGCGGGATCCGGAACTGATATGCGGGGAAATAAGCTGAAAAATGCAGCGGCACCTCGTACCCGAGTTTCCGTTCCACCCAGTCCAGCCAGGCGTCGATCAGTTCCGGCGAATCGTTTTTGCCGGGGATCACCAGATTGGTCAGTTCAACATGACGGCCGAGCGTGTTGTGGAAGAATTCGATCGACTCGAGCACCGGCTGCAGGGAAGCTTTGCAGAGGTCCGAATAAAAATCCTCGGAAAAGCCTTTCATGTCGATATTCGCGGCATCGATATGCGGATAGATCTCCTTCGCCGCTTCGGGCGAAATATATCCGTTGGACACGAAAACCGTTTTCAGTCCGGCCAAATGGGCGAGCTTGGCGACATCCACCGCGTATTCTGCGAAAACAGACGGCTCGTTGTAGGTAAATGCGATCGACTGACAGCGCTGCATCAGCGCCAGATCCACGATCTCGGACGGCTGCCGATACCGGAGCGGCATGGAATCCTGCGGGACGCCCCGGGACAGCGAATCGTTCTGGCAGAACAGGCAGCCCAGATTGCAGCCGAAAGTGCCGATGGAAAAAATACGTGTCCGGGGCAGGAAATGATACAGCGGCTTCTTTTCGATCGGATCGTTCTGCAGGGCGACCGGATAACCGTAAACCAGCGACATCAGGGAGCCGCCGACATTTTCGCGCACGCCGCAGAAACCGCGTTTCTGAGGTGCGATCCGGCATTGCCGGGGACAGAGCAGACAGCGGACGCATGAACCGTCTTCAGGGATCCACCACCGGGCAGGAGTTCGCTTCAGCATGGGTAAAACTCCCGGTCATTTCTGATTTTTCAGCTCGTTCAGGTCGAGGTTTTCCGCCGCGGCCTTGCGGTGGGCAGCACGTTTGCGGCGGATCTCCTGGAAGTCCTCGTCGCTCATATTCAGCAGGGCATAGATCGCGGGCTGTTTGCCGGTAATGATGGCGAGTTCGACGCCGGAACCGTATTTGAGCACATAGCCTTCCGGATCGAGTTCGACTTCGGCCGGATACAGGATCTGGCCGCCAGTCTCGGAATTCAGCGGGATATCGCCGATCCATTTGATCACGCCGTTGAAATTGCCATACTGATACTTGTTGTAAACATCGCTGGTGACACGGACATGCTGGCCGGGTTTGACTTTGCGGATCACCGTCGGACTGATCTTGGCGATGGCACGGACCTTGGAGCCGGAAGCGATGACCGCGGCTACTTTGCCGCGCGCCACATACCAGGTATCCTTGCACTGGAGCCGGACGATACGGCCGTCCGCGGGCGCCACGATCCGGCATTCCGCGATCCGCTTGCGGAGGAATTCCAGCTCGGCTTTTTTTCCTCTGATCTTGGCGGCTACCAGTTCGATATCGCGTTTGGCTTTCTCAATATATTTCGGACCGAGACCGCTCTGCACGCGGCGGAGATTTTCCTCCGCCCGGGCCAGGTCGGCTTCGCGCTGGATCGCTTCCAGCTCGATTTTTTCATATTCCGCCTTGGAAATGGCGCTGACCAGCTGGAGTTTGCGGGAACGTTCCATCCGGTCGCGGGTGACCGCGGCCAGTTTCTTCCGTTCCTGCACGTTGGTGCCGGAAAACCACAGATCCTTCGGCAGCGGTTCCTTCTTGAGGATCTCCAGCTCGACTTTTTTCACTTCGAGTTCCGCTTCGAGTTCGCGGACCGCCGATTCGAGGGCGATCGCATCGGACTCGTACGAACGGGAATCCAGCTCGGCCAGAATGTCGCCCTTCTTGACGTCATCGCCCATGCGGTGGTTGAATTTCTTCACATGCGCATCGATATGTCCCACGATCTCGAAAGTGTGTTCGGGGACAATGACGCCCGGACAGTAGATCGTGTCTTCGATCTTGAACATGAAAAGGGAGATTCCCAGCACGGACATGACCAGCGCG
>SUWI01000202.1 GCA_015061565.1 Lentisphaerota bacterium
GCTGGTTGAGACACGACATTTTTTTTGCTTTCGTACGTGCCGCATTCAGAGCCGGCAGCAGCATGCCCGCCAAAATCGCGATGATCGCAATCACTACGAAATTGACTTGCTTTTGAATAAACTTGTGCTATATTACCCTTAAAAAAAGGAGAAAAAAAGGTGAAAGCATTGATTTACGCCCGTCAGAGTAGCGGTAAGGACGATGTGTCTGAATCCGTGGAAGCTCAAATCGAAAACTGCAAAAAATTGGCCGCGAAGGAAAATCTCGAAGTCGTTGGAATCTTCCGAGACCTTAACTCCAGTGGAGAAACCTATCCTGTCGGTGCGGAGATCATCGCTCAACTGGATAAGTCTTATCAACAATGGGTTATGAATCAAAGTTCCAAAAAATCTTTCAGGTCCGGTCTGGGAGAGGCTATCGCTCTGTTCCCAGATATAGACATTCTGTTGGTCAATGAAGTGACACGCCTATACCGTCCAATTCACGGAAGTTTCCTGGAAGGCCATATCAATCAGCTGCTTACAAGCAATCATGTTCAGGTGTTGCAGGTCCAGGGAGGAAGCATAGACCTTACTAAATTTGACCAAATGCTCATCAACACGATCAAGAATCAAATCCTTTACGAGGATTTACAGAAAAAACGCACCAACAGCATCATTGCGTTCCGGAACAAGCGGGACAGCGGAAAACTATGCACAGGCTGCCGCAGCTTTGGCATCCGATATCTGGGCAATGATAAACTGGAAGTCATCCCGGAGTGTATTGAGATCATCCGGTTCATCTTTGACCGCATCTGCGGCCACAAGTCCTATCGCTCCATCATCCGGGACTGCAATGAACGCTGGGGTGAAAGTCAAAAAATGTTTTTCTATGAAAGCACGATCTATCATATCGCCAAGCAGCCGTTGTACGCAGGTTATCAATACAATTCCCAGCATGAACTGATTAAGAATGTTCAGATTGCCGGACAGGAAATCATCTCATTTGATCAGTGGTTGGAGGTACAGGACATAATAAACAACAAACGGAAAAACTATCGAACGCAGGAGAAAAAACGCTTTCTACCACTGTCTGGACGCTTGTTCTGCGGATCGTGCGGCAGCCGACTGGTAATCTTGCTGAATCATGGAAACGTGTATTATCACTGCAATAAAAAGACATTGGCAAAGGATCACCGAAAATGCAGAGAAAGCCTGATTCGGTTTAATTCCGGCAGAATGAAAGGAAATTTTTCGCTTTATGATACGGTCTATCCGCTTCTGACTGTCGCTTTGTTCAATAAACTCAACAAGATGAAGGACATGGTGAAAGCCAAAGATCAGATCTCGGATTACGAAGCAAAACTGCAAAATTTGCAAAAGGAAATTGATGACACTTACGATATGGTCAGAGAGGGTTTTGCTACGATGAAGGATCTGCGGAATATTATCCAGAAGCAAAAATCGGTGAAGGAAGATCTATTAAAGAAAATAGCTGAAATCAGGGCATCGAATATATCTGAAACGGAACTTGAGAAAATGGAAAATTTAACGATGAATGACCTGGTGGAGAAAATCATTGATAAATCCTTGCCAGATGAAAAATATGCAGAGCTAATTGGATTGGCTGATATACGCGGGACGATTTATGCAGACCGGGTGGAATTTCATACCATCTTCGGCGAATTGACTCTGCCCCGACTGAAGAAGAAACATTTTCACTGTATGCCGGACTGGGACCTGAAAATAGTTCGTGGAAACGGAACGCGTTTTGACGAAAAAACCAAAATCACAATTACCTATCATACAGGAGAGAAACAAGTCCTGGCAAATTGGGGGCAGTTGAAAATCATCAGCAAATGAAAAACCAGGGAATTACAGTGGCTTTCTTTTTGGGCGTTTTCTTTTGGGCAGACGGAAATTTTCGGTAATCCCGCAAGTCCGACGCGCCTTGGCCCAGCTGCCGCTGCCGAGTTTTTTCATCCCGTATGCCAGTAAATACTGATGATTTTTGCGCATATTGGGATAAGCCAGATCCTCGCCAGCATTGTAAAGGTTCCGGATTTCATCATGAATCTGATCCTCTGTCATGCTCCGGCGAATGCGGATGCTGTCATAATCAAGTCCGGCCATTTTTATGGCTCTCCCCCATGATTTGAAATGATGGATTGATGCCATATACAGCGTTTTGCAAGTGTTTTGCACCTGTTTACAGGACAACGGTTCGCCGTTATCATACCGCTTTTTGATTGCAGCGACAATCCGCATCCGGTTCCAGACACGATATTTCCTGATGGTATTATAATCCAAGCCGGAAGCTGTTATGGCATTGCCCCAGGAGCCGAAAAGCCGTTCCGCCGCGGCATAAACCTGCGGATAGGTGGTCGAAAAATAATGTGAATTCAAAGGTTCTTTGCCGTTCGTTGACAGGATGATGTCGCGGATCATATCCGGAGTCCAGATTTTTTTGAACATATGGGGGCTTTCTTCTGTGATTTTTTCTTTTCAAACATTACGGTAAAATAATAATATAGCACACAATCGAATAATTTTCCAATGCAAAATTTGTTTATTCAAAGAATTTCTCCAGAAGTTAATTGAAAACACGGGAAGGAAAGGAAAAAAGAGCCGGGATTATACAAGCAACAACAGAAAAATCAAAACTTATATAACCCCGGCAGAGGGGGGATAGAAGTAAATATACTGCATTTAATTAAAAATTCAATTCCAGATAGAACCAATTTCAAATCGTTTTGGCTCTTCTTTTTAATGTTTCAGGTATTTCGTTTCTTCGCTGCGGCAAAAACTTTCACCAGTTTTTCGTATGTTACCGGCTTGAGGAGAACACCCGTGAAGAGGTCGGTTCGGGCATCCTGTCGAAACTCCGTGTCGGCTGTCAATGCAAAAACGGGAAGGCGGCTGAAGCGGGAATCGGCACGGAGTTTTTCGATAAACTCCATGCCGTTCATATTCGGCATCCAGAGATCCGAAAAGACGAAATCGTAGGGAGAACCGCTCTTCAAGGCAAGATCAAGTTCCGAAAGCGCCACGCCGCCATCGCCCGCAGTTCCGATGGACACTATGCCCGCCTTCTTCAAAAATGCCGTCAGGACCTTGCGGTTGACCGGAGAATCATCGACAACAAGCACATGTTTCGGAAGCCCGTCCGTGGTATCGACCGAAGTTTGCTCTTCTTCCGTTACCGCCTTCGCTTCGTTTGTTGCAACACCCGGAATACAGGCCCGGAATTTCGATCCTTCTCCAAGTTTGCTCTCAACGATTAGTTCACCGCCCATCGTCTCAATCAGACGGTTGCAGATGGGAAGCCCAAGTCCCGAACCGCCGTAACGATCAGCAGAATGGCTCAGGTCTTGAATCTGGACAAACGGCTCAAGAATGTGAGCCAGCATATCCGGCGCAATGCCGCAGCCCGTATCGGAAACGGAAACTTCAAGGTTCGTGCCGGTATATGATGCGGCAACGGTCACAGACCCTCGCTCGGTGAATTTGACTGCATTGCCTACCAAGTTGAATAGGATTTGCCGGAAACGATGCTCGTCCAGCATAACGGCAGGAACATCCGATGTCCGGTTGACCAGTTCGATCCCCTTTTCTTTTGCAGTCAGCCGGAAAGAGGCGAAGACGTTGTCTGTCAACTGAGCCAGATTCACAGGCTCCAGATGAAGCGTCATTCTGCCGGAGTCTATTTTTGCGAGATCAAGAACATCATTCACGAGCTGAAGCAGCGTCGTGCCGCTGGCGCTGATGGAATCAATCGCCTCTTCCCGTTCTACTTCGCTTTTGAGGCCGGACTTAAGAAGTGCGGAATATCCGATGATAGCATTGAGCGGCGTCCGGATGTCATGGCTCACAATGCTGAAGAACATGCTCCTGGCCTTTTCCGCCGCGTGTGCACGATCCAGAGCGTTCTCAAGCTCGGACATGTGTTTTGCAGCCTGCTCGTCCTGAATGACGAACATATGGAAAAAGCAGATGCAGATTAGACAACCGAGCGAAGTAAATGGTGTGAGCGGCAGGATGATTTGAAGAATCATTGCCAGCGTCATGGTGATGCAGCACTGGAATACCATCATGCCCCGCCTGCGAACAGAACCCCGTTCGGCAATGGCTTTTATGAACACGAAAACCGCAATCAGAAGATTGAAGGCAACCAGCAAATAAAATGCCGGGTCACGCATATAGCCGACCTGATAAACACCCTTGCCGTCAATGTGGAAGAAGCAATTATTGAAGGGATTTGCCGCCAGTGCTGCGATATTGACGGTCAGGAGCGCATACCCGCACCAGGTGAGAATCTTTCCTGTCCGCTTGCCGAGGTCCAGATAGGAAACGACAAAACGGCACCACATGAAAACGAATGCGACAAGAGCGAGAAAGAAGAATATCGTGTCGACATACAAAAGACGGTTCCAGCCAAGCCCCGCGAGGATGCCCCATGCCACATCGGTCACATAGTAGGCAAGGACACCCATCGCAAAACCACGGTAACGTTCTCCATGCGCAGTAACCACCCCGCGCCCAATGAGAAAGTCGAAGTTGATGATCAGATGAATCACTAACGCCACGCTGGAAAATACCGAATAAGTGTAGCCCTGCATACGATTTCCTCACAAATAATTCAAGTTATTGTCTTGATACACCGCTCCATAAGTTCATAACTCAATAATATATATGGGGAAATAACATTTTGCAACACAAAATTCTTTGTAAACACGTATTATGCCGCCAGAATTCCGAAAAAAACTGTCTGGAATTTGAAAAACGGTCATGACGGAGTATATTATTTATAGAGTTTACAGCGCCATCAAAACCACAACACTGGAGGAAACAGAAAAAGATTGACGGCTGACTGACTTCCCGGACTTCGGTCCTTTATATTTTTTTGCGTTGCCAGAAACTACCAGGTTATGAAAACGCACACAGACGCGGACAGGTCTTGCGACTCTGTCTATTTGTTTGTGTGCGGCTCTGGTAGGCCTCTGGCAGCAAATAGCAGAGTCGCCTCTTTTTTCCTCCGGTGTAAGACTTTACTGCGAAAACGCAGTCTGTAGATATCGGAGGGAATGATGGTTCGGAAAAAGCACAGTCCAAAAAAGAAATCGCACCGAGTCCTGAAAACAATAATCCTTCTCGGTATCTTTATCGGGATATCCATCCACCTGTTCCACTCATCTTTCGCGATACGTATTAGGGAATCCCTGCTGCCTCAAAGAACTGTCCAGACCACGATCACCGTTTCAGAACCACAACACGTCCCGCCGAAAGCCGATCCAGTCGACACACTGCCCAGCGCCAAGGCGGTCACCTACACGATCCGCTGTCCGCAATACGATAATTTGACTTATGGTGTCCCCGGCGCGGCCGATTCCGTGATTGAGCGCGAGGGATATGCACTTGGATATATAGAGAAACACGAACAGCCGGCATGGGTCGTCTATAAACTGACTCGTTCCGAAGTCCTTGCCAAAGCAGTAAAGCGGACAAACCGATTTGCCGAAGATCCGGAGATTCCGACCGGAAGCGCAACGGCAGCGGATTATCGCCGGTCCGGATATGATCGGGGCCATCTCGCTCCAGCCGCGGATATGGCTTTTTCTGTGCAGACGATGAAAGATTCATTTTACTATTCAAATATGAGTCCGCAGCGACCGCAGTTCAATCGCGGGATATGGAAGGAATTGGAAGAACAGGTCCGGCAGTTTGCTGTTCAGGAGGGAGAAATCTATGTCGTAACCGGTCCGATTTTGCCAAAGGAGAAAACAATTACGATTGGGCCGAACAAGGTAACAGTTCCGTCCCATTTTTACAAGGTCGTTTTTGATTTGACCCCGCCGCAGAAAATGATTGGTTTTATTCTGCCGAACGAAGGAAGCAAAGCGGACCTGCGGACCTTTGCGGTCACGGTTGACAAGGTGGAGGAAGCTACGGGACTGGACTTTTTCAGCATGGTTCCGCAACCGAAACAGGAGCAGTTGGAGCGGACCATCACTGTGGAGAACTGGGATTGGATCAGATGATCCGGTCATAGTCGTGCAGAAAAACGGATATTTTTTCCGATATCAGTTTAAAAATTCCTCATGTTGTGCTATTATACAGTGCCTAGGCAGAAAGGTTCGGTCAAAAAACATGACGCCCGCGATACAAACATTTGTCCACAAAATCCTGAAATGCGAGGATACAACGACACGCCAGATCGCAGTTCATGAGGCCGGACATCGTTTTTTTCTGGGGGATCGTGTTCCCCGACATCAAAACGAAGTATGCAGTGGTGTCCGGTATGCCAGCAACCGTCAGAAAGAGCGGGAATCATCCTCTCAATTTGCAAAGCATGACCATAGAGGATGCATCGCGCTACATTTACATTAAACTTGGCGGCATCGCCGCTGAAATGGTCCTGTTCGGCATCGAAAACGCGGTGGATGAGATCGCTGAGTCTGTCGCAGATGACTATGTGACCGAACACCCTCAGTTCGACTGGAGGGATGATGCAGAGCATCATGGAGACATTTCGGAAACATTCAAAATTATACAGGCCAAGTCCAATCCGGAAAGCCTGAAGCATAATTTCAAGATTTTCCTGCAATCGTCCATTAACCATATTCTCTCGAACAAGGACATGTTCGACAAAGAATGTGCGGAGGCAACGAATTTATTTGCAGTTTGGCAAAAACAGGGCCGCTGGAGCCTGTGATTCTCTGGGGTTAATCTGGCTCAGGTGGCGTGATTCATTCGCCCTTGCCTTTATTATTATGTTTTCTACTCGACACGTCAGATTATCCTGATATTCATATTCAATTCGCGTAAAAAACCAGCTTGATTTTCTTTCCTTGACGGTGTGCGGACGCATTTGCTTTCCCGCACGCCTTTTCTTTTTCGGGAAAGAAAATCTCTTTCCAAGCAATTTCAAGACAAAATGGAGGTAAAAATGGCTCTGTACTGGGATGCGGACAAGGTGCCGGATCACGAACGGAAACTGGAGGAGAATCCGAGGATGCCGACATGTTTGATGTGGGCAGGTTTCGCTATCGGCCTTGGGGATATCACCGAAGAAAATCTCAAAGAATGGGTTTACCGGCTCCGCCGATCAACATTCGAGGGGCGTCCGCTGCTTATGTATCCAGACGGAACTCCGTATGAAATCACCGAGGAGATACTCCGGCCATGGATCGGGCTGCGGACCAATATCAAAAACATTACCAATGCTGAATTCGATGCAATCATGCGGAAACGCACTAACCGATAACATTTTACAGGAAAGAAAACAGTATGGACAAGATGGAACACGAAGAACTGGTCATTGCCGATTTGAATACGCTGAATGTTTTCAAATTCGTGGACACGAAATCTGACGGACAGGCGGAATTGCTTCAGGCACAGGAATATCTGGCAAATCAGGCGAAATCATTGAAGGCTCTGATTGCCGACTGCCGGAGGCCGGACTTCCGCAAACAGTGGGAAGATTCTCTCCAGACGATCCAGAAAACCGAATACCGGATTGTGCCAATCGAAGATTTTTACGCAGCCGAGCGCAAAAAGATGCTTTCCGATCCCCTGAAGCGCATCACCGAAGAACAGTATTGGGATGCGCTGGAAGTCTTGCCGCCGCTGCACCATGAACGGCTCGATGGCTGTGAACGGTTCTGTATGCGTGAATTTTACACGAATACTTACACAACGCAGTATTTCCGATCCAAAGAAGGCTGGTTCTGCCGCATGGTCGATTATTGCGACCGGAGCACATGGATCACGCACGATGAAGTCAGAAAGGCCGGGTGAAACCATGATCCGTCATTATTATATATTGTATTGCGCTTTTACCGAAAGCTACGTTTACGAAGAACGCGAGAACTGCTGGCAATTTACCGGACAGGATACCGCGACAGAGTTTGAGTCGAAGGAAGAAGCGCAAAAAATCAAAACCGACCTGGAAGCGTCAGGCTTCCCGCAGCTGACCATTTTCAAGATGAAACAGACCACGGAAATCGTGGATGTCATTCAATAATCAACCCTCAAACAAAGGAGCGAAACATGGGTTACACAAAACTTGAATGCGCTCTGTACGTCACGTGCAGAGGAGACAAGCAGAAAAAGGAACTGACAAAACGGTTCGAGGAAGAGCATCCGGGAAACAACCGGCTGTTTATGTGGGACAGTCACAAATCCCCGAACCGGATTGATTTTGCACTTTCAAGCGGGGAATTTGCTTCGCATCTGGACGATGACATCCTTGCCATAGCAGAATGGCTGCGAACCAATTTCAAACTGCAAATGCAGGGATATTGGTATGAGCAAGACGAAGACACCGCCACCCGCTGGGAAGTTCATGATGGCGAAATCAAATCCGCCAGCTTGACATGGCTGAAATCATGTACAGTCGAACACAATGAAATGCTCCGTAAAATTGCGGAAGCTCGGTTCCACGCAGACTTTAGCCAGGAGTAAATACGATGGACGAAACAGCTCAAAAAATGAATGACGCACTCAAAAAAGCGGGATTCAATCGCCGACAGGCAACGGTCCGGCATCGCCGGGCATTGTATGACGATGATTACCGGATCAAGGTTCGCGATCCGAAAGTATCCCTGCTGCAAATCGAGGAAATCGTCGGAGAATTCGAGTCGATCCGTTACGATGAATACAGCGGCGAGATTCTGGAGGGCTGCAACAACTATGTGTCCGTTTCCCGCGATGAAGAACATCCGGTTGACATCACACAGATCCTGCCGCTGGTGGAACCGGCATTGACCAAAGCTATGCAGGACGGACGCAATCAGGTTGTGCAGCTGCCGACCCGGCGGTATCTGATCGGTCAGGCACAGCGGGGAAATCCCGATTTGTGGGGAATGAAGCCGGATTACATGAATCGTCTGACCGGGAAGCCGAATGATCCGGAACAGGAGTTTAACTACATTACGGCATTTTACTGGTCCGGGGAAAACACCCCGGAAGCCATACGGTCAACGGCAACAGTGATAGCGAAGACCATTGCGGAAAATGAACTTGATCTGGAATATGTGACCAAAGCATCGTAAAAACAGACAATCCCGTGCCGGGCGGGAAATCCCGGCGAAAGGAATTCATCAAAACAGCAAAACCATCAGCTGCCAAAGGAGATGCAGAAAATGAAAAAACAGAAATCCCAGGTCGGCATCAGCCGGAAAAACACCATCGCGAACGCCCAGGAAGCCAAATCAATTGTCCGGCAGATCGTCGCAAAAATCGACGGCGGCACCAGCGCACTGGAATGCATGGAGCAGGACACAAAATATGCGGGGCAGATAACCTCCTACCGCATCAACACCGAAACTCATGATTGCAAAATAATCCACAGGGTATGCAATATCAGGCGGATCAGCCCGCTGACAATCTCAGTGGAGATTCAGAAGGATAAAATCCTCATCGAGGTAAACTACTTCGCAGAAGGCTGTTTGGACGGCAAGCAAATACTCGCAAAAATGAACGTCTATGCCAGATGGGAGGATAACTGGTATGTCTGGGAACATGCCGCTGAAAACGGCAATCTGGAAGCACCATACGGCAGGATTTACATAAGCGAATTGTAACGAGTAATTCGAATCAGGAACGCTGGTTTATTGACTTTCCGAGCATAAGCCAGCGTATTTTTCGTTCCATGGGACTTTCCGTCCCATATCGCCAGCAGAATATCACAGTGGTCCACGATCTGCATGTTCCGTTCCTGAAATGCTTTCAGAACCAGTTTCCCCGGAAATATCTTCCGGTCGGGGAGAAATTGCTGATTGCGGATCCCCACTGATGCCGCGGTTTGGAAAGCGATCGAATCAATTCCCCTGGCGCCGCCTGAAATGACTTTGGTGATTTTCCTGCGCCCGAGTCCATGCTTCCGGCAAAAAGCCCGGAAATCCTTGTCTTTCATCATAAAGTATGGCATGAAGTCAAATTGCGTAATGGACCGACTGCCGGTAATTCCAAGTTTCATAAAGAGGCGCCCCAATCATTGCCTCTTCAGCACCGCCAAGCGCATCCCAGCAAATGAAAGGGGCGCCAGCACGAAATACAGGCGCAT
>SUWI01000203.1 GCA_015061565.1 Lentisphaerota bacterium
AAAACCCGGAGGCGATGATCCGCTACGGCTGGCGCGAATGGACGCGGGAAGAATATGACGCCTGGTATCGGGAACATCCGGAACCCGTCATTCCGAGGACGCAATGCACGAAATACGAGCTGGTGACTTGTTTGCAGGAGCATTTCCCGGAACTGCTGGAAACGCTGAAGATAAACTATCAGGTCAATCCTAATCTTCAGTTCTATTGGAACAGTGTAATCGAACTGGACCGCGCAAATTCCGATTTTCAGCAACTAGCCGAAAGCCTCGGCGTGACCTCGGAACAGCTCGACGCGATCTTCGCCAAAATCGAATAGGTCTTATAGGACCTATAGGACTTATAGGAGAGAATACCATGCCCGAATATATCTACACCAATCTCCCGCAATACGTCAAGGTCAACTCCCGCACGGAATTCAGTAGCTCGGTCGTTTCCAGCGGGGCGGTCCTGCTGGCCTCACTTATACAGGTTTCATTCCGGAAATCGGTAAAGTTTACAATGAACATGCTACTATCGAGGCAAAATTATATACATCATCCGCATCGTAAAGGAGACATATCATGCTGATCGACATTCACCAAACCGACGCCCAGGGAAACGTCTACACGCTGCGGCAGGAGCTTCGAATCATGCCGGGGCTGACCGTTCCCGCCGGATTTTCCAGCGACGGCGCGAGCGTGCCGCGGTTTTTCTGGCGTCTGATCTTCCCGCCCGGAGATCAGAAGGCATTACGCGCGGCATTCGTGCACGATTGGCTCTACCGGACGCATCCGGACGGCTGGAGCCGGGAAGCCGCCGACATGTTGTTCCTGAAACTGCTGCTCAAAAACGGCATGCCAAAATTCCGGGCAGTCCTCGCCTGGCTTGGCGTCCGCCTCTTCGGCGCCGCAGCGTGGAAACAAGGAGGCTCCCATGAGTAACCTGTTTTTATCGGGAGTTCATCATCTCATGTCTTCCGCGCGTCCGTCCTGTCCGTCAAGTCCGTCCTGTCCGTCAAAGTCCGCGCCGCGAAAGGAGGCCGCCCATGAGTGAAACCGCCGTCATCACCCTGGTCGGGATTCTGTGGGGCATAGTCCAGATGTGCATCGCCGGGATCCTCGGCTGGATCGCCATGGAACTGCGCCAGATCCGGCAGGGCCTCGAAGACAAGGTCGAAAAAGACGACTGCAAGGACAACATGTGCAGTCATTACAAAGAAATCCAGAATCTCTGGAAAGAAACCCGGGACCAGGGCGAACGCATCGCCAAACTGGAACCCAAATAACAGAAAGGAATCCGAAATGAAAAGTCTCAAGCATCAAGTCAAAAGTCTCAAGAACGCGTCCATCCGTGCCGCTCTGTGCCTGTCCGTGTCTGTCTGTGTGCTCGCACTGCTGACCGGCTGCGACTTCAATCTCACCGCCGACCAGAAAAAAGAACTGGCGCAGAAGATCGTCAACGTGCTGGCAGAAAAGGGACAGGAACGCGCGGTCGCCTACGTCGAACAGCTCGAATCCGAGGGAAAAATCACGCCGGAAAAGGCGGAGAAGATCAAAGCGGCGATTCCGCTGGGCGTCGAAAAAGTGAAAACCGTGATCGAACAGAAAATCGAGGCGAAAAATGAATAAATGCAGTCAGAGATGTGAAGTTTACAGTAGAGTCTGCGGGTATTTTCGGCCGGTGTCGAACTGGAACCACGGCAAACGCGAGGAATTCAAAGACCGGAAAATCTTCCTGCTCAAAAAATCGCGTTTTCTGGGCATGACGGGAGTGGTATGTGCAATTTCTGCACTTTTCCTGCTTTCCGGCTGCGCGACCGAAACGCTGGCCAAGGGGCTCACCACGAAGAACACCAGCGGAAACGGAACGGTGGTCGATACCCACGTCGGAATCAACACCGAAACGAAGATCCCGGAGATCCGCACACTCTTCATCAGCGGCGATTTTGCAACGACCAAAGCGGGCACGAACGCGGTCAGTTACCGCGAAGAATCCAGCGCGAGCGTCTGGAACGCGCAGAGCGTGACAAAGAAGCGTTTCCTTTCGATCACGCTGCACAAAGATGAAGATGTAACGGAAGCGATCAAAGCTGTCGCCGAGGTCTTCAAAACTGCCGAAGCCGCGGATGCGAAAAAAGCGGAGGATGCGAAGGCAGCAGAATCGAAAGTTACACAATAAAGGTTCGCCTCACCTTAGCCGGATCGCCGGAGCGATCTGTCCGCAGACAGCAGGTCGCTCCGGTTTTTTACTTGAAAAAAAAGACTTCTATGCTATAGTAAACCGCAGTTGGAACAGTTCGGATATTATCCGTCTGGGTAGCCATTCGCTCATCAATTGCCGACTTGGAAAACGGGTGTCCTTATGGCGGTTTTCGATCTACATCTTCATACCTGCTGGAGTTATGACGGTTTTTCCAGGGCAGCGGATTATTTCCGTTTCGCGGAACAGAAAAAAGTCCGCGCCATCGCCGTCACCGACCATCATCTGATGGACAGCTGCGGAGAAGTTCTCCACGCCGCCGCGGAATATCCCGAAGTCGGCTATATACTCGGGGCGGAATTGACCGTCCACTGTCCGCTCGGCACTTTCGATCTGGTCTGTCTGAACCTGCCCGCGACCCCCGATCCGGGAATGGCCGCCGTCTTCGAACGCTACCGTCAATGGCAGGTCGCCTGCGGACAGGCCATCTCCCGCAATTACTGCGAGCGGGGCTTTTCTTTCGACGACGACGCGCGTCTGAAACTGCTGCAAAGCTACCGTCCCGCCGAAGCCATCGCCAAACAGGGGATCACCCATGTGAGGAACGGGAATTTGCGCGATTACTGCATCGAACACGGTTTCTGCCGCGATGAAGCGGAATTCAACGCCCAGCGGCAGAGTTTCACCGACATGCCGCTTTACCCGGAATATGACGCGGTGGTCCCGGCGGTCAAAAAGGCCGGCGGCGTGGTCATCATCGCCCATCCCTGCGGCTATTTTCTGAAAAACGACCGGAACCGCATGGATCAGCTGCGGGAAATGCTCCAGCTGGACGGCATCGAATGCGCCCATAAGTCGGTCCCGCCGGAAATGACCCCGTTCTACCGCGAATATTGCCGGGAACACGGTTTACTTTCTTCCGCCGGCAGCGATCTCCATAAGCCCGATCCGGATAAATTCGCCGTCCATTGCGGCGCTCCGGAATGGCTGGATGAACTCCTCGAACGGGTCACGCTCCGGCATGGTGCCTGACCGGCGAAACCCCGCCGGTCATCGGGCGATCACGTATATCAGCAGGATGCTCATGGCATTGAACAGCGCATGCGCGATCATCGGCGCCAGCAGGGAACCGGTCCGGCGGTACAGCCAGGACAGCCAGAGTCCGAGCAGGAACAACGCGGGCATCACCTGCAGATTCAGATGCGCCGCGGCAAAGATCAGCGAGGAGATCAGGGCCGCGGGAAAAAATCCCAGATGCTGTTCCGGCTTTCGAAACAGCGCATAGCGGAAACAGAATTCTTCCCCGACCGGAGCGAGGATGACCGTGCAGGGGATTAGAATGGCGACCTCCAGAGGAGTGCCGCTGCGGAAGATCATCACCGCCTCCTGTTCCTGCGGCTCGATCCCGATTTTCCGCAGCAGATAAACCGTGATGCCGGTCACAAATGCCAGCAAAAAATAAACGATCAGCGTGCCGAAAACGGCCGTCTCCAGATCTTTTCCCTTCGGGATCTTCAGGTCCAGCGCGTCACGCAGCGGCAGGCCGGGGGAATAACGCCATACCGGGATCAGACAGGACGCGATGTTCGCCGCCTGGACCGGAACGGTCATCAGCAGCAGGAACAGCCACGAGGGAAAAAAATCCCGCAGTCCGGCGGATACGCCCGGCAGGACTGCGGTGAAAAAAATCAGGCTGACAAAAGCCAGGGAAAAGGACAGTTCCAGACGCGGAGACAAATTGTCCTCCGGAACGGTCATGACTGCCTTCCCTGCGGCGTCAGATCTTGAGCCACTTTTCGTCGATCCCGGAAACTTTCCAATAGCCCTGGGCCATGTAGAGAGCGTCCAGAATGACGCAGCGGGTCATCGCTTCGATCACCGGATAGATCCGGGGCAGCAGCGAGGGATCGCGCCGGGTGATCGGCGAAAGCACCGTGTTTTCCATCTTCGCCACGTTGACGGTGTCCTGCGGCACGGAAACGGTCGGAGTCGGCTTGATCGCGCAGCGGAAACGGATGTCTTCCCAAGTGGTGATGCCGCCGAGGATGCCGCCGGCGTGATTGGTCTTGAACCGCACGCGGCCGCTTTGGGGATCGACATAGGCTTCATCGTTGCTCTCGCTGCCGACCATGCCGGCGACTTCAAATCCGGAACCGAATTCGATGCCCTTGATCGCGCCGATGGAGCAGACCGCATGGGCGAGCATGGCGTTCATCTTGTCGAAAACCGGTTCGCCGAGTCCGGCCGGCACGCCGCGGGCGATGCATTCCACGATGCCGCCGCAGGTTTCGCCGCTTTTCTTGACTTCCAGCACGTCGGCTTTCATCTTTTCGGCCAGCGCCAGATCGGGGCAGTTCAGTTCGTTCTTGCGGTAATTGGCTTTGGCTTCCTCGTAGGTCACTTCATGGTCGATCCTGATGTTGTGGGACGCGATCGTATAGGCGACCACATCGATCCCCATGGTGTCGAGGATGGCTTTCGCGACCGCGCCGCCGGCCACCCGGCTGGCAGTTTCGCGTCCGCTGGCACGGCCCGCGCCGACCCAGTCGCCGTGTTCGCCGTATTTCTTGAAGAAACCGTATTCGGCATGGCCCGGACGGATCGAATCCTTATAGGAACGGTACTGGTCGATATGGACATCCTGAATATCGTTGTTGGGGATGACCAGACCGACTGGTGCGCCGGTGGTCAGCTGGTCTTCCATGACGCCGGAGAAAATGTAGACGCGGTCTTTTTCCTTGCGCGGGGAATCCAGCGGGGTCTGGCCGGGTTTGCGCTTGTCCAGTTCCGCCTGGATGAGCTCGGCGGTGATCTTGATTCCCGGCGGCACGCCATCCACGATGGTGAGCAGTCCGCCGTAGAGTTCCGGCGGCAGATTGAGGTTTTTCCTGAACCCTCCGGCATAAGATTCGCCGCAGCAGGTGATCCTGAATAATTTTCCGAACGTGTTTCCGAACATGATTGGATCCTTTCTGTGATTGTTGCATATAATATAACACTTCTTATCTCAACTCGCAAGCCGGAGAAGCAAAGTTCGCGGGAATATTTTTTCAGCAGCAGGGGGACGCGAACTGGAACGGAGGGAGCGGAGAATACGGAGTGCGCGGAAGCCGAAGTTGCGGCAAGCAAACTCAAAGCCGCAGCCTCGGTACTCTTGCACCGAAAGTCCAATTCACGCGCAATTGTCCGATCCGTCCGAACTGTCCGGATTGTCCGATGATCGCGGATTTCCGGCACGGATTTTGCGCCGCACCACCCCATCCGTCTTGCACCTCCCCACCGAAAAATTTTTCTCATTTTTTCATTAGCCCCCTTGACAATTTTCGAAAATGTTGTAAAATATAGCATATAGCGCGCTCTATTAAAAAGGATATTTTGTTATGATGAAGAAACAGAAAGTGACCCTGATCGAGGTGGCGGAACTGGCGGGGGTCTCGCGTGCTGCGGCAGGCAAAGTGCTCAACGGCGGCAGCGACAAGATCGGCGTCGGCGCCGAGGCGCGCAAGCGTATTCTCAATGCCGCGCGCAAGCTCAATTACCAGCCCAACATGGCGGCATCCATCCTTGCAGGGGGACAGTCCAGAATCATCGGCGTCTTTATCGATTCATTTGCCAAATACCGGGCGATGCGGCTCCTGCAGGAGATCGAACAAGTCAGTTCGTCCCTCGGATATCGGATCATGACCAGTTTCACTCATGAAAATATCCAACACATGAAAGCGGATTACCTTTCATTTCAACGCTACGGCATCAAGAATTTCATCTGTTGCGCCCACAAATATCCGGATTTGCAGTCGGAATTCCTGAATTTCTTCTCCAGCGAGGATAACATCATATTTATGGAAAAGCCGATCTGTGAAGGGAGCCGCTATGTTGCGACCAGCCGGGTAAAAGCTCTTACGCAACTGATTGCCGCGGCGATCGGGAAGGGATACCGGAAGATCGGCATGTTTTCGGCCGGTTTGAAATGGTCCACTGAAGCCGCACTGTATCGGGAGTTCCACCAGGCGATGAGAGCGAACGGTCTTGAGCCCGATCCGCATCTGGTCGCGCAGCATTCGGCTAATCTCTCTCTCCGGAACCAGACAGATGCCATGATGGAGCAGGTTATCCTGCCATACCGTCCGGAGGTATTATATATTGATGATGCCCTGCATGCCGCTTCTTTGCAGACCCGTTTGCTTGAAAGGGGTATCAAAGTCAAGATTTACGGGGGTAACGATGATCCTTTGTTCGAGGGTCTGGGGCTCAAGTCTTTCGATCCCTGTTACCGCCGGATCGCAGAAGCTCTGCTGGATCTGTTGCTGAAACCGGATTGTCACGGGGATATGCCCGTCATAGAAGCGGTCTTTCCCGGATACTGATCATAAATTAAATGCAACAATAAAAACAAGGAGAACAAAAAAAATGAAACAGAACAGCAATCGTATCGAATGCCTTTTGAAAAAAGGTTCAAATCAATTCACACTCATCGAATTGCTGATCGTCATAGCGATCATCGCGATTCTTGCGGGCATGCTGCTGCCGGCACTGAACCAGGTGCGGGCAACTGCGCGCAAGACGAATTGTCTCAGCAACCTCAGACAGTTGGGGACAGGGATCCTGCTTTATGCCGATGATCACACATATCTGCCGTTTTCCAGCAACAACAAAGTATTATCAGATAATAGAAGGATGTGGTTTGACGTACTGGGCAAGGATTATCTCGGATTTGTTCCTCCGGGCAGATACAAAGCGGGCAAATCAATTAATACTCCGGTAATATGTCCGGCGACAACGGCAAGTGTATTTACTGCAACTTATGTGATAAACGGGACATTTTCCGCAGGAGACGGAGAGACTGAGGCAACACTGAAAAATGTCAAACCACTGCGCAAAGCCACCATGGCCTCGAGAACTCTGCTGCTTATGGATTTCGGTGACAATAACTCCCAAAAAGACCCGGGTGGAGTCTCTGATGTCGGCGGGATCCATTGCATCGACTATCCGCACCGCATCATTGCCGGATCCAGTCGTTCGATGATGCGTTTTCCGCATCCGAATCAGTCACTCAACATCCTGTTTGCAGACGGACACGCCGGAACACAGAAGCGTCCGCAGACAGGAAGCATACTTGATGTCGCATATCAGGATGGACTGAATATGACCAATGCCAATGATGTCATAAAACGGAATGTCCTTTACAAATAAATCTGTGTCAATCATAAAACAAAACTAAATTATTATACAGGAGTATAACCATGAAAGCACAATGGACGATTCTTAGTATCTTCTTTGCCGCTTTTGCACTTTCCGCACAAATCATCACCGAGCATCACGAAAGCGTTGAGATAAAAAGTTTAGTCAGGAAAAAAAGTTCCTACCGCCATCCGTTGCCTGCGCTCAAAGTTCCCGACGGCAAGAAACTTATCCTGAGTTTTGATGCCTACCTGAAAACACCTGTCCCTTCCGGATGGGGTGGGTATCTGGAACTGCGTTTTCATTCTGGAAACGGGAAAAAAACCATTCAAATCGGCAAATTCGATGCCGAAGGCAATCTGCGTCTTCTGAAACGAGGAAAAAATCAGCTTTCAACTCTCAAAACCAAAGATGCCGTCCGTCCCTGGTGGCAGGATGAAAAAGCGCTGCTGACACGTTTTACTCCCTCCGCCGACAAACTGGACCGGAGGATAATATCCTCCAGACAGGAGCTCAACCGCTACACGCTGGATATCACCGATATTGCGCAATACGCTCCGGGAGAACTGGAATTCGTCAACCGGTTCGATGCCTCAAAATCCCAAAACGCCATCAACATGCGCATCGAAAAGATCAAACTGGAATACCTGCCGGAAAAAGAGGTGAAAAAAGTCCGGCCTGAAAATGATTTCAAAGCGGAATCCGGCAAGAATGTCAGCATTGTCTGGAAAGGCCCTCAGCGCACCATCATAAAAACCGGCAACTTCGAATACACCCATTGCACCCTCAAGTTCCCCGCGATAAGATTCCGGAAAGGATACAAAACCATTCTGGTCTTTGATATTTATCTGAAATCAATTTCGACCGGGGGGTGGAATTATTATGCCAAATTGTCCCTAAACGGACAGCCGGTCGGAAGTTACAGCTCAGACGGGAATCACCGTCTGCTGCGCCGCGGCCCGGCACAGTTTTCCACCCTCAAAGGGGAGGAGGCAAGAAGAAACTGGTGGAGCAATGACAATCAGACTTTGCTGGTCCGCTTCACACCGAGGGTCGATGTGATAGATCCCCGGATCACAGCGCCCAAAGCTGAACTCAATCGCTATTTTCTCGATATTTCAGACCTTTGCAGAATGGAGGTCGTCGGGGTAGATGACAGGTTGGAAAGCGCAGGTGACAATCTGCTGCGTTTCACCAACAGGTTCTGCAGAAAAAACGTTTACCCTCCCTGGAACATGGTAATCGAAAATCTGCATATCATCCAGATGCCGGAAGAAGATGTTGATAAGATCCGGGCGGGAAAAATTCTGATCATCCCCTTCGCTCCCGGCAAAAAGGTAGCTGAACTCACGGCTGGAAACATGATTTGTCAAGTGACGGAAACGGGCGGAAGCATCTTCCGCAGCCGTTCCGGCAAAGATGTATATTTCACAGAAACCGCACTGTCTTATCCGCACCGCAGCGGAATCAAATTCAACAGGATTGCGACGGATAAAAGTCCTGGCATCTCCGGCTGGAAACCGGAGGTAAGCCAAAAGGAGAATACCATCAGTGTTTCAGCCAAATCTGCAAATTACAGGTTCACCCGCACCATAAAAAGTGATAAGGGCATCTTCATCATCGATGATAAAATCGAAAACACTTCAAAGGCCGATACCGGAATCAGAAGCGAATTTCATTATCTGCGGGAAAAAAATCTGAATATCAACGAATTCCGCATTGCCGGAGTGCCGGGAACTTTTTCCGATACCGCAATTGCTTCCAATCCGACACTGTTCATCAAGGGGGAAGAATCTGCTCTCGGCGTCATGTGCCTCGATGATGTATTCCGTATTCAGATGCAGGCAGAAAGGACCGCCTCGAACCGGATCAGCGCAATCGATGCCACTTTCGGACTCGGTGTGGGCAAAAGTTATACCTTTACCCGTCTGGTGGTCCCTGCGGATAAACCGGATTATTTTGCCTTCATCAATAAACTGCGCCGTCATCTGGGATTGAATCTCACGATACGCGGCATCCAGACCGAATTGGGAGGGTTCGCAATTGAGAACAATCAGGAAGTTATAGTCAACACCGGTATCTGGTACAATTACCACACCAGTGCAGGGATGACGAAGGAGGAACATGCCCGGATCATCACTCAGAAACGCAATGAACTGCGCAAAAAGAATCCCCATGTCAAAGTGCTTTCCATGATCGAGACCAATCTGGTGCCGATCGACAAACGCAAGATTCCCGGCGGGGAAATACTGCCTTCATGCAGGAAATGCCTCAGCGGAGTCTACGGAGCAGTTCTCACAGCTGAACAGACCAAACTGCTGACGCAGCACACGCCTTACAAAGACTCCATGCTTTTCGATGCCAAAGGCTGCGCCTATGTGGATACCTACTACGCCGCCGATCCCTACATCAACCTTCTGGTGCGTACCGATGTTGGCAACACCCGCTATAAAGAGCTTGAAAAAGATATCGTCTGGATGCTGGATGATCTCGGCATGGACGGTATCTACTTCGATCAGTTCAATCAGGCCAGCAGCGGCATCAACCGTGGCGACCGCTGTTCCTTCGACTGCTGGGACGGT
>SUWI01000204.1 GCA_015061565.1 Lentisphaerota bacterium
ACGGCATTTTTTCGGAGATGCCCAGAATATGGCCGCTGTCCACCTCGTCGGCTTTGCCGGAAAACGGCCGGACCTGGATCACGCTGCAGCGGAGATGGTCCAATCCCTCGAGGATGGCCAGTTCGATCGGGACGGTATGGAGTCCGGTCAGCAGCCGGCGGCCGTCTTTCTCATACGTCAGGTCGCCGGGATGGACATTGAGGCACGGCAGGACCGCGGCAATATTCGTGAGGGTAATGAATCCCGCCAGAACGGCAAAATCCAGATCGAACGGACGGAGTTTTTCCAGCAGTTCGGCGGTCCAGAGTTCGCGGATGCGCCGACCTTCCGGAGTCGCCACCGTGACTTTGTCCGATCCGTGGCTGCGGTAGAAGGCGGCGATGCCGTGTTCTACCAGCGGCAGACCGTATTTTCCGGCGATCTCCGCCGCGCGGCTGGTCCTGGGACGGTCGGTCACCACCACTGCCGGGATCCAGTGCCGCTGCTCTTTATGTTCAGTGAAATCGGAGAGGATTTTTTCCGTGTCGGAGCCATTCCCGCTTAAAAAAATGGCCGCCCGGGGCTTTTTCTCCGTCTTTTTTATGAAAAACTTGCTCATTCTTACTTCTTTCGATTTGAAATTCCTCAAATTGTGTAATAGAATATATGGTCAATGAAGAAAAATCAACTGGAAAGATGAAAAAAATCAAAAAATACCTGCATCAGGAGAGTGAAACATGCTGATCTTTTACAAGCTGGCCAGAAATACTTTTGTGGAATGCATCCGGGAACCGGTTTATTTCCTGATGCTGGCGACCGCATTGTGCATCAACGGACTGTTCCCGACCGCCGCGATGTTCGTTTTCCGCGAACAGATCAAATTCGTGGTGGACAGCGTGATGGCGACTTCGCTGGTGTTCAGCCTGGTGGTGGCGGTCATCTGTTCGGCGCACACCATCAGCCGCGAGATGCGCAACGGGACGGTCCTGCTGCTGCTCTCCAAGCCGGTGACCCGTTTTTCGTTCGTGCTGGCCAAGATCGTCGGCATCATGGCATCGGTGTCGGTGTTCCTGTTCATTTTGAATGCCTCCGCCCTGGTTGCGGTGCTGATCGCGAAAGATCAGTTCCGGCTGGAATTCGGCCTGATGGCGGTCTATTACGGTGCGATCGCCGCGGCGGCGATCTTCGGCGGACTTCGCAATTATTTCCGTCAGGTTTCGTTCACTTCGAACACGCTTGCTGCCCTGCTGATCCTGATCCCCGTGATCGCGGCGATCTATTATTTTGTCCGGGTGAGCGGAATGGATGCCCACGGCGAGATCGATCCGGAGGAATTCATCGAAGCGCGTCATCTGATCCCGGCTTTGCTGCTGCTGTTTCCCGCGGTCTGGACCATGGGTTCGATCTCCGCGGCGCTGGCGACCCGCCTCGAACTGGTGGCCAATCTCACCATCTGCACCCTGATTTTCCTGCTGGGTCTGGTTTCCAAATTCTTCGTCATGCAATGGGTGGGAGACAGCCTGTTCGGCTCCTTCCTGCGGGCGCTGCTGCCGAACTGGCAGTATTTCTGGATGGCGGATGCCCTGGCCGCGAGGCAGGTGATCCCGTATTCATATCTGCTCTGGGCTGTGCTGTATGTGTTGTTCTATATCGGTTTCTGGACTCTGCTGGCACTGGCGTTTTTCAACGAACGCGAACTGGCGAAAGATTCCCGCTGACAGGTTTTTCGTATGGGGATCACGGCGGAACACCTGGTCAAATGCTATGGTCGCCGGACCGTGGTGGACGGTCTGAGTTTCACCTTGGAGTCCGGCTGCGTGCTGGGGTTCATCGGCCCGAACGGCGCCGGCAAGACCACCACCATGCGGATGCTCTGCGGCCTCAACCGTCCGACTTCCGGACGGGTCCTCATCAATTCAGTCGACCCGGCGCTCGATCCGGTGGCTGCCCGGCTGCAGCTTGGTTATCTACCTGAAAACGCGCCGCTTTACGGCAATATGACCGTGCAGTCTTTCCTGTCCTGGTGCGGTTCCATGCGCGGCCTCACGGGGGATGATCTCCGCACCGCCCTGAGCCGGGTGATGTCCGACTGCGCTTTGGAAAATGTCGCGGGCGATGAAGTCGAATCGCTGTCCAAAGGCTACCGCCGGCGGGTCTGTCTGGCCCAGTCGATCATCCATCGGCCGACCGTGCTGGTGATGGATGAGCCGACCGACGGTCTGGATCCGAACCAGAAACGCGAGATCCGCGGCCTGATCCGGCAGATGCGGGAAAATTGCGCGATCATTGTTTCCACCCATATCCTCGAGGAGATCGATGCGGTCTGCGACCGCGTGCTGGCAATCTGTTCCGGACGTGAAGTCTTTTCCGGCAGTGTGGCGGAATTCCGGGCGGTTTCGGGCGGCACGCTGGAAGATTCCTTCCGCCGGCTGACCGGGGCAGGGGAAGGCGGTGCCGTATCATGAGCATGCGTTCTTTCCGGGTCGTCCGTGCCGTGTGGAAACGGGAATTCGCCGCCTCGGCCGCTTCGGCGGCGCCGTGGATCTTCCTGATCATCTTTCTGATCCTGGCCGGATTCCTGTCCTTCATCGTGAGCGGGATCTTCACCTACGGACAGGCGGACCTGACACCGTTTTTCGGCTGGCTGCCGTGGCTGTTCGTTTTCCTGGTGCCGGCGCTGGGGATGCCGTTCTGGTCGGAAGAGCGGCGGACAGGGACCATGGAACTGCTGCTGTCATTTCCCTGCACGATCCGGGAACTGGTCTGGGGCAAATTCCTGGCGGGAATGTCGCATCTGGCGCTGGCGCTGGTGCTGACCGCGGGGGTGCCGCTGAGCGCGGTTTATCTGGGCAAGCCGGATATCGGGACGATCTTCTGCGGATATGCCGGCGCATTCCTGCTCGGCGGCGTCTTTCTGGCCGCGGCAAGTTTCTGTTCCGCGCTGACCCAGAGCCAGACCGCGAGTTTTCTGCTGTCGCTGGTGATCTGCGGTCTGTTCATGGTGATCGGAGCTCCGGATGTGCTGGACTGGCTGAGCGTATATCTTCCGGACAGTCTGGTAAATCTGCTGGCCTCGGTGGCGTTCCTGCCTCATTATCAGGCTTTCCAGCGCGGATTCGTCGATACCGGCGACCTGGTTTACTGCCTCAGCGGAATGGTTTTCTTCCTGTATCTGGCGGAAATCGTCCTGAAGTTCATCGCTTCGGGAACGGGGAATGTTTTTGTGTCCGGCGCCTGGTCGGTGCCGGGGGTCCGCCGGGAGATCGGTCTGCTCTGCCTGCGGGTGATCCCCGCATTGTACATCCTGCTGTGCGTCAACCTGATCGGCTCGGCTTTTTCGCTGAAAACCGATCTGAGTCAGGACGGTGCTTATTCCCTGTCGCCGGAAGCGAAGGAATTTGCGCGCAGCCTCAAAAACAATGCGGAGATCCGTTTTTACGTGTCGTCCTCGAGTCCGCATCTGCCGGCGGTTTTCAAGCGTTACGCCGAACGGGTGGAATGGCTGCTGCGCAGTCTCTGCGAGGCCTCGGGCGGCAAATTGACCCTGGTGGTGCTGGATCCCGAACCCGATTCCGGCGATGAACAGGCCGCCGGACTGGAAGGGATCACGCCGATCTCGATCAATACCGGCGACCGGGTGTACCTGGGCCTTTCGGTTTCCTGCGGCAGCCGGACCTTGAGTCTGCCGTTCCTTTCCCTGCAGCAGGAAAAGATGCTGGAATACGATGTGGTGCGGACCGTTCTGAACGCCGTGTCCGCGAAACGTCCCAAAATCGGCGTCATGAGCGCGTTCAAAGTGCTGGGCGACCAGCTGCCGACGGAACTGACCGCCCTGGATCCCTCTCAGGTGAAAGCGTTTGACCGGGCGTGGTATGTGATCTCCGAACTGGGGGCGGATTATGAACTGGTGCCGCTGGCGCTGGATGCCGGGGAGATCCCCGCCGATCTTGCCGCGGTCCTGATCATCCATCCGGTCGGGATTCAGCCCCGCGCGCTTTATGCGCTGGACCAGTATCTGATGCGCGGCGGGCGCATGGCGGTGTTCCTCGATCCCCGCAGTTTTTATGCCCTGCTCAAGATCCGCAGCGATTATTCGATGTCGGAGAAGATCACTTCTTCGCTGGATCCGCTGACCTCGGCATGGGGAGTCTCCTGCAATCCGGGAATGGTGGCGGCCGATCTGATCTATGCCCACCGCCGCGTGCTGCCGGAACGCATGATCACCAATCCGACCGCGCTGGAACTCTCCGGCGAAGCGTTCTCCCGGCAGACGCCGGTGACCGCGCTGTTCAATTCCGTTTCCATGTGGTTCGCCTCGCCGCTGACCGTGACTCCGGTCGAGGGCATCCGTTCGGAAACCCTGCTCCGGACTTCAGCCAATTCCCAGCCGGTGAGCATGTATGTGGCGGAACGGCCGGAACTGGTCATCCGCAATTTCCGGCCCGGCGGCAAGCCTTTGGCGCTCGGGGTGCATCTGACCGGCGATTTTCCGTCCGCCTATCCGAAGGGGCCGCCCCTGGTTATGCCGCGCGGACATAAACATCTTCAGCGCTCCGGCGGCAAGGGCGAGGTCTATCTGTTCGGCGACAGCGACATGCTCTTCAACGATCTCTGTGTGAAAATGACTCCGGATGCTTACGGACAGAAGACGCCGGTGCGGCAGAACGACAATGCCGCATTGCTGCAGAACATCATGGAACAGCTGACGGAAAGCAACCGTTTCCTGAGCCGGATCCGCGGACGCAATCCGATGAGCCGGCCGCTGACCCGCTACAATGCCCTCCGGGCTCAGGCCGAGCTCAATTACAAGGACCGGATCCAGGAACTGGAGCAGGAACTGCGCTCGGCCACCTTGCGGATGAACCGCATCCGCGCCTCGCTCGGCGCTTCGAAAGGCGAGATCCGTCTGTCGCCGGAGCAGAAACAGCTGATCCGGGAATATAATGCCAAGACGGCGCGGGTCACGCGTGAACTCAAAGAAGTGCGCAAGCAGCTGCGCGCCGATCTGAACCGGCTGGACACCTGGCTGAGGCTGATCAATCTCGCGGCGGTGCCATTGGCCGTGGCGGTCATCGGGCTGATCTGGGCCTCGTTACGCTTTTCCAGATGGAGGAAACGGTCATGACCCGAAAAAGTATTATCATAAGGATCGTGTTTTTTGTCGTGCTGACCGCTCTGACCGCGGCGGCGCTGTATTGCGGCACGCCGATGCGGAGACGGTATTCGGCGCGCGGTCTGCATATTTCCCTGCCGGCGGCGAAGGCCGAGAAAGCCTCGAAGATCGTCATCCGCTGGCGGGATGTCCATACCACCCTGCTGCTGAAGGACGGCCGCTGGGTCGTGGAGGAGCGCGGTTCCCGGCCGGCTTCGGTGCCGCGAATCTCCTCCCTGCTGAATTCGCTTTCTTCGCTGGCTCCGGTGAAACAGCTGCACAATGTGGATCAGTCGGCTTTGCGCCAACTCCGGCTGGTCGAGAAAGATCCCAAGTTGATTCCCGGCGTCAGGGTGATCCTGTATGACCGCGATGACCGCGAACTGTTCAGCATCCTGCTGGGCAAAGGCCATTTCCTGCGTCCCGAACCGGGTCGGACCGCTTCCGGCGAGGCGGAAGGCCGTTACGTCCTGATCGACGGCAAAGTCTATCTGATCCCGGTCGTGTTCGAAAATTGCCATCCCATCCCCGCGGTCTGGGTCGAACCCCTCCGCCTGTATGAACTGCGCCGTGCCCTGACGATGACTTCCCAGCGGTTCGAAAACGGCAAGGGCCGTCTGCTCTGGTCGGTGTTCCGGAAAAGCACCGCCCATCCCTTCACCCTGGCCTATCCGATCGGCAAAAAGGCGGAAAATCAGCTGCTTTCCGGATTGGCAGAACGGCTGTCCAACCCCTTTACCATGGATTATTACATTCCGGGAAAAGACGGGAAAGATCCGGTTTTTCAGCACAAACTGACGATCCGCTGTGCGGATGGATTCAGTTACGAGCTGTCCGCGGCAGACGGTCCGGAACAATATGATATCGTTTCCCTGAAAGTGGAATATGACGAACGGAAAGTGGTGCGGATCCCGGGCGAGACCGATGAGCAATTCAGAAAACGCTGTCAGGCTTTGCGTCAGCGGTTCGATTTCGAACGCGGTTATTCGGACGGACAGTTTTTCAAGACCAAGAAGAATGAGCTGAGCCGCATGCTCGAAATCGTGCCGGAAAAAATCCGATAAGGGCGGAAGCAACAGTAATGCCGCGGGAATTCACACTGGCCGTTCCCTCATTGCAGCCGTAAGCGATGACCATGCGCACGGAATCATCGGGTGGCCTGTACGTTTGCCGGCTCACTGCAAGGCACAAATATCGGCTGCACCATACGAATCTATCTATTTCGTATTACGTGACATCAGACCATATCACTGTTTTTACGGTCATGTTGAATATAACCAAAAAATCATTTTGAAACTGATTTTTAAGTTTGACTTTCTAATAATTAATGGTATTGTAATAAAATTGATAAGGAGAGCGAGGGGCAGATGAGCAAAGCATTACAAACGCGGAACAAAATCATTTCGGCTGCTGTCCAGCAGATTGCCGGAGAAGATTTCTTCCATCGGCTGAGATTGGAACGCATTGCGGAGAAAGCGGGGATCTCCGAGGCTACGATCCATTACCATTTCGGAACGAAAGATGATTTTGCCAAATCGGTCTGGCAAAGCGTTGTCGATGAACGGGAGCCGTATTCCCTGCCGAAATTTTATGAAGAACATAAAGAGCTGCTGAAAGACCGGGCTGGGCAGTGTAAATTCATCCAGCTGATGCTGAGAAATTACCGCGACTTTTTCAGGCATGGGAAAAGCAAATCCTACCGTCGCCTGCTCCGGGTATTTTTCCTGGAGAATATGGGATTCGACAACGGCCGCCGCAAGCATGTCGAACAATATTTCCTCGGCGAATTGCTGGTTTTCCACCGGATCTGCAAGGAAATTTCCGGGCTCGATGATTTGTATTATTCCTCGATGCTGTTTCTTTTTACCATGCAGCCGCTGGCTTTCGCCCATGTCCATCTGTCCGGCGTGCGTTCCCTGGAAAAGGAAACCCGCCAGCCGCTTTCCCGGCATGAAAAAATCATTGAACGTCATGCGGAAAACGCCTTGATGTTCCATCTCGGACTGCTGGATGATTCGATGGCAGCCGAAATCCGGATGTCCGAATATTACACCTGATCTTATTGCAGACCGGGCTGGTTGTGGAGCATTTTCCAGACGCGGAAGAATTCCGAAACGGACCAGGCCTGGGCGCCGCAGCCGCGCTGGATGTGCGGATAATCGCCGTCCATGATTTCGGTGATCTGGCAGAGACAGCCGGCATTCATCGGGAGGGTCATGGAAGAGAGCAGTGACCTGGCAAGCATACGTCCGTCTTCACCGTAAACCTTGAAACAGGCCTCGCAATAGGCGGGGAACTGCCATGACCAGGCGGTGCCGTTGTGATAGGCGACTTTCCGGCGGGTGTCCTCATCGCCTTCGTAACGGCCCTGATAAGGATGTTTCGGGTCGTTGAGCAGCTGTCCATGCGCGCCGCGGACCGGCAGTTCGAATTTGACCTCGGCATCATCGAGTGACCGGATCCCGCCGGGGATCAGCAGCAGGGAACACGACTGCAGGATCTTCCGGCACAGTTCCGGATCGGTGACGGCGTCGAGCGTCACGGCATAGAGCTGATTCGGCCGGAGATGATCATCGGGAACGGCTTTGGCGGCGGGCGTTCCTGCCTCGCAGTGGAGACAGTCGGACAGATATGGCCGGTCGGCCGCAATGAAATATTTCCGGATGGATTCCGAAACTTTTCCGGCACGTTCGCGCCAGATATCGCCGTCTTTGCCTGGCAGGAGTTCGCCGAGGAAATTGAGGGCGGCGAACCAGAGCGCCTGGATCTCGACCGGATATCCCTGACGCGGAGTTCCGGCGGGATAATTGGTGTCCATCCAGGAGAAATGGGCCGGGCTGAAGACCAGCTGGGATTCGGGATCGACGCGGATGCCGTTCGGGGTGCCGGCGATCAGACCTTCGGCCAGTTCCAGCAGCGTCTGGAGGAGTGTTTTGCCGTTGGGGAGGGTCTCCTGGGTGAACGACTGCGATTTTTCCGCCCTGCAGAGATCGCGGCAGGCGGTGAACAGCCAGAGCTGGGCATCGGAGGTGTCGCGGTTGTCGGCATTGTCGCCGCTGATCATGTTCGGGATGGTGCCGTCCTTGGCGAACGAGGCGAATTTCAGCAGGATCTTCCGGGCATCGGAGCGGAATTCGGAGTCGGCGATGAGACCGCGGGCGGCAATCAGGGTGTCACGGCCCCAGTCCAGGAACCACGGATAGCCGGCGATCACGGTCTTGAACTGGTCGCGTTTGACGATGAACTGAGCCAGGGAATCGCGCAGGGCATCCGCCACGGGAGTCTGGTTCCTGAACTGAAGTTTTTCCAGCGGGGCGGGACACGGCATGATCCGGGCATCGTCCGGCGAGGTCATGACCTGGCCGATGAGCACGGCGGTCTCGCTGCCGTTGAGGATCAGTTCGAAATAACCGGGGCTGTAGAGATCGGTATAGGGATCCAGGCCGCGGGCGGCTTCATTCTCCTGCCAGACCATGTATTTCCATTCGTCGGACCGCACGAAATGTCCCTTGTTGGCGGTGATGGAAAGAATGCGGTCGTCGGCCGGACTGAAAGTCAGATTGCGGGGACCGGCCTTGATCTTGCCCGGCCAGATCCGTTCGGGCCCGGCGGAAGCTTTGGTGCTGTTATGGAACGAGCGGTCTTCCAGGTCGGGCCGGATGAGCAGGCGGATGGGATGGCGGTCGCCGAGCCGGCGTTCGCGGTCCATGTCGGGATGCCGCTGCAAGGTCAACTGGACGGCGTTGGTATCGGGGATCAGGGACAATTTCATGGAAATGTCGGTGAACAGGCCGTTGCCGACCGGGATCACGAAGTTCCAGACGCCGTCGCCGTTCTCATTGAGATGGAAATCGGTCATGCAGTCGGCGATGAACTCCTGCTGTTTGGCATGGTAGATGCTCCAGATGCGGAAGCGGCGGAGCATGATATGGCGGTTCTCGGGATAATCGGGATTCAGGTTGGCGAGCAGGACGGCGTCGTAGCGGCTGCGCAGTTCGCCGGGTTCGATGGTGTGCCACAGCAAAGCGCCGCGTCCGTTCCCCCGCATGAAATGGAATTTCGCCCGGTGGAACTCGCGGCGGACCAGACCGGTCTGCAGATACGGCACGTCCTTCGGCAGGAACGTGATATGACCCTGGAGCCGCTTCGGTCCGGACGCGGAAAACACCGCGGTATGGAGCGTGGCGTCTTCGGGCATCTGAGGCGTCTTCACCGGATCGATCAGCAGGAAAAACGAACCGTCCTTGGCCGGCAGGGCATTGAAATAGGCGCGGACTTTCCCCTGATAATGGAGCCCGGCGCGGATGAAGCCGGGGGATTTGACCAGCAGATAATGTCCGGGCGGCACCATGACGCGCCGCTTGATGTCCTGCGGCATCCGCCAGACGACCACCGGAGTCGGCAGGTCTTTGCCATACAGGTCACGCAGGAAATCTTCGGGCGATTCGAGCAGCTTTTCGGCGAGCTGATTCAGATCCGGCAGATCGTCATCCGCCACGATGGAGCCGTTTTTGCAGACGATCGCGCGGGCGACGGCCGCCGCGGCTTCCTGCATCACGAGTTTTTTCGGATACAGCATGCTGCGCTCTTCGGCCTTCTCGACCAGAGTGACCAGTTTCCGGTCGGGGGTGAGGCAGACCGCCGCGCCTCCGGGCAGCAGCAGGGAGCGTTCGCCGCCGGGGCCGCGGGTGAGTTCGAAAA
>SUWI01000205.1 GCA_015061565.1 Lentisphaerota bacterium
CGGTAATGGAAGGGATGTCCCTCCTGGATCTCCCCCTGATAAAGTACCAGATACGATCTCTGGGTGCCGTCATGACACTCGATCATGGGACGGAGCATGACCTTGATTCCCTTGGAATGGATGTATTGGATGATCTCGACGAGTTCATCATCGCCCGGCGTATACTGGAAATCACGGAACATCCGAGTACTGTAATAAGCTTCCTGCATGATGGTGGTGACCAGGCAGATCCACGGAATGCCCAGTTCATGGATGCGGTCCACTTCGATTTTTGCCTGTTCCGAAGAAAAATAACCGTTCCCTGCGTAATATCCGAATGTAACTCCTTTGAACATTGCAATTTCCTCCTTTACTGTTTGTCAATGCAATTCCTTCTGTGAATATACATGCCGTCGAATGAAATACAACCCGCCCCGCCGGTTTTTTTTGAGAATAAAAAATCATAATTCATTTTTGTTTTACTGTTGAATTTTCTGAAAAAACGGATATTTTACCTGAATAGGGCAAATAAAAATAAAGGCAAATTTCATGAAGAAACGGACCCGGAAACGGTCATTGCAGTCAGGAAAAGTCACTTCCACGGATGTCGCCAGGGCGGCGGGCTGTTCGCAGGCGAGCGTTTCCAAGGTGCTGAACAATCAGGGGCAGGTGTCCGAACATCTCCGGCGGAAAGTGCTGGAACAGGCCCGCAAACTGAATTACAACTGGCGGCGGGACAAACTTCGGCGTCTTGCGGTCATTCTTCCCGCGGCCTGGCAGATCCGTCCGGATAATTATGTGGCGGCTTTGCTCAATGCCTTGGTTTATGTGCTGTATCAACGCAATATTCAGGTGGAATTCGTTCCGACGAATGATTTGGAACGGCTCCGGAGCCGGGCCATCGACGGCGGGATCAGCATTGCCATCGAACCCGGACTGACGGCCGCGTGGTTTGCAAAATTTCAGCTGCCGCTGGTCCGGATCAATGCCAATCCGGTTTTCGATCCGCCGGACAGCCTGCTGGCGCATGTGAATATGGACAGTGCGAAATCCATGCGTCTCCTGCTGGAAAAACTGTATTCTCTGGGACATCGGCATATCCTGCTGCTGGCGCCCGAGCCGATGGAGATCGAACAGCGCCGCGCGCGTTATCAGGGTTTCTTCGATTACCTGAAATCCCATCGAGTCCATTATCCGGAAAAGAACTGCATTTTCGACATGCGGAGCAATTCGTTCGAACAGAATCTCGCCCTGCTGAAACAGGCGGTTTCGAACGGTGCGACCGCTTTGATCGCGGTCGATGAGGGGGCGGCGCGGGATGCGCTCAATCTGATCGAAAAACTGAAATTGAGTGTGCCGAAACGGATCAGCGTGGTGAGCTGGGAACAGAAAAACGTTCTGCCGTATTTCGATCCGCCGATCACGGGAATGGCAATGGATTATACCCGGCTGAGCGAAGCGGCGGTCGATCTGCTGTCGGCATTGTGCCGCGGCGAAAAGGTTTCCGATGTTTATTTCCCGTTCCGGATGATCGAACGGGAAAGCGTCGGTCCGGTTTTCCGCCGCAAAACCGGGAGCAAGCTGACGGAACGGATCCTGGCCCTTCTGTCGGACGGACCGGAAACGAGGGTCGATCTCGCTGCCGCATTGGAGGTGAAGCCCTATTGCGGCTATTTCAACCGGGCGGTCCGGAATCTGCTGAATGAGAAAAGGATCGTTTATCAAAAGAAGGATATTCCGGGCCGGAGACGTCTTCTGTCACTGGTCCCCGACTGCTGAGCCGCGGCGATCTCCGGTCTTCAGACGGTTCAACCTTTTTTCCGGATCGTTTTCGGGGTGACGCCGTACCGCTGGCGGAAGGCGCGGCGGAACCAGGAAAGATTGCGGAATCCCGCCTCGAATGCCGTCATGGAAATATCGCCGCCCTGACGCAGCAGACGGTCGAAAACCGCTTCCAGCCGGACTTCGGTCAGCCATTGCTGCGGAGTTTCCGAATAATACCGGCGCATGGCCCGGCAGAGATGCTCCTGGGTCCGCCCGGAGAGTTCGACGAAACGTTTCAGCCCGAGGCGGTAATTTTCCGGTTTGCGCATGGCGGTGCGTGCCGACCGCAGCCATTCGGGCGCGGAATCCGCGGCAAAGCCGCTGGCGGCTATCAGCAGCAGAAGGATATTCCCCAGCAGCAGTTTCAAACGGGCTTTTTTCAGCGTTTCATCAGTTGAATGAAGGATCTCTTCCGCATCTTCCATGATGGCCTGTTTCCGGATTTGCGATTTCGGGGAAATTTGCTGGATACAGTCTTCCAGCGCCATGTGACCGGATCCGGCAATATCTCGGAAAAGCCGCCGGACTTCATCCGTCAAAACATTGCAGTTCATGATCCTGACTTGCACCGAGCCCGGAGCACAATGCAGTTCGTGCGTGTCTCCGGGACGGAGAAAACAGATGGTCCCGGGTTCATAAACTGCAGTTTTTCCGTTGAAAATATGCCGGAGTTTGCCCTGCAGGACGATGAAAAACTCGCAGAAATCATGGTCGTGAAGCGGGTAAAAGCTGTCCGGAGTAAAAAACGATGTGTGATAGAAATAATAATGCTGCTGCAAGTGCGGAGTTGCCGGCAGGTGAATCATGATATCCTCCAGAAAAAACTGCGATAAATATCAATATAGTATCTTTTTCCCGGAATACCAGTTTTTTTTTGAAAAAACGAAGGTATTTTATGCAGTATAATACGCAGAGTGCGCAGATAGGAGAAATCAAAAATGTCAAAAATCGATCTTTCCGGAATTTGGACTTTATCTTGCAATAAACCCGATTTTCTGGCGATCCCCGCCCGGATCCCCGGAGAAAACTGTTCTGCACTGATCGATGCGGGACTGGTTCCCGATCCCTATGTGGGGCTGCAGGAAAAGGACTTGCAGTGGGTGCGTGAGTTCGACTGGACCTGGAGCCGGGATTTTGAGCTTGATTCCGGATTTCTGGATCAGAAACGGATCTGGCTCAATGTGGATTCGCTGGACACGGTGGGCGAGATCCGGATCAACGGCAAAACCGTGCTGCACAGCCGGAACATGTTCTGCCGGATCCGGCACGAGGTCCGGGATTTCCTGCAGAAAGGCCAAAACACGATCGAAGTGACGGTCACCGCGGTGGAAAAATATACTGCGGAAGAAGCGGAAAAACTGACTTTGCCGATCGGCAGCAAACTCGGTTACTGGCGCAAGATGCCCAATAACAATCTGGTGCGTAAAATCCAATGTCAGGGCGGCTGGGACTGGGGACCATGCATTCCCGTCAGCGGCATTTACGGCGACATTTATCTGCAGGGTTCCGCCGGTTCGAGGATCGAACATGTTTATACGGAACAGAAGCATTCGGAAAATTCCTGTGAACTGCTGGTCACGGCGGAAATCGATTCCTGTTCGGACGGGATGCAGGAAGTAAAATTCACTTTCGGCGGCAAAGAAAAAGCGGTGGCGGCCGAACTCAAGTCCGGGATGAACACGGTACAGGCTTCTTTTGAGATCAGAAGTCCGAAACTGTGGTATCCGGCAGGCTATGGCGAACAGCCGCTGTATGACTTGACCGTGGCGGCTGATTCCTGTTCCGTCGGAAAGAAGATCGGACTGCGCGACCTGAAAACTGTAAGCCATCCCGACGAACACGGGATCTGTCTCTATTTCGAGGTGAACGGCATTGCCGTGTTTGCCAAGGGGGCGGACTGGATCCCGATGGATGCCCGCCCGCAGACTTACACCCGCGAGCGTTACGAACGGCTGCTTTCGGATGTCGTCGCGGCCAACATGAACACCCTGCGTGTCTGGGGCGGCGGTTTATACGAAAACGATGATTTCTACGATCTCTGCGACGAAAAAGGGATCCTGCTGTGGCATGACTGCATGTTCGCCTGCGCCCATTATCCCTCGGATGACGATTTCCTGTCATTGGTCCGAGCGGAACTGAATTACCAGATCAAACGTCTGCGCGATCATGCCTGCATCGCCTTGTGGTGCGGCGACAATGAGTGCGGCGGTTTCCTGAGCCATGCCGGAACGAAGGACCTGCCATTGATCCTGAATTACGACCGCTTCAATCAGGCGGTCGGCAGGGCGGTGAAGGCGGCGGACAATACCCGGACCTTCTGGCGCACCAGTCCCTGCAACAGCCTGGATGACGCCAGCGGCTGGGACGACTACAGCAAGGGCGACATGCACTTCTGGAAAGTGTGGCACAGCGGCGCTCCGTTCGAAGCCTATTACGACATCACACCCCGGTTCTGCTCGGAATTCGGCTTTCAGTCATTCCCCTGCCAGAATACGGTGGACTTTTTCACCGAGGGGAAACAACGCAATGTGACCTCGCCGGTGATGGAGCATCATCAGCGCAATGCGGGCGGCAATTCCAAGATCGTGGAGATGTTCACGCGCTATTTCCGGCTGCCGTCCACGTTCGAAGATTTCATTTATCTCAGCCAGGTCCAGCAGGCGGCGGCGATCAAAACCGGCGTGGAATACTGGCGCACCCTGAAACCGGTCTGCATGGGCACTATTTATTGGCAGCTGAATGACAACTGGCCGGTGGCGTCGTGGTCGAGCCTGGACTATTTCGGCAGCTGGAAACAGCTCCACTATCATGCCAGACGGTTTTATGCTCCCGTGATCGCCGCGGCGATCCGCAGGACGCCTGAAACGGTTGAGATCCGGATGTCCAGCGATCTGGGAAAAAACGTCCGGGGAGAAATCAGACTTTCGGTTTTCGGGATCGACGGCGGGATCAGGTCGCAGCGCAAAATCGCGGTCGATCTGGCCCCGTATTCGGCGGCGGTCCTGCAAAGCATTCCCCTTGCGGACCTTTCTCCGGTCCCGGCGGAAGATTTCCTGTATCTGGAATTTCAAGGTGAATGTGACGGCACTCCGATTCGATGCACCAACGAATGTTTCCTGGCCAAATACAAGGAATACCAGCTGCCGCAGCCCCTGATCCGGACCCGGATCTCCCCGGATGAAAACGGCCTCATGCACCTGAAACTTTCCACGGACAAACCGGCATTTTATGTCTTTGCGGAATTCGCAGGCATTCCGGCGGTGTTTTCCGACAACAGTTTCACGCTGCTGCCGGGGCATCCGCGCGATCTGACGTTCCGTACGAATGAACCGGCAACTTTGGAAAGGCTGGAAAAATCGCTGGTGATCCGGCATTTGCGCAGTTCATATTCCGAATGACCCGGCGATTGGTCTTATCCAGGCGGGGAGATCCGGATCCCCGCTTTTTTTCGGGATTTCAGGGAAATCAGCTTGATTTCCGGCCCTGATGCGCTATTGTTACTGAAAACCAATGGAAAAACGAGGTATGAACGATGAAAACTCCCGAAATCACCTGGTCGCTGATGCATCCGACCGATTTTGATCCCGATTACATGAAACAGGTCGTCAAAAATACGGCCGGTTACCGGGTCGACAGTTTCGAGATCTGCGGACCGTGCCACAAACTGGCCGGCGGACTGGACAGTTTCCTGCTTTATGAAGATTATCCGAAAGCGAGCGCGAATGTGGACCGGGCGGAGATCATGGACAACCGCGCGAAATTCGGTGCGATCCTCGCCGCCGCCCATTCGATTAACCGTCCGGTGCTGCTCTGGCACCGGGAAGTCGTGCTCCCTGAAGGGCTCACCGAAGAACTGCCGGGTCTGCTGGATGCCAACGGCGAATTCGATCTGCTCGGCGAAACGTTCGGCAGCCTGATCCGCTACAAGCTGAAAAAGACGTTCGAAGTGCTGCCCGATCTGGACGGCGTGGTCCTGACGCTGACCGAGGCGAAATATTCGGTCATCCACAACAGCTGCAGGGAGCGTTATCCCGCTGACGAGGTGGTCGCGCGCATCGTGCGGATCTTCGCCGATGAACTGGCGGCGCGCGGCAAACGGTTCGTGCTGCGTTCGTTCGGATCCGTGGCGCAGGATTACGAGGATATCCTGGCCGGCGCGGCGATCGCGGCGAAAAAATCCGCGTTCGAGATCGAGACCAAGATCACGCCGTATGATTTCGATCCGTTCCTTTCGAACAATCCGTTCCTGCGGCATCTGCCGGGCACGACCACCAGCGCGGAATGCGACTGTCTCGGGGAATTTCTCGGCTTCGGCAACCTGCCCAGCGAGACGGTCGAAAAGATCGTCGAATATGTCCGCTTCGGACAGCAGCACCAGGTGGACCGCTACGTGATCCGCCTTGACCGGAAAGGCAATCCGATCTTCGACCGTTACATGATCAACCTTTACGCCTATGCCCGGGCGATCGACGAACCCGGGATCACGGCCGACCGGATCCGGCAGGAATGGGCGCAGAGCCATTATCCGCCGTCCGCGAAGGAGCTGTTCCTGGAAATGGGCAGAGCGGGGTTCCAGCTGGTGGAACGCACCCATTTTATCGCGCACAACGTGATGTTCCATACCTCGGAACCAGTCATGCTTTACATCAAGGCCGGCGGCATCCTGGCGCTGTTCAAAAACGACATCGATCTGCATCTGTGTTCCGGCGAATGGGGCATCCTCAGCGACACCCGGACGCCCGGCCGCGCCGCGATCCTCAAGGAGAAGGACGAGGCGGTCGCCATCGCGGAAAAATATTACACGCTCATTTCGACCGTCAAACGCGAACCCGGTTATGAGTCCGAATACATCTGGCGCGAAAAACTGTGGCTGAATGCGGTGATCGCCGCCCGTGCGATCCGGGAATTCGTCCGCTGCGTCTGCGCTTATTTCGACGATATGAAAAAAAGCGATCCGGAGGGCAAATTCCTGCATTTTGAGGTGGAAGAGGCGAAAAAAGAACTCAAATATCTGGAATCCCTCGCGGATGAACAGGCTGCCCTGCCTTCCAAATGCGGGGATTATGTGTTCCGTCAGAACGGGTCGTTGACGGATATCTATCTGAAACCTTTCGCCCGGATCTGCGATGAACTGCTTGAAGAATATCAGGCGGAATTCCGGGCCTGGAAGAAATATCAGCCGGGCACGGCCGACTGCGTGATATGCGGCGCGATTTCCAACGACTGGCGCTGCGGCCGGTATATGCACGCGTCCCATGCGGAGCTGGTTGACGGCCTGCCGGTGCGGATCGTCGGCAACCGCGTGTTCCCGAACGGCTTTGTCCGGATGGAAATGACCCGTCCGGCGAACGGCGGCAAAGTGCGTTTCTACGGCTGCAGCCGGTTCGCCTGCGATTTCACCGTGGAAGTGGACGGACAGCGGACGAACTGCCGGTTTGACGATTCGTGGCAATATGAACTGCCGGTGAAACCCGGTTCCGGTCCGGTCGTGATCCAGCTGGAAAAATGCGGCCGGGAATATCCCGCTTTCCACGCTGTGGTCACGCTGTAAAAAAGCGATCCGCCGAAAAAACGCCCGGAGCCGATCCTTGTCGGTTCCGAGCGTTTTGTATTCAGCCATCAAGTTCCGGCCGGAGCTTGAAAGTTTGGCTTTGAAATTGTATATTACCGATGATTGATATTGTTAATGGAGACAGACTGGACCATGTCGGGGAATTTCAGGGCACTGTGCGGATCGCTGCTGCTGATCGCGAGCTTGAATATGCTCGCGGAATCGGTGAGGAAAGATGCGCTGCGCGAAAAAGCCGCCGCAGGCGATGCGGAATCGGCTTTCTACCTCGGCAATGAATATTTCTACGGGGAAAACCGTGCCGCGAATTATACGCTTGCCGCGTATTGGTATAAGAAAGCCGCGGAAAAAGGGATCCCTGAAGCGCAATTCAATTATGGCAGCTGTCTCGAAACCGGCCGGGGAGTGGCAAAAAATCTTTCCGATGCTTTTTCGTGGTATCGGAAAGCGGCGGATCAGGATTTCGAACCGGCCTCGTTCCGGGTCGCCTTGCTGTATCTTTCCGGGGTGCCGGGAGAAAAAGGAGATTTCGTTCTGAATCCCGATCCGAAGGCCGCTCTCGAAATTCTGGAAAAACTGGCTGAAAAACAATTCGAGCCGGCGGAGATCGAACTGGCGGCGATGAAAATGGGCAAAACCGCTTCGGCGGAGGATCACGTCCGGGCATTTATGCTGCTGAAACGGGTCGTCGCCCGGAAACGCTGTCAGCCGAAAGCAGTGCGGATGCTGGCGGACTGTTATTTCACCGGATTGGGCTGTCCCCTGGACCGCAAAAAAGCCTTGGAACTGTTGAAGCAGGCGGCCGGGGCAGGGGATCCGGAAGCGCTGGCGAAACTGGGATTCCTGTATGAATACGGACATGAAGTGAAAGCGGATCCGGTGCAGGCGAATCTGTATTACCGGAAAGCGGCCGAGGCAGGTCATCCGATGGCGCAGTTCAAATATGCGGAAGCGCAGGCGGAAGGAGCTTTCCCCGGAAAAAATATCAACGATGCGATGGTATGGTACCGCAAATCGGCCGACGGGGGATGCGCCCAGGCGCTCTTCAAGCTCGGCGTGTTTTATTATGACGGGCTCGGCGTGAAGAAAGATCTGCGTCAGGCCGCACGGTATTTTTTTCTGGCTTCGAGGCTGGGGTATGTCCGGGCTCAATACAATCTGGCCTGTCTGTTCGAGCAGGGAGCGGTCACCGGCAAGCCCGATCCGGAAGCGGCTTTTTACTGGTTCCGGCAGGCGGCCAGGGGAGGGGATGCGACGGCGCAGCGGCGCACGGGCGAATGTTACCTCAACGGGGTCGGAGTCGACCGGAGCATCACCCAGGCGGAGCACTGGCTGCTCCAGGCGGCGCGGAACGGCGATTTTGCCGCCAGGGAACAATTGTACCTGATTCAGCGATCCCAGCCGGGATCTTTTTAGTTAAACTCATTTTTGAAAGGGAAAAATCATGATCAGAATCATCATCACGGGAGCCGCCGGCCGCATGGGGCGGCATCTGGTGGCCAACATTGCAGCCTCCGACGACCTGAAACTGACGGGCGCGACGGAATATCCCGGTTCGGAATTCCTGGGGATCGATGCCGGGAGTGTGGCCGGAGTCAAACCGCTGGGGGTCAAAATCACGCCTGAACTCGCCCCGCTGCTCGACAACGCCGACGCCGTGATCGATTTCAGCACGGGCGACGTGATCGGCAATGCCAGAATGGCCGCGGCGAAAGGTCTCGCCATCGTGATCGGCACCACCGCGCTGACCGCGGACGACAAGGCCGAACTGCGCAGACTCGCCGACAACGGCGCCCGCATCATCCAGACCACCAATTTCAGCGTGGGAGTCAATCTGCTCTTCTACCTCACCAAAATCGCCACGCAGACGCTGTCCGACGGTTTCGATATCGAGATCATCGAAGCGCACCACAACAAGAAGAAAGACGCCCCGAGCGGCACCGCGGTCAGCCTGGCCGAGGTCGTCACCGGTGTCAAAGGATGGGATTACGACAAGGATGTCCGGCACGGCCGGCAGGGGATCGTAGGCGCCCGCACTCAGCATGAGATCGGCATGCACTCCATCCGCGGCGGCGACATCGTCGGCGACCACACCGTGCTTTTCGCGGCAGACGGCGAGCGGGTCGAACTTACGCACAAGGCATCCAGCCGCAACACTTTTGCCAAAGGCGCCCTGCGTGCGGTCCGTTACCTGATCAACGCCAAACCCGGCATGTATGACATGCAGGACGTGCTCGGATTCAAATAAGAGTTTTGAAGATGAAAATCCGTCAGAATCTGCATATCCATTCGCATAACAGCTGCGACAGCGCCTGTGCGTCTGTGGCCGATATCGTGTCCGATATGAAACAGCTCGGTGTGGAGGAATTTGTGCTCACCGACCACCTGCATACCCGGTTCAATCTGCCCGACATCGCCGCCGCCCGGCAGGA
>SUWI01000206.1 GCA_015061565.1 Lentisphaerota bacterium
CCTGTTCGAAGTTGTGCAGAAGGTGCGGCAGGTCAATGCCCAGCGGCAAAGACTCGCGCCCCAGCGCCGTTTTACGGGCAAATCCTCCAGCGCTCCGGAACTGGCGACAAATCCGTCTCTGGAACTGGACTACATCGTCGCCGTGCCGCGCATGGCGCGTTACATCGAGGTCAGCTCGCAGATCTACGGCATCTACCTGAAATACGTTTCGCCGGACGACATCCACGTTTACTCCATCGACGAGGTGTTCATCGATGCGACTTCCTACCTGAAACTTTACAAACTCTCCACCCGCGACTTCGCCATGAAATTGATCCGGGAAGTCCTTGCCAACACCGGGATCACCGCCACGGCGGGGATCGGCACGAATCTCTATCTTGCCAAGATCGCTATGGACATTGTGGCGAAGCACATTCCCGCAGACAAGGATGGCGTCCGGATCGCCGAATTGGACGAGCAATCCTACCGGGAGAAGCTCTGGTCGCACCGGCCCTTGACGGATTTCTGGCGCGTGGGACACGGTTACGCCGCGCGGCTGGAAGCAATGGGCATGCACACGATGGGCGACGTCGCCCGGATGTCGGTCAAGTGCGAGGATGTCCTCTATCGGGCATTCGGCGTCAATGCGGAACTCCTGATCGACCATGCGTGGGGCTGGGAGCCGGTCACCATCGCGGAGATCAAGGCATACAAACCGGAGAGCAGCAGCATCAGCTCCGGTCAGGTGCTGCAGGACCCGTATGAATTCGAAAAGGGAAAGGTCGTCGCCCGTGAGATGTCCGACCAGCTCGCGCTCGATCTTGTGGAAAAACATCTGGTGACCGATCAGCTGGTGCTGACCGTGGGGTATGACACATCCAATCTCTCCGATCCGATGCGGCGGATGAGATACAACGGCCCGGTCCACATCAACCATTACGGCAAACCTGTCCCGAAGGAGGCGCACGGCTCGGTCAACCTTGAGCGTTTCACCTCGTCCGGCCGAATCATCACGGAAGCGATGATGGGACTGTTCGACCGCTGCGTCGACCCGAATCTGCTGGTGCGGCGGATCACAGTGGTTGCGAACCACATCATCAGCGAGAACGACATCCCGGCCGACAAGGACGCCGACCAGCCGGACCTTTTCACCGATTACGAGGCGCTGGAAAAACAGAAAGCGGCAGAACAGGCGGAGTTGGACAAGGAGAAGCGTCTGCAGCAGGCGATCATCGGCATCAAGAACCGGATGGGGAAGAACGCCATCCTGAAGGGCACGAACTTCGTGGAGGGCGCGACCGGCAAGGAACGGAATGAACAGATCGGAGGACACCGGAAATGAAAACGCTCTATGATGACATCATCCGCCTGCCGCACCACATTTCGCAGAACCATCCGCAGATGCCGCTCCGCGACCGGGCCGCACAGTTCGCGCCGTTTGCCGCGCTGACGGGCTACGAGGCGGCGGTAGGGGAAACAGCCCGGCTGACCGCCGAAAGACGCGAACTGGACGCGCAGGAGGCCGAAGAACTGAACCGCCGTCTTACCGATCTTGCCGCCCGGCTGAAAGACCGTCCGGAAGTGACAGTCGAATACTTTGTCCCGGATGACCGGAAGGCTGGCGGCGCGTATGTGACCGTGACCGGCCGGGTGCGGCACATCTCGGTTCCGGAGAAGACGCTGGTCATGGAAAACGGGACGGAGATTCCGATGGAAGATGTTGACTCCGTTATGTTTTGAACGGCATTCTTCGACATGCCGAGGGTTCGTATCTTCACCCGAAAAAATCGAACTTTGGATACGGATAATCCAGCCAGTTACAATAGGGGGTTGAAAAAAGATGTTAAAGAAGTATAGTATCATACAGCAAAGAAATTTTTCATCGGGAGTTTTCCGACAAGGCCCGACGAAATTTGCTTAATAACCATTGACAGAATTTTCTTTGCCGCGATTGCGACGAAATGAGGAGAGGACGATGAGACACAAATCAGTTTTATTTTCCGCATTCCTGATCCTTATGATCGCAGCCGGCTGTTGGCATCCCGGTTTTCTGCGCGAGACAGAAGAATCCTCCTGGTATCAGATGCGGCTGCTCGATGCGCAGCTATACAATTCAAAATTTGCCCACCTGGAAAAGCATGACAGGAAGGAAATTTGGGTGATAGAAATCGAATCGGTTGAAGATTTACAGATATGGGCTTCTTCACAAAAATGTTTATATGCCCATAGCGGATCTTTGACGGGATATTGCTTTGGAGGAGATAAGCGTTTTCTTTTTCTTCTGAAAACATATTTTCTCAAGACCCCGTTGAAAAAAGGGGATGTCATTATCTTCTCCGCATTTCATCGGACGGTTCGGACGGTTCACAGTGTATTGGACGGAGACGCGACACTTCATCTGATTGAAGGGACGTCAATGGCAAAAGTGGATCCGGAAACCGGAGAACCGACGCCGCTGGAATATGATCAAGCGGCATTTCTGACTGAAGCGGAAGCAGAAAAGACTTTTCGTCGGTTGTGCATTGCCAAAGCCAAAGGACTGCAGCCGCTCGAACAGGCCCTCAAAGACGGAGCAAACCCCAATGTTACCGAAGGCAGAGGCAGACACTTTCTTATCTATTGTCTAGAACGATGGGAAACGTCTCCCGAGGAGCTGAAACTTCTGCTTCGCTATGGCGCTCAGCCAAAGTTTGCGCAGTATTGCATCACGCCCCTGTCCGTCGCTGCAGCTCGCGAGAAAGATCCGCTGACATTTTGCCGCATCCTGCTGGAGGCTGGAGCCGACCCGAATCAGAATCCGGGGTACAAGAACGCGTTGAGCCGCGTGGCCGTACCTCCCTTGTTCATCGCCGTTCGCCGGAATCATCTGAAACTGGCGGAATTGCTTTTGGAACACGGCGCCGATCCGCTGTTCAATTTGCCTCCGCCGTTCTTCAGTATGCCGCTTCATCCGGAAACGATGAAACCGACAATGCAGCGGCCATTGGGCTGGCGCCCGATCGATGAAGTCCGGGATTACCGGATGGCGGAATTATTGATGAAATATATTGGAGCTAAACCAGTCAAATCACCTTCCATGATGAAGGTCATCAACGAACGCATAACGGCGCCTGTCCCTGAGGAATGATATTCTGCACGGCCCAACCGCTGCAACAGCCCCCTGAAAACGCAAACAGCAGCAGGGATAACTCCCGACCGCCAATGCTTCACTTGATGCCGATCTACTCTTTTTTCAACTTCCGGACGGGATTTTTCGGCACTCTAAGGGCCGGCTGCGCGGATTTCCTGACGTTTATACCGGAATCCTCGTTGAAAATTACCAGCTTGTCATGTATATTTGGTTGAATAGGTATGTTAAAAAGAAATATCAAAGGAGTAAGATTTGCGGATAATTGCCTGTTCCTGATCGCCATAAAACTACCGCAGTGGACGGTTGCGATCAATACATTTTATCATCCGGTCGCGACTTTTGCCATCGCGACACCACCCGGACTTATCTTTCCCAGCCCTGGATCTTGTAATTTTTCTCGAAGAGCTTGCGTTCGGGGCCGCCGGAATCCGGCTGGAACCAGATCTCGAACCGCGCGCCGTAATATTGTCCCCACCGGCCTTCGTAGATGGTGAAGTGCATGGCGGAAAAGAATTGTTCGTGCGGATCGCCCGACCAGCCGGGGATGCAGTTCGAATTCATTTTCAGCCGTTCAGCTGAAAGCGGCGTGCCTTTCGTGATTTCGAACGCTTTCAGGTAGATCGTGCCCTTTTCACCGGGATTGCACCAGACGGCGGCTTCGTAGATCCCGCCCTGAATGCTGTTCCGCAGAATCAGATCGGGTCCGCCCCGGCGGAAACTGTCGGAGGGAAGACATTTTTTCTGGTCTTTCAGGTTTTCCAGCAGTTGGGAAAATTCCTTTTCGGTGCGGGCGAGAGCCGCCGCAGTCATCTGGCGTCCGGGAAAATTGCTCTGGTCGAAAATATTCACCAGCGCGTTGCCGCTGAAAAAACGCGTGTGCCAGTTATTGCCGTGATGTTCCGTTTTATCCCGGGGAAACAGCGGCGAACTACTGTTCCAAGCCTTGCCGTCCAACCCGATCTCGAAACGAAACTGGTATTCCGAAGCCGGATCCCCGACTTTTTCCCCGTTTTCTCCGGTCGGCAGAAAATGGGAATAAAACTGATTCAGGGATGCTGCGATGCTCCCGTCCGGATAACGGAAATAACGGACAGCATGAAGGCCGCTGCGGCGTTCGCGGTACAACCGCCATTCAGGATTGCAGGCAAGATATTGCAGAAAAATCGCCTTAGTTTCGGGCCGGGCAAGAAGTTTTTCCAATGCGGGGATCCGGCAGTCGGCATCGTCCGCGAGTTTCGGACCTTTGCCAATCGCGGAAACCACCTCCTGCTGAAAGGAATTTTTCGGAGCGTCTCGCCAATGGGATCTGGTAAAAAAATGCACGCTGGACAGTTCTTTTTCCGGCTCAGCCAGCTGAACATTTTCCGGCAGTTTCAGATTGTCGGCGAACGTGTCCCGGGTCGCATCACTTAACCGCCTGAAAAATTTTTCTGCCTGTTCCGGCAGCAGTTTCGCACCATCGCGGGCGAGCAGGAAGAATTGCTTATGGTTCTGCGGCATCAGAACACCGGGATATTTGCCGATTACATAAACTTCCGTCCGCTTGAATTTGAGCTGGGGATTTTCCGCATGGAGTTTGAGCAGATCATCCTGCCGTTCCCAGCGGAACCCGATATCGGGTTCCTTGATTTCCTTTCCCGTGCGTTTTTTGTATTCCTGCCGCATCTGTTCTTTCAGCTTGAGCACTTTTTCGGAATACACCAGTTCGGCTGTGCCGTCGGTTTTGAAGCGGAAGGACGTTCCGAAAGGCTTGATCTCGCCGGATTTTTCCGGGACGGAAACATTCCACATGCCTTCGGTCAGATCCGGCTCCGCTCCGGACAGGACGATGATCAAACACAAGTTCAACAGCAGACAGACGGCATATTTTTTCATGGGATTGGTCCTTTCCATTTCCTTTCCGGTCGCCATAAATCTATTTAATATACTGCACGCCGTCCGTAAAATCAACCGTGAATCTCCGAGGAACGGCACAAAAACGGTTTATGTCTCAACCAATGATCCAAATCCGGCAACGATAAAAAACGCTCCTGCCATTTTCGGATCATCGAACTTTTTCTGAAGGCGATTTGCGGATAATTGCCCGTCCGGGGCGCAAAAATCAGGAATCTTCAGTTTATCTGTCATGACATTCGTCGATGTGACCGGCATTTTCATTGAGTATATTCCAGACCTTCAAGTCACCGGGCGAAGATGCTTGTAAATAACGAATGACTTGCCGACAATTTTTCAGGTCTTTATTATCGATGATCCGCATATTTCCATCGCTCATCAGGACCAGAATCCGGCTTCGGCCCCAGGGCTTCTCGAAAAGGATCGGGATCGGAGCATCCGTCCGGTCGGCGGACAATCCGGAGGCAACATACGCATACGAGGTGTTCGACTCGCGCATCACATCATAATCGGGCAGGACATTTCTATCGTCTTTTGCGGCCAGATCGGAATATCGAACGATACCGTCCAGCTGACACAAGCCGTGAACGCCTTTCCCATCCGGATATTTGCCGTCATGCTCGGAAATATATTTATTGATCTCGTCGCGGAATCTGCGGATGTTCGTCATGGAATCCTGACGTTCCGCGTTGTGGGAATCATACTCGAAAACGGAGAAGATTTCATCCATAAACACAACGGCGAGGAACAGACATGCGCATACAGCGAAAATGATCCCGCTGATCCACGGCCAATGTTTTTTCGGCACGGCAGTCATTTCGTCTTTTCTTTCTCCGGGATTTGCGAACGCATTTTCCGAGCCCGTTCATAACACATTTTGTTCCGGGGATCATTCCCCGGCTGAAACGGTTTCAACAGAACATCCGCCTGCCGGAACAACTGTCCTGCCTTCTGTGGATCAGTCCCGGACAAAAAGACGGCATATCGGATCAGCGTCTCGGCCTTGTCCAAAGCAAAATTTACTTTCACTTCCTTGGGGGATTCCCGAAGCAGCGGAAGACATTTTTCCCAAAGTTTCAGACTGTCCTCGAAACATTGCTTTTTGACTTCATCCCGAGTCGCCTGCATCGCTTCCATACTGCGGACGATCGCAGCCATCCAATAGGAATACGGATTGGCGGGAGCGAACCGCCACGCCCGGTTGAATTCCGCCATAGCCTCGGAAAGTTTGTTTTTCCACAGAAGTTTCGATCCGTCCCTGACCGCCATGATACTCAATCTTTTGGCACGTTCGGGAAGATACATCTTTCTCTGCCGGTCAAATCCCTGAACTTTCTGTTCCGCTTCGCTCAAAAGCATCTGGCAATATGAAAACTCTTCGGCGGCAGGCAATGACAGCGCCGCAAACAGAAACAGCAGGATTTTCGGAAAAAGATTTCCGCTCATGGTTTCGGCTGCTCCGAATTGTTCTCCACAATACTTTTCACCAGATAACCGACCACATAATATTCCAATGTCGTCAAGGTCAAATCCTGATTTTCGATCAAGTCATGAATCGCAGTTTCGACGGTTTTCCAAAGGGGAGATGATTTATATTCATCATAAGGGCCTTTACGCATCAGATTTTCTCCTTTCCCATCAGATCTTTACCATAAATCTGCGCTAATATACCGCCTGCCATCCGTGAAATCAACCTTGAGTCCCCGAAAAACGGCGCAAAACCGGTTTACATCTCAACCAATGGTCCCAATCCGGCAACGGCAAAAGCTCTCCTGCCATTTTGAGATCATCGAACTTTTTCTGAAGACGATTTGCGGATAATTGCCTGTCAGGGCCGCAAAAATCCGGCATTTTCGGTTGCAATCAACGCCGCTGGAAGGTATATTATGCCTGAGTTTGGCGTGATGACACTATTAACCAAAGGATTTTGTATGCTGAAGCAAATTTCAATGGCGATATTATGCGTAATGCCTCTGTTTTTGACCTCCTGTATCCCAAATTATTTCACCTACAGCAAGCCTGGCATCTATGCAGAGTGCAGTCTTTCCGGTGTACAGGGATTCGTTGCAATAGATACACTTTCCGAAAGCTGCGTCTTTACATATTTTAAGATAGACTATAATGGAACAGCCGGACAGAATCCGGTCCTGGCTTCCGTCAATGTTTTGCTCGGTGGAAAAAGCATAAACCTTGCAACCGTGAAGTTTGAAGATATCAAGGGGGTAATTCCAGACGGTCCCTGGGATAAAACGGTCGTAGAAAATGACTTTGATAAGGACAACCCGTTTTATGTAGTGATATTCGTGTTATATGGGGCGAAAAAGGAAAGACAGTGCTCTATTTCTTTTCATTTCGACAAGGACAAGAACATGGAGCATTTTTACTGCATTGGCGGAATCCCCCGAAATACAAAGTATGTGTCGTTTGAAAACAATGCGAACAAGGTGGTGTTTGAACCGCCGTTTAAATTGGCTGAACTGAAGGCCTTATTCGGCGCAGACGCCCATATTTCCAAAACATACAACTTGAAATAAGCTTGACGTGAGCCCTCAGAAATATAATCCATTTCTTCGATGGATTCTGTTTGTGTTCCTGTCTCCCGGCCCTGCTGCGAACCCGCTCCACAAGGCCCCAGAAACGCAAAAAGGCGGCAAGATTTCTCCTGCCGCCAGTTCGTGGTGGGGTTACCGTGTCGGGAAGCCGTAAAGCCGCCGCTGTTCGTTCCAGTCCTCCGGGATCGGCTGCTCGGTGAGCTTGGCGATGGAAAGCCCGTCCGGTTCGATCCCGGCGAGGATCGCCTCGACGATGTCCGGGGCAAGGCTGTTCAGGGAAAGAATACGGGTGACGTAGCCGGTCTTCAGGCCGAGCTGCTTTGACAGGTCGGTCACGTTCGCCGCCTCGCCGTTGATCAGCTTGTCCATCCACTGCCGGGCGTTGTTGATCGCCCGGAGAAGTGAGGTCTGTTTCAGGCGTTCCGCGCCGGGAGCCGGGATGCCGAGGATCGCTTCGAGAAATCGGAAAAAATCTATGAAAAAGAACGGAAAACCGGGGAAACAGCAAAATATCCAGGCTCCGTTCCCGAACTGATTCTGACCCTTCTGACGGCCTTCACGGACGACACCGATCTGGAACCATACGATGATAAACTCTTCAAGGAATACCTGAGGGATGGCAAAAAACTCGTCAAGGCGCTGCTTGAAGATGAATTCGATAACGAGATCAGGTTCGAACCCGAGCAGAATATGCTGCACTTCATAGTCGACCGGGTCAGGGAATTGGGACTGCCGGAAAAGGAGTTCAAAAAACAACTCGGCATTCTGCTTGCCTGGGGACTGATTCTCGGCGACACACGTGAAGACCAGCATGACGACGAGGATGCGGGCGGTGATGCCGAAGAATACGATTTCGATGAAGACGACCTTCATGCGCTGCAACTTCACGTCGAGTTGTGTGGATACCGCTGTTCGGCGGATGTGCTTGTCCGGGAAGACACTACTTTTGAGGATCTCCACAACTTTTTGAATCCGCTGTTCGAACGCGAAGACGATCACCTTTACCGCTTTGAATGTGACGATGGCTGCACCTGTGTCCGCACGGAAGAGGAGATCGAAGACGAAGATGACGTGGTCCGGGCGGCGAACTGCTATCTCGGTCATCACCTGACGAAAGGGAGCGAGGTAAATTACATTTTCGACTACGGCGATGATTGGGAACACGACATCACCGTGAAGAAGGTCGTTCCCATCGACCCGAAGGAGAAATACCCCAAGATCATCAAGATTTCCGGCAAAATCCCGGAACAGTATCCGGATTATGACGAGGATGCCTGGGAAGATGAATGATCCCATACCGGCATTGCCGTTGACCTGTATTTCTTGTGTAGGTGTAATATAATAGAAAATTATTATTGATTATTATTGAAAAATACACCCTATTTCCATTATATTACAGCTGTAAACACTCAAGGAGGTCTGCCGATGAAAGATTTTCTGAAGGAAGTGTTCTTTCCCGATCGTCCGGCGCAAGGCGCTTTTGCCGGGACGACTCAGCTCTTCGTCTCGCTGTGGATCGCACCCGCATTGTATCTGCTCTGCTGCGGCTGGTCGGACTGGACTCTGGCACAACTTTTCCGTGGCAACTGGCCGCTGATCTTTCTGCTGCTCCCGCTGCCGATACTGCTTTACTGGCTGATCCTGTTCATCCGTTTTCACCGCTCCGAGATCCTGCGCAAAAAACCGAAATGGAATTCCCCGGGGATGCTGTTCAGTTTCGCAGTCCTGATCCCGATGCTGGCGTTGGCGCCAATGGTGTCATCGAAATTCGGATTCGGATACGGCTTCTGTCTGCTGCTGATCATCCCGGTCTGGATCATCCCGCCCGCCTCCATGCCCGGACAATGGAAATTCTGGCTGGTGCGCGGACTCTGCTGGACGGGATTTTTCTTCTGTCTGATCCGTTTTCTGGAAAGCCTCCGGTGGACGTGGGGCTACAGGTTTTTCTACGGTTTCGGGACCGACAAGGTCCGGTATGGGGAATATTCGGCTGCGCGGGATCTGCTGACCGTGTATCTGGGCGTGATCCTGCTGTTCGCTGGGTATCTGCTGAGCGCGAAAATGTATGCCGCAGCAGCAGGGATCCCGTTCAAAAAAATCTTCGGCCTTCCGGTGAAGATCACGCTCGGGATTTGGGCTGCGGTCTATCTGGTTTCCGGCGGAATGGCAGTCGTTCAGCACCGTGCCGCGGAACGGACGGCCGCCGATCTGGGT
>SUWI01000207.1 GCA_015061565.1 Lentisphaerota bacterium
CCCCGGCAGTCCGCCATGACTTTTCTTCCGCGCACTCCGTATCCTCCGTTCTCTCCGTATCCTCCGTATAGTTCGCGTTCCCCGGCAGTCCGCCATGACTTGTTTTGCGCGGTTGTCCGACCAGTCCGACCAGTCCGACAAAAGTTCGCGTAGCCACCCTCCCGAAGCTTTTTAAATTGCAATATGTATAGGTTTGCAACAGTATAATTATCAAAATATTACAACATATTTTATTTTTGTTGTGCAATTTGTTTGAAAATAAAAACAGATTAATTATATTAATCTAAAGCAAGGAAGGATCGATGAAACGGCAAAAAGTCATGACGGCAGTGGAGATCGCGCGGCTGGCGAAAGTCAGTCCGGCAACTGTTTCGCGGGCGCTGAATCCGGCCCAATGCTGGCAGATCAGCCGTGAAAAACGCGAAAAGATCCGCAATCTGTCCCGTCAGCTCGGTTTCAAATCGCGCAGCGCCCGGAAAGCCGGCGCGTTCGTCAAAACCTTTCGCGTCGCCTTGCTGCTGGGAACCATGGAGCGCGACCTGATCAACGGCGGAAATCTCCGGATCCGGCTGATGTGCGACATTCTCCAGCGGAGCGGCTACATCCTGGAATTGATCCGGGTGGATTTCTCTCCCGACAAACTGGTCACGAACGTCCGGAACATCTTGAAATCCGAAGAGGCGGACGTCTATGTGATCGGCTGCGGGATGCTGAACGGACAATCGCTGGAACTGCTGCACCGGATCAGTTCCCGCATCATTTTGCTGGTCCTGAGCGTTGAAATGCGCCAGCTGGTCTATCCGGAATTCCACTGGCTTTCCTATTTTATCTGCGATTGCCGGTCCGCACTCCGGCAGGCATTGCAGAACATCCCCGGACAGCTGCTCTCCCATACGCTTTTTTTCGGTCACAACAGCTTCGCATCGGGGAGCAAACTGGAACTGGTCCGTCAGCTGGGACGGGAGATCGGACGCGATTTTTCCAGGCTGGAAACGTTTCTGTTCGGGAAGAACGAATATCTTCCGCCGGAACAGTCATATCGGACTGCCAGACAGGAGATCGCCGGTCATTTTTCGTATCTGAGCCGCTTCAAAGTTTTTATCTGCAGCGGGAACAGTGCCGCTGTCCTGTATGACGAATTGGTTTTGCACGGCAAGGTCCCGGGACGGGATTTTCATATGGTCGCGTTCTGCCGGAAGAGTTCGCTGGCTCCTATGCCGACGGAAAAAATCAATTTCATCTGCCGCGACATGGATGCGGAAGCCGGAGAGCTGTGCGAACAGATTCTTGATCTGATCGATGATCCGACGCCCCGGACCGTGATCAGCGAATCGGTTTTCGTCCCGTCCGGGGCAAGCAGCATGATTGGCGAATAAGGAATCAGACGAATTGATATAAAATATACAAAAAACAGCAGAAAGGAAACCGAACATGAACAAGTTTTCATCTTTCATCTCCATGTCCTCCATAGCTCGAAGAGCGGAGGCGGATCATCTCTCATCATTCCAGCGTAAAACGGCCCGTTTTACGCTGATAGAGCTCCTGGTCGTGGTAGCGATCATTGCGATCCTGGCGGGAATGCTGCTGCCGGCCCTGAACAATGCAAGGAATTCCGCCAAAAGAAGTTCCTGTCAGGGAAATCTGAAACAGATCGGGATCGCGTTGATCGGTTATGAACAGGATTACCAGGTTTATCCGCCCGCCTGCTGGTCGGTTTCGGGGACCACCGCCTCCAGATCGCCGAACGGGAACTGGTTCACCGCGCTTTTTTCCAAAGTGGACAGCAGCGGCAAATTCCAGGAAAATGTTCCCGGCAGTTATAAGATCCTGCGCTGCGCCGGAGATACCCGGACCGACAAGACCTATCCGCGCACTTATTATTCCAATTTGTTTGCGCTGGTCCGTCTCAATGCGGACGGAACCATATACGATAATTCGGACGGCAATTGTGCCAAGGGATTTTCCCGCAATCTGGTGAAATCGCCGTCCCGGATCTTTGTTTTGTATGAGCGTCAGGTGGGGTCAGCCAACAACGCGGTCGTGACTCAGCCCTGGCTGCCGGAATCGACCGACGAGTCCACCAAGGTGCCTGGACATGCCCAGTATGCGAACAAATGCCATCTCACCGGCGCCAACTATCTGATGTGGGACGGTCATGTCGACTATATGAACCGCTTGAAAATTTCGGATTTTGCTTACAAATATCAGTTCAACACGCTGAAAAAGAATTGAAGGGAAAGATATGATGAAACGGATCGTTTTTTTACTGTTTTTTTCACTGCTGATTTCCATCCCGGCGGCGGAACATCCGTTCACGCTGTCACAGAACGGGAAAGCCCGGTGTGTGATCGCCCTGCCGGAGAAACCTTCCCGGTATGACCGGATGGCGGCGGATGACCTGAAATCGTATCTCGGGAAAATCACGGGCGGGGATTTCCAAATCGTTTCGGAAAAAGACGTCAAGGGGAATGCCATTATCCTCGGTGAAAGCAAGGCGGCGGCCAAAGCCGGACTGAAAGATTTTCAGCCCGAGGAATGGTGCATCGATTCTCCGGACGGCAAACAGCTGATCCTGACGGGCGCACGGCCGATCGGCGGATTCTATGCCGCCTGGTCGTTCCTGAACCGGCTCGGGTGTTATGCCCTGACCTGGGACCAGGATGCGATCCCCCAAAACCCGGATCTGGTTTATTCCGGCGTCCGCGAGCGGAAGAAACCCGCTTTCTCCGGCCGGCTGATCTACGATGGATATCCGCACCAGTTCCGGAAAATCGATGCGGATAAAAAGGTGACGGAAGCCTACGTCAGCTGGCTGCTGCGCAGCCGGATCAATGGGGAACAGAGCAAGCGGCTTCCCTCGCTTTACACGCACGGCAGTTATCATATGGCACAGCCTTATCCGTATCATACGCTCGACTTGTTCGTTCCTCCGGAAAAATATTTCAAGACGCACCCGGAATATTTTGCGATGAACGAACAGGGGAAACGCTTTCCGCCGGAACGTCCGCATGTCGGCGGCAGTCTGTGCATGTCCAATCCGGAAGTTGCGCGGGTCACCCTGGAATCGCTGCGGGAAATGATCCGCGCGGACCGCAGCAGAAATCCGAAGGAAGAATGGGCGTATGTGTATGACATCAGCAAGCTGGACCGGATGCCCTACATCTGCAAATGCCCGAACTGCCTTGCGGTCATAAAGGAGGAAGGCACGGAAACGGGCCTGCATATGCGGTTCATCAATGCCGTGGCGCGGGAGATCCGCAAAGAGTATCCGGACATCATCATCCGGACCAATGGAAATGTAGGCGCGAATCCTCCGCCGACGAAAACCCTGCCGGAAAGCAATGTGCTGATCTGGGTCACCGACCGGTTCACGGTCAGCGATCCGTTCCGTCCGCTCGAGCATCCGGTCAATGCGGAAGCGAAAGCCAAACATTTCGAGCCCTGGCGGGGAAAAGCCCGGCAGCTGTGCCTGTGGGATTACTGGAATCTCGGCGGCGGCGTCTATTTCAACCCGCCGCGCGTGGAAACGGTTTTCGATGCGATCCAGAGCGATTTCCGGTATTTCCGCTCGATCGGCATTTCCGATATCTTCATCGAAGCATCCCGTGACCGGGCTTCGCCGCAGAACTTCATCGACGCGACTTACTTCGTCGCCAATAACCTGATGGTCGATCCCGACGACGACCCGGAAAAACTGGCCGACATCTTTTTCAAGTATTACTATGGACCGGCCGCACCGGTTTTGAGGAAATGGTTCGATGAGATCCGCGCCGGAGTCAAAAAACATCCCGGCAAGCAGCCCACGCTGGGAGTCGGGGTCTGGTGTTATGCAGATGTCCCGTTCATCTTCAATTCCTACATGATGCTGAAAAAGACTGCCGAATCGCTCCCGAAGGGCAGTCCTTACCGCGACCGGGTCGAATGGGAACGGATCAGTGTGATCTGGTATATTCTGGCGCATCGTCCGGGGTTCCGTGACATGTTTGCCCGGAACGGGATGAACGTCAACGATCTGGTAGCCGAATGCCGGGCGCTGGTGAAACGGTATATCCGCCGTTATCCCAGCCGGAAACCCGCGGTTTTCGAGAAGGAATTCGAAGAGCGTTTCAAGACCTGCAGCATCGAGCTGAAACGTCCGGAAAAATTCAAGGATGTCCCCGAAGAAAACTTCCGGCTGGTCGCCTATCCGTATTTCCGTAATGTCCGGCAATTCAATGCGGTGATCGTCGACGACCCCGATTCCATTCAGGGCCGGGCGGTGAAATCGGCGCCGAAAGGGAATGTTTACCACGGCGTCAACAAAGTCATGCCGGGCAGGGGGCATTTCCGGACCACCTTCTTCCAGCTCCGCAACGGCGGCGGTCTGGGCGGCGGGGTCTCGCTCCTGCTCAAGGAAGTTCCGCAGGATGAAAAATATCACTGGTTCCGTCTGCCGGGCAAGATCGAATTGAAGCACAAATCCGGTTTCTGGGGCCACGGCTGGGCGGTTCAGGTCAATACCACGCATCTCTACATGCTCACGGACGGCACTGCCGCCGACAACACCTGGGATGAAGTCTGGTTCTCCGCCAAATTCACCGGCCCGTCCTATGTCCCCGGCTCCAAAAAGGACGATGCGATCTGGGTGGATATGGTGGTCCTGACCCGGAAAGGCCGCAAATAAAAGACGGTGACCGATATGACCGTCATTCGGGATATTTTCTATCCATGCAAATTCGATCGGACCATGCAGCCTGCGAAATTCTTCCGGGCTGCGGGGTCTGAGCCCCGTCCGCTGATCGTCTGTCTGCATACGTGGAGTGCCGACTGCAATCAGAAGTCATACAAACAATATGCTGCGCTGGCGGAAGCTGAAAACTGGCATATGATTTTCCCGCATTTCCGCGGCCCCAACTGGCAAGCTGACGCCTGCGGTTCCGACCTGGTGGTCTCCGACTTGGAAGACGCGGTGATTTATGCGGAAAAAACGGTTGCCGTCGATCCCGCCCGGATTTATCTGACCGGCGGTTCCGGCGGCGGACATGGTTCCCTGCTGATGGCCGGACGCCGTCCGGATCTCTGGACTGCGGTTTCCGCCTGGTGCCCGATCAGCGACATTTCACGCTGGCATCGGGAGAGCCGCGAACGGAAGCGGGCTTATGCGGACCATATCGAATCCGCCTGCGGAGGCGATCCGGAAACTTCCGAAAGCGCTCTTGAAGAAGCCCGCAAACGTTCTCCGGTCACCTGGCTTGCCAATGCCGCGGACGTGCTTCCCGTCGATATCAATACCGGCATTCATGACGGACACACCGGCAGTGTGCCGGTCGGACAGTCCATTCGCGCATATAATTTGCTTGCCGCGCCGGAAGACCGGATTTCGGAAGCTGATATTGCCTTCATTGAGGAAAATGAGAAAATCCCCTCTCATCTGGCTGCCAAAGAAGGCGATCCCGCCTATGGAACTCATACCATCCTGCTCAGAAAACAGTCCCGCAAAGTGCGTTTGACCATTTTTGAAGGGCGGCACGACATGTTCCCCGAAACCGCTTTCGACTGGCTTGGCCGACAAGTTTCCGGACAGCCCGCCGACTTTTCCGCCGGACAGCCGACCGACTTGTATGACACTGCCCATCTGGGGAAATAAATGATCCGTTCTGCCGCTTGTCGTTCGCGGCGACCTATAAGCCTTATGAGTCTTATAGGTCCTATGAAAGTCGCAGAGTCAGGTTCCGCTCTGCCGCTTATTTCTTTTCCTGCTGATCCTTGTCGATCTGATCGAGACGGGCTTTTTCGGCGATCGCCACATGACCTTCGACCATACCGTTGTCCAGCGGGTTGGCAACGCGGTTCTTCAGGTCGCGGAACATCCGGATGAGGTCTCGCGTGCAGCCGAAACCGAACCAGACCGCAGTGATCAGGGCGGCCGTACCCGGCACGATCAGGAAGACCACCAGGAAGTAATGGCCCCACCATTCGACTTTCCAGATGCCGAGGACGTTCAGGATGACCACCAGCACGAATGCGAACAGGAATTTATAAATCAGCGAATAGGAGAACACGCTCCAGGCCAGGATCTTGTCGCCCAGTGTGTATTCCGGCGTAATGCCGATCAGCTTGCTGAAAACGGTGCGGAGAGTCCATTTGGAATGGATCTTCTTTTCGCCTTCGATCGCATATTTGCCGCGGTGCAGCATCCGTTCCAGGTTGAACGGCTCCTTGCAGGTCAGCCAGGAAACCACGCAGTAAACGATCAGGGAGACGGACATGGCGATGAAATAGATCTCATAGGAGTTGATCGGGAATCTGAGGCGGTTCATTTCCCAGACGATGTAGGGATTGAACGGACGGGACACCGTAGAAAGGAAATTGCCGACGCCGTCGACCCAGCCCATTTGTTCGAGGAAGGGATAAATATGATCGGCCCAGTTGCGCTGCATCAAAGCGCCGAAGAGATTGATCGACATGCCCGAAAGGAGTGAACACCAGGCGCCGGCGGAAGTGCCGAACCGGCTGTACAATCCGAAAACCAGCATCGGACCGCAGCCGCCCGTCCACATGCCGTACATGATGTTGATGAACAGGTTGATGTAGTCCAGCTGCGCCATGAAGCAGGAGCCGAAGAGGAAAAATACGCCGACGCCGATGGAGATCCAGCGGATATACCGGATATGTTTTTCCGGCGAGAGGTTTTCATTTTTGTAGAACGGCACCACGCAGTCCTGCACCAGCGTCGAACTGGCCGAATAGATTCGTGAGTCATCCGTGGAGACAATGAACAGCAGGATCATCATGCAGAACAACCCGACCAGACCGACCGGCAGCATGTGCCGCATGGCCGCGGGCAGCATCAGCTGGCGGAAAATCGTCTTGAACTGCTGGGTTTTGGAACTGCCCTGTCCGTCCAGCCCGAAATTCTTCTGCGCGGTCTTGAAATAGATCTCATCCGGGTTTTCCTTCTGGGAGAAGGGCTTGTCTTTTCCCATGACGTGATGCTGAGCCGGGATCGCCTTGATGTCCGCCATGAACTGTTCCCGCTTGGCGTTATCCGGGATCAGCTCGTTGGCGATCTTCTGCGAGATATTGGTCCGGATGATCTTGGCATCGTCCGCAAAATGGGAGTGATGCAGCATGGTGATGATGGAAACCGCGATCAGCACGTAGAAAATCGAAGTAAAGGCGCCGCGCCAGGTGCCGAGCAGACTGCCCATTTTGGATTCGTGCGCACTGACGGCGGAGTTGCTGTTGCCGGTCAGTCCGCTGGCCCGGTGCAGGATCGTTCCCATGAAGGTCACGACCAGGGCGAACATATTGAAGTCGCGCAGACGCGACACGTCATACGGATTCATGAAGCTTTCGCCCGGTGCGCGGTCGCTCATTACCTGCACGATCTCCTGCGACCAGGAAAATTTGCTCAGAATAAATATGATGAAAATCAGGATCGTCGGGAAGAACAGGAGTCCCTGCATGGTGTCGGTGATGACGATCGACAAGGTGCCGCCCATGCAGATCAGGCTGATGGCCATGGTCAGCGTGATGACGACGATCACCATGAAAGTCGGACACTGCCAGCCGAACAGGTTGAACTTTTCCGGCAAGCCCAGATAATAGATAAAGAACCGTGCGGCGATCGCCGGCATGATGATATTGGCCATCATCTCCGCAATGGAACGCAGGAAGCATGCGAAGATTCGCAGACTCCGGTTGTAACGCATTTCCAGAAATTGTCCTATGCTCATGGACCGGGTTTCCCGGAAACGGTAAATGCAGTACCCGGTCAGACCCAGAAACACCGACAGCGGCGTCAGCAGCGAATGCCAGAAACTCATGGCAAATCCGGTCTTATAATGAACTTCCACATAGGCCGCCAGGGTCACCAGCCCCAATATATTGGCCATGCCTGAAGTCGAGATCACATACCGGTGGCAGACCCGTCCGGCCACCAGATAATCCGATACGCCGATGATGTATTTTCGGACATGCCAGCCCAGCCACAGCACAAAACATATCGGTACGATGGTGATCACCCAATCGATCCAACTCATCACAAATCCTTTTTGTTGAAATATCGCTGACCCCATCCGGCGATCAGCTTTTTGGTTTTGAAAATAACTATTTGGTTAACTTAATGGCGTTTTTCCCGTTTGTCAAGCGGGAAAAGAAGAAATCCGTCGAATTTTTACCGAAATAATATCTTTGGGACGGAAATGCCGAAAAACCATGATCGGCTTTTCGGCACTTCCGCCACCTGTTTCATCAAGACTGCGCTGCCCCGGTTGCTGATCCCGATCCGGGCACCGCAGTTTCAAGACTGGGGCTTTTCAGTATTTTCCCCGGATCAGGACGGCTGCATCGACGTAGATGGCATTCTCCCTGGTGGAACCTTTCACGTAAGCGGGACCGGTGAATTTTGCCGAGAACCAGACCTCGTCCCAGGTGTTGTCCAGCGGATTGCCGTCCGTGAGCATGAAAAACTGGGAGGTGTTCGCCTGGATCGCCCAGCCCTGCCCCACGAAATAGGAGATCGGTTTCAGTTCCAGTTTGCCGGGGATCCGGAACCAGTGGTATTTCTCATCCTGCGGCACACTTTTCAGCACCAGCACGACCCTGCCGGGAGCCTTGTGGTTGCCCCACTTGAACTCGGTGGTCCGGAATCTGCCTTTGCCGGGCAGGACCTTGTTGATGCCGTGATAAATCGGATTCGGATTGGCGGATTTGAGCGCCTTGCCGAGGTAGGAATCCGGATCTTCCACCACTCTTGAGCCAAGTCTTGACACCCCGCGGAAATGCGGATAGGCGATCATTCGGAAGTTTTCCGGCGGCACGTCCTTGAATTTTTCCGGACGCGGCAGATTCAGCACCGCGGCTTTGAAAAGATCTTCAAATTCCTTGTCGACCGCTTCGGGTTTTCTGCACGGATAACGCCGGATGTAGGCTTTCGCCAGCGTCCGGCATTCCGGAATCAGATCGTCGATCTTGACCCCGTGCTCCTGAAAAATCTTCCCGTAGGAATCCCGTTTGGCAATGGCATACCAGATGAAAACGATCCGTTCGGCGTCCACCCGACGGCGGTAGGCGCTGTCTGCCGGCAGTGAAGCCGAAAGTTTTTTCAGGTCGGAATACGTCTGCCACATAAATTTCGGCGTCAGGTAGTTCCAGTGGGAAACAATGGCGCTGCTCTGACGGTTTTTTTGTATTTTCATGCCCTCGCAAATGTCGTCGAAAAGCTGCCGCATCCGCGGCGCGGCAGGACCGTAATAGTATTTGAAATAAACATCCGCCAATTTCCCCGTATCCTTTTCGGGATCGAGCATCAACTGGGCGCCGGTGAAATAGGAAAACAAAATGAAACTCTGCGGGGCGAAGGCGTTGGCGCCTGCCTCGATAAACAGATCGGTCACTCCCAGGTCGCGGAAAAAGCGCAGGTCGCTCTGAATGGCGTTGAACACGGTATCCGGGCGCGGCGGCCTGTAATAGCTTCGATATCCGAGATTCCAGTAATCCCAGACCATCAGGCGTTTCGTGCTTTTCCGCCATTCGTGGAAGTATTTGAGCCGGTCCGCATTGATCGGATCGGTCAGCGGGCGGAACGGGTCGCTGACGGTGAATTTATCCGTCAGCTGGATCAGCACGTTGTCCGCCGGAAGGGTTTTGGTCGGCGGGGTGGCCGAAGCGCTGTAGCCGAAGGTCCGGATGATGATTTCCGGATATTCCTTGCGGATATCCTGCGCAATTTTATTGATGAAACGCAGCAGCAGGCCGGTTTCGGAGCCTTCC
>SUWI01000208.1 GCA_015061565.1 Lentisphaerota bacterium
CGACCTGGAAGACGACATGTTCGGATTCTTCGCGCCGCTCTTCGAGGCGATCGGCACCGAGGCCGGCAACCTGTGGGGCAAACTGGTCACCGAAGCGCTCGCCAATCCCGGCAAATGGGCCGACGACGCCGCATTCTTCGGCAGCCGCAAAATCGGCAAGGCCACCATCAACAACCTGGTTTCCGGCTCCCTCACCGCGGCGAATTACGAAACCGCCCGCGCCCGCATGATGGATTTCAAAGCCGCCGACGGCGTCACCCCGCTCGGACTGGTCCCCAACCTCCTCATCGTGGGCAATGCGCTCGAAGGCGCGGCCAAACGCATCTTCAAGACCGATCTGGTGGTCGAGAACGGCAGCACTGTCAGCAACATCCACCGCGATGAAGTCGAGATCGTGCTGGATCCGTTCCTCGCCGGCAATGACTGGTTCCTGGCCTGCACCAACCGCGGCCTCAAGCCCTTCGCCGTCCAGAAACGCAAGGTCGGCACGCTCCAGCGCTGGGACAAGGATTCCGATGAATGCGTCAAGAACCGCAAGCGCTATGAATACGGGATCGACCATCGCGGCGCCGCCGCGGCCATCTGTCCCCACCTGATCGTCAAGGGCGCGGCATAATGTACGCCAGCCCTGCCGATCTCCAGGCCCGGCTCGGCGGCAGTATTTTCGGCGAGATCTATTCCTCCCCTCAAAATGCGGAAAACGATCTCGCCGAAGCGCAGGCCGAAATCGACGGCTGCCTCGCCCGGCGGTACCGGATCCCCGTGACCGCGCCCGAGTCGCTGGAACTGCTGAAGGGATGGACCCTCACGCTTTGCGAGGAACGTTCCTTCAGCCGCGCGGCGGGATCGTGCTATGCGGAAAAAGTCGCCGCCAGGATCGCACAGGTGCGCAAGTATCTGGCCGAGATCATGGCCGGTGATTTTTCCCTGCCCGGAGCCGAAGAAAACCCTTCCGGGGCCATCAGCCTGATCGCCCGCGATGAACCGCTCTTCACCAGAAACCAGCTCAAAGGCTACTGAAACCATGCGGAAGCTCAATGAAATCGCCGCCGATCTCCGCGATCTGCTCGGCACGAAGTTCAAGACAGTGCGGATCTCCGCCATGCAGAACTCCGATCAGTTCATCAAGGAGATCAAGGCCATCAATCCGGAAAAACTTCCCGGCGTGATCGTCGCCTTCGAATCGCTCGAATTCAACGGCACCGGCATGACCAATACGGAACGGATCAAACTGGTCCTGGTCGACCAGTTCCGGGCCGCCGCCGATCAGCGTGCCTTGTCCGTCTTTCAGGCCGCCGGTTCTCTGCTGGATCTTTTTCCCGCCGACGGACGCGAGATCAACGGTGTATACTATTATCCGCTCGACTGTGTCACCGCCAGTCCGGATCCCCAGTTCGCCGCCCTCGCCGTCGGCCTGGAGATCAAGCAGGGCTCCGTCTGATCCCGCAGATCTCGCGACAAAACCATCGGTTCACGCGATTTAACCTATAGGTCTTATAAGACTTATAGGTCCTATTAAGTTCGCGGTCCGCAGACCAACCTCCAAACCCAACGAAAGGCAAATTACCATGCCCGACACCATCAATTTCGGCACGGCCGCCTATAAAAACGCAGTGGCCGGCCTCATCATCACCTCGATCAAATTCGGCTCCAATGCCCAGTCCGCCGAGGCCATGGACGAGGAAGGCAACATCATCCAGGTCGACATGTACGGCAAAAAACAGACCGTCAACATCGAAGGCACCGTTTCCAGCGGTACCACGCTTGCACTGGTCGCCGGCGGCACCCTGACCATCGACAGTGTCGCCTACACCATCGAATCCGTGGAGGTGACCAGCACCAACACCGGACACACCAACGCGTCCATCACCGCCAGCGCGCCCGTGCCGGCTGAATCCCCCAGCGGCGGTTCCGGCGACTGACAACCTCCGGTGATCCCGTGATCCGCTGGTCTTGTCCCGCACCAGCGGATCACGCGCCAGCGGAAGACCGTCCGGCAGTCCTACACCGCTTCGCCCAAGGCGAAGCGTATAGGTCCAAGGCTTATAAGTCCTATTATCCCCAACACCCGCGGCACCTCGCGGGATCACCAACCAAAGGAGTAACACCATGTCGTCAGAAGAACTCAACCGCCTGTCATCAAAAGAGTTTTCTGCGGTTCTGGCTGCCGATCCCGTCATCCGGGATTTGCGTTCCCGTCTGGTCGACCGCAGGGATTTCATCCCGGGCACCTTCGACGCTCTGCTGCTCACCGGCGGCGACCGGATCGGCGATCTGCCGGTCCTGCCACTGACCGCGGCCAAATGGGCGTTCCTCTGGGTCATCGAAAGCCCTTTCGTCTCCGGGAAAAATGCCGTCTCGGAAACCGATCTGAATATTTTTCTGTTCGTGCTCGGTTGTCCCGATCTCCGCAAATTGCAGATCCCGCTGACTCGTATTCCGGCCGAAGCGGATCGTTACGCAGCGGCGACCGGACTGTCCCTGGAACAGGTCATCCGCGAGATCCAGTCGGTGATCGGCAATGCCTTTTCCCCGCTGGCCATGCTGCCGAAGTCCGATTCCGGATCATCTGAAGAAGTTTTTTACGACGGCGCCTGGCTCGCCTGGATCGCCTCGATCGCCGTCAAGGAAAGCGGCATGCCTTACGACCGCGTCATTCATGACTTGCCGCTCAGTCTGCTGTGTCAGCTCTATGTAGCATGGCGCAGACGCGAAGGCGTCGACGGCGACAGGATCAGCCGTCCTCAGAACGGTGAGATCATGGACCAGATCCAGGCCCGCGTCAATGAGCTCGGCAAAGAATTTCTGAAGAGTTTCAAGTCTTAAGCTTCAAGTCTCAAGTTCGCAGAACGCACCCATGCCTCTCGCTTCATCACCACTCCAGCGCGAACTATAGTATTCTTAGTATTCTCTGGATACATATTAAGTTCGCGTTCCGCGTTCCCATGGTCCCAACTGATGTCGGAACAGAATGCAGAATGCTGGTTTTTCAGAAAAGCTTGATGCTAAACAGATTGATCACAAATCTGGGCCTGAAGAAAGCGATGCCGCAGTAAATCGGCCAGAGGATGGGGCTGAGCACAAAAAGAACGGTTACAAGTGTGATAAGAAGACATGCTCTGATCAACCGCCAGGTGATCCAGAGGATTTTCAACGCAGCTTTGGTAACAGTTTCATCAAATTTCTCGAGATAAGTCTCGGGAAGGAAAAACCATACAGGAAAGAGAAGTAACTTAAGAAGCAGAAGCAACAGAAACCAGATAGTACAAAATGACATTGCTATCCAGTATAAAATCCTGCAAAAAAAACTCATTCCGATATCCTTTCGTGTCGAATGGATAAGAATATAATCTAAAAAAAAGGAAATCAAGAGCATATGGCTAAGGTTTTTTCAAAAATCGTTGATTCATCCCTTGATGCAGTGAAGAAGGTCAACACTTGGCTTTCCGATGTTTTCACGCGGTTTTCCAGGAGAAAACTCACCATCCAGACAGAAGTCAAGGGCGTTGAAAAAGTCGAACAGGCCAAGCAGAAAATCGAGTCGTTGCCGAGTGCAAAAACGGTGAAAATGAAAGTCGAGAAGAGCGGCGATTTTTCCACACTCGAAATGACCGGAAAGAATCTGGAGAAAAACATTTCGGTGAAATCCGAAGTCTCCGGACTGGACCAGGTGCAGCAGCTGGGGTCAGCCGTAAACAAATTGCCGAAGACAATCACGGTCGCCCCGCCGCCAGTATCGCAATGGACCAGAATAAAAGGAGTAATGGCAGATGTCAGAGCCGGAATCAATGATATTTCCGGCGGAATGAAAAATCTTGCGGCAGATTTTATGAAGAAGGGCGGCGGTGTTTTTATCCTGTTTGAGGGGATCAAATCCCTGATCAAGATCGGGCAGCACTTTTACGGGGAATGGATCAACGGGATGAAGGAAGCGGCGGCGATCTCGGAACGTAATGCAGAATGCTGACTTTCAGAAAATCTTGATGCTGCCCGCCCATACCCAAATCGCCACGCAGAGTGGAGGCCAGATAATCAGCACGGGCGTAATCAGCATGAGTATCAGAGCGAACACGATAAAAAAGCATAATTTGATCACGCACCAGGTAAACCAGAGGATTTTCAGAAGAAAACTATCAACTTTATCCCCAAAATTTTCTGAGATAGATGCTGGACAAAAAATCAATATTGGCAATAATAATACGCCAATTACCACGACCAAAAACAGCCGTAGCTGTCTTAAGCAAAATAGGACACGCAATCCACAAGTTTTCAGAAAAAACATGTATTGTCTCCGTTAAGCCTTTAAAATATAACCTTATAAAGAAAGGATGTCAAGTTGAAATGTCGAAAAATAATGTAACTCTGAAAGACGGTTGGGTTCAAAAGATAAAAGGGCAAATTCTTAAGCATATTGTCGATATTATCCCAAATGCTTGGAGAAAAAAACTCACCGTCCAGGCGGAAGTCAAGGGCGTTGAAAAAGTTGAACAGGCCAAGCAGAAAATCGAGTCATTGCCGAAGACAAGAACCGTGGAGATGAAAATCGAGCAGAGCGGGAATTTTTCCGCTCTCGAAATGACCGGAAAGAATCTGGAGAAAAACATTTCGGTGAGATCCGAAGTGTCCGGACTGGACCAGGTGCAGCAGCTGGGGACAGCTGTAAACCAATTGCCGAAGACAATGACGATTGTCCCGCCGCCGGTAGGACAATGGGCCAAAATGAAAGGCGTAATGGCAGAAGTCCGAGCCGGAGTCAATGATCTGTCCGGCGGGATGCAAAACGTAGCGTCCGATTTTATGAAGAAGGGCGGCGGTGTTTTTATTCTGTATGAGGGGATCAAATCTCTGATCAACATCGGGAAACACTTCTACGGTGAATGGATCAACGGGATGAAGGAAGCCGCCGAGATGTCGGAAAATAATGCTTCGAGCATCCGTGAGGCGGCGCAGGCGAACGAAGAACTGCGCCAGAAGGGGGATTCGTATCTGGCGCAGCTGGAACAGCTCGCCAGTCAGGAGAGTCTTTCGAACGCGAACAAAGCCGAGGCGAAGAAAGCGATCGGCGAACTGACGAAAGCGTATGGAGACCTTGGTATCAAGCTGGATGAAACGACCGGGAAGCTGACGGGAGTGGATTCGGCGATGATCAAAAAGGCGGAAAAGGACAAAAGCCGGCGGATCAAGGAACTGAATGCGGAACTGAAAGAGCTGCAGAATGCGAATCAGCAGCAGGCGGAAGTGAGGGACAAGGCCGGGGTGCCGGTCTGGTTCGGAGGAAAATACCGGATCGGGGGGAAGGAAACGATCGAAGCGGCGGGGAAGGCGATCGCCGCAAACAACAAGCGGATCTCGGAAATCATGCGGCAGCGCAAGGAGCTGATGGATTCGGATCCTGCGGGCGAGCTGCGGGCGAAGAAGCAGGCGGAAACGGCACGGCAGGAAGAGGAATACAAACGGCGTCAGCGTGCGTTCGAAGACCGGAAACACGACGAAGCATATGCCGCGGAAACCGATCCGGCGAAGAAGATCGCGAACCGGCAGTATATGCTGGACCGCCACAACCGTGAAGTTCTGGATCCGCTGCGGAAGAAAATCGCGGCGGCGGAAGACCGGGTGAAAAACACGACGGGAGACGACCGGACGGAAGCCCGGCGCATCCTGGCTCAACTGCGGAACGAAGAGCAGACCGCGGTAGAAAAATCCTACGGGTGGCAGAAACAGATCGAAGATGTCCGGCGCCGGGCGAAAATGTCGGTACGGTCTGCGGCGGCAGTGCCGGGAAAAACGTCGGCGATGTCCTCCGGGCGAGAGAAAAATGCCGCATCGGGTAACGCGATCCGAATCCCCGGCTCGGCCCCCTCATCGAAAGCGGAAAATCCCGCAGGCGGCCGGGTGCCTGTTCCGGCAGCGGATGGGGCATCGCTGACCGAATGGGTCAGGATACCGTATGTGAACAGCAGCATGCCGAGATTCAATCTGCTGGAAAAAACGAACGATCTGATCGGGCGGAGCGTATTCGGAGGTGCGGGCAAACCGGACAAGGACGATTACACCCGCCAGATCGCCGCGGACAGCAAATTGATCCTCAATACTCTGCAGCGGATCGAAAGCAACAGCTGCGAATTCGGCAAATTCTGAACTGTCCGTAACTTGTAAGGAGAAACCCCATGCCAATCACCGTCAAATTCAATTCCCGCCAGACCGAGCGGAATGAAAGCGAAATCGTCACTACCGTCTGCTGGACCGGCAGCCAGGAGGAGATCCTCGAATTCAGCCAGGCGGAACGGCCCGGCACTTCCACCGCCGACGGCAGTCTGAAAAGTTCCCGCGTCTATCAGGAAAGTCCGAACATCTGGGTCTGCGAGAAAAAATACGTCACCGACCTGGACGGCGAACCCCGCGACAAACCCAATGCCGAATACGGGAAAAAATCTGCCCAGCTGCACGGATCCATGCTTTCCGTTCCGGTCGAAATCCTGCCCAAATACCGGAAACACTGGAATCATTATCTGGCAGCCAGACCCGGCATCACCGCGGTCCCCGCCTGGTGGGAAACCGCCACCTCCCAGACCACCGAACTGGTCGGGACCGCAGCTCAAAATTATAAATGGGTCAAATCACCGGCCGAGGCTCCTGTCGATAAAAACGGCAACTGGCAGATCCTGAAAAACGCCACCAAACCCGGGGAAGATTCGGTCGATGTGGCCACTTATTCGATCACCGAAACCGCCAAATTCAGGTCCGCCCGGGCCGCCGGCAGAATGATCGGCAATACGCTCAACACCATCGGCCGGCCCGATGAGGATTTCGGCATGACGCCTTCCGGATACAACTGGAAATGCGACAATGCCGAAGTTTCCTACAACGGCAGAGCCTGGTTCGCCACCATGACCTGGACGAGGTCCGCCAACAACCAGGGCTGGGATCCGGACAAATACAGCCAACGCTGATCCCCCGCCCAGCACCATCGGATCACGCACCGGCGATGAACCCGTCCGGCAGTTCCCCATTTCTTCGCCCGAGGCGAAGCGTATAGGACTTATAGGCCCTATAGGTCCTATTTTTCCCGGCCTCATCCCCCTGCTCGGCTTACGCTCCGCTTTACTGATAACTGACAACTGATTACTGACAACTTGATAGGAACTATCTTATGCTTCCGTCTAAGCTCACGCACGGCGACAACCTCGCCAACCTGTTTGATAAGTATAATCGCCTGGTCGATTATCTCCGGGAGACCCGCCTGGTAGCCGGGCCCGGCATCCGCATCAACCGTCTCCCCGCCGGCACCACCATCGAAAGCACCGCCGCCGCGTCCGGCGGAACTCCGTCCGCACCTACGGAAGGTCATCCGTTCGACGCCACGATCATCAACAAGGGCACCGAGGAAAACCCGGATTATTATGCCAAAATATATAATTCCTCCCTGCCGGATTCCCCTTACGCCGGGATCGTCTATGTTGGTGATTGGGAGCTTGAAGTCCCCGTCACAGAGCTCGCCGTAAACACTGAAAACGGTTTTTGGGTATACCTGACCGTATCCTATATTGAAGAATCTACCCCGCCGTTTTCAACTGCGTTTCATATCATGACCTATGGATCCGATTACCCGTATGGTGATGATAAAACTTACGTCACATTTGTCGCCGAGGGTAAATTGCCGAATATTGCATCAAGAACGGATTCAGATATCTCCGTATACGGGAGGTATATATAATGCCGGACACTGAAAACTGGGAGGAATACGGTTTTCCGGACGACCTGTTTTTCCGGCCCATGTATCGCCCATCCATTGGTATAATCAAGGCTCTCAATGAACGCCTGGAAGCTGTCAATATGGAGACACTTACAGTCCCGGATTATTTTGCACCTTATCAGGGATCACAAAGTTTTTTAGGCAGCATCGAATCTAAAATTTTAAATGAGCTATGCTATGAATTTGTAAACCCGGAAAAGGTTCCCTCAGCAAAGTATTATTCCGCATGTTTCTGGGATCCGGAAGCACTTGAGCTGGCTGCTGCCGGTGGCGTGGAGGAAAATATTTTTCGTTATTCACCGCTGATGCCTCAATTCCCGGTAAAATGGGCTCAATTTACCTATAATCTAATTAATCTTCTCCGGTATGTTCCGACCACCACGCCGAGGGACTGGCCGGACAAATTCGAGTATACTGACCTGAACAGCACTTTCGCCTTCAAGGCACCATAACCCTGAAAGGATAATCTATCATGAATCTTTACTACAACACCACAGCGCAATGCCGCGTGGATGAAAACAACACCCGCATCGCGGCCAAGCCGATCATCCATTACGGCGCGTGCCCGACCTGGGAGCTGCATTTCTTTTCCGGCGATCCCAGCGAAACACCCGAGGCCGTGGACCTGTCCGACATTGTCTCCTGGCGCGCCGCGGTCGACAGCGACTGGAACAGCACCACCGAACCGATGTGCCGCACCCTGGACGAGGATATAGACGCATCGCAGGCCGCGGCCGGCATCATTGCCGTTCCGGTCAATGCCAATACGCAGAGATACCATACCGTGGTCAACGGCAAGCAGTCCGTCCCGGCCTGGTTCGAGTTGCGCGGATTCGACGACCAGGGCAATGTCACGCTGGTGGTCCTGCTCAATATCACCTGCAGCAACAGCATCGATCCGACCGGCGGCGCCGAACCCGAACCCGTGGACAACGACACCGCCACCATGACCTGGGTCAAGGCGGTCATCGCCCAGCAGCTCTATTTCCAATATTCCGCCGACGGTTCCACCTGGCACAATCCGCCGATGGTCTCCGGCACGGACGTCTATTTCCGCGTCAAGCACGGCGAAAACGGCACCCCGTCCGCCGCTCAGCTCATCCCCTATGGACCGGACGGAGCGGACGGCATTTCGCCGCATATCGGGGCAAACGGTGACTGGTATCTCGGCGACACCGACATCGGCGTCAAGGCGGAGATCTCCGGCAGTTACGTCGAATTCTCCGCGGTAGATGCGTCCGGGAATTACACTTTTGCCGGGATAACCACCGTGCCGTCTGCTGTCCTCACCAATGCCGGACATTTTTATCCGGTCGAAAAGGGCAGCGTCCTGGTCAACCTCAACGCGAACACGGTCACGCTCAATGTCGCGCCGTATCTGGCTTACGACGGCGCGGCGTCCTTCTCCGGAACGTGGCGGCTGTATTTCGCAGCGGGGAGCATCCAGACCGGGGATGAGATCGCAACGCTGACCGGCACGGCGATCACCCCGCAGCACGGCGCGATCTTCCGCAAGACGCTCGCCGCCTCGGATGCGTTCACCATCGACACTTCCGGTTTGAACGCCACCAAGCAGGTCACGTTCGAGCTGCACCTGATCCAGCCGTCGACCGCCGTCACCTTCACCCTGCCGAATACGCTGCTGTGGCCGGATCTCGATCATTTCGCCAGCGGAAACCAGCCGCCGGCCATGGGCGAGGCCGATACGCTGTATTGCATCGTGATCCGCTGGGACGGTGACGATCTGCTGGCGAATCTCGCTTACAGCAAAGAGGTGAGCGCATGATCCCGACCGTCACGAATCCGCTCGGCACCGATTACCGGCAGCCGCTGACCCTTACGGCATTGTCGGCCAGTTCCAGCGTGACGCT
>SUWI01000209.1 GCA_015061565.1 Lentisphaerota bacterium
GCCGCGACCAGCTGCTGATCGCCGTCACCGAAAAACGAAGCCGCGAGGAGATCAAAGCCCTTGCCAATGCTATGGAGGCCTACCTGTGAAACTGATCTATGAAATCGGCCGCACCGGACGCACCGGAACGGTCCTGCCCTCTCTGGATGTGCCCCAGTCGTCCGCGGTCCCGATGGCGCTGCGCCGTTCCGCCACCGCGGCTCTGCCTGAAGTTTCCGAACAGGAAACGGTCCGTCACTTCACCAATCTCAGCCGCATGAACATGAGCGTGGACACCAATTTCTATCCGCTGGGTTCCTGCACCATGAAATACAATCCGCGTCTGCACGAAAAAGTGGTGCGTCTGCCCGGTTTTGCCGATCTGCATCCGCTGCTGCCGCAGCTGCGGCACGGTGCGACGCTGACGCAGGGTGCGCTGACGGTGCTTTACGAGACCGAACGGATGCTCAGCGAACTGCTCGGTTTCGCGCAGACCACCATGCAGCCCATGGCCGGCGCCCACGGCGAACTCACCGGCGTCATGCTCATCGCCGCCTATCACAAGGCGCGCAAGGATCACGCCCGCAAGATCATGCTCATCCCCGACGCCGCCCACGGCACCAATCCCGCCAGCGCCACCGTCGCCGGATACACCACGAAGACGGTTCCCAGCGATCCCGAGGGCAATGTGGACCTCGCCGCCCTGAAAGAGATGCTTTCTCCCGAAGTCGCCGGCATCATGCTCACCTGTCCCAACACGCTCGGTCTCTTCGACCCCAACGTCAAGGAGATCTGTTCGCTCGTCCACGCCGCCGGCGGCCTCTGCTATTGCGACGGCGCCAATTTCAACGCCATCATCGGACGGGTCCGTCCCGGCGATATCGGCTTCGATGTCATGCATGTCAATCTGCATAAATCCTTTGCCACTCCGCATGGCGGCGGCGGTCCCGGCGCCGGTCCGGTCGGCGTTTCCTCCGCGCTCGTCCCGTTCCTGCCCGTCTCCCGCGTGGTCAGCCGGAACGACGGTTCCTGCGCCCTTGAATACGATTGCCCGCAGTCCATCGGCTATATCGCTCCGTTCTACGGCAACTTCGGCGTGATCCTCCGGGCTTACGCCTACCTGCTCACGCTCGGACGCAAGGGCCTGGTCCGCGTCAGTGAAAATGCCGTGTTGAATGCCAATTACATCATGGCTTCGCTCAAGGATCTTTACGACCGCAAATATGACCGCGTCTGCATGCACGAATGTGTCTTTTCCGCCTCGCGTCAGGTCAAGAACGGCGTCCATGCGCTGGATATCGCCAAAGCGCTGATCGACCGCGGCATCCATCCGCCCACGATCTATTTCCCGCTGATCGTTCCCGAAGCTCTGATGATCGAACCGACCGAGACCGAGTCTCGCGATGAGCTGAATAATTTCATCGCAGCCATGCGTGAGATCGCCGAACTCGCGGATAAATCGCCCGAAAAGGTCAAGGAATGTCCGCTGACCACTCCGGTGAAACGTCTGGATGAGACGACGGCCGCGCGCAAGCCCGACCTTGTCCTCCCGCTGTAAGGGAACGCGGAAAACGCAAAGGAAAGAGTGAAAAAAACCGATTTATTTTCAAATTTTTCTTGCAAAATGATCGAACCGTGATATATTACTGATATCGCAATGATAGCGGGGTAGAGCATTGGTAGCTCGTCAGGCTCATAACCTGGAGGTAGAAGGTTCGATTCCTTCCCCCGCGACCAACTATTCCGAGGGCTTGTTTAACGCAAGTCCTTTTTTTTACCTCGATTCCGGAAAGTTACGCAAGCAGAGAGCTCCATTTCGACTGTCAAATCAGTTGTTGTTAAAATCCTTGAAAATACTCATTTTCCTCATTTTGCTTACATTTTTTGCAAACAAAATGTAAGCAAAATATACTGTCTGAAAGACAAAAGTCAAATCCGTTCTGAGCCTGACGAGCTACCAATGCTCCACCCCGCTGTCTATATCCGAACGATTATGGGAGGGATGATTTTGTCTGAACTTTCGGATGTTAATTCCCGCCTCAGTCTTGAACGTGGGGACGGGAATCAACATCCGCCTTTGAATTCCTGTCATGGGATCGGGCATTCGGTGGTGATTCCGGCTCCAGTCAGAACTCACCTTCTGATAGCGGTTCGTTCTTCCTTGCGCCTCCATCTGTCCTCATGCCCGACGAAAGTAACTCCCCCGTTCCCCTGAATGATGATGGGGAACGGGGGAGGATGGACAGATCGAATAAGAAGCGCCGTAAGAATGTCGGTAAATTCGAGGTTGAATAAGGAAGAAAATTTTATTTTGCGACGGGGTTATCATTGTAGAGATATAAATTCGCGTGGCGTAGAAATTATTGATTTTTCGGGGAAAAAAGATTCGGATCGGGCCGCGGAATATAACAAAAAAGCCAGTGCCCTGGAAGACAATGGGTTCTTGGTTTTTGCTCAAACCTTGCGGAATTTAGCAAAAAATAGTAAAAACGATGCAATGCGCAATATTAAAGAAGGTGAAAGTTATAATCATCCTGAAGAGTTATAAATCAAATAATTTCACTTATATATTACCTCGATGAGATAAGTTCACGATCAAATTGGTCCTGCCGGTCCATGTCGGATCGGCGGGGCTTTGTGCTTTTAAACCTTAAACCAAGGAGGTATCAAATGATCGAAGTGAACAAAACTCAAGTTTCAATGTAAAAGAATCGGAACCCAACCGACGGGAGAGACCATGAAGAAAAAAATCATCACGCTTGCCGACCCGGGAGTCCGTGTGGCATTCCTGCAGGCCACCATCGATGGAAAAACAATGTAAAAATTCACCATCGACGCGGGAAACGGCAAATTCATTCATCGCATCGAGCAGCCGCGAGCCTGGCTGCGGCACGCCGGCATTTCTCTGTGCCGCTTACGGCCAGGTGATTTCACGACCGGCGGCTTCGCGGGTCTCCCGGCTTTTATGGATCTTTGATACCGGACGCAGCAGAAACCGGTTTTATCGGAAAATCGCAAGATCAACTAATGAACTTGAATGCCGAATTACAGCCCGAGTCCGTCAAGATGACGGCGGACCGCCGTGAAGGAACAGTGCGTTTCCTTGCGGGCAAACGGCAGGACCCCCGTCTGCAGGAAGCGTCTGGCGACGGCGTGATTCAGCAGCCCGAAACGGTCGATGAACTGTCCCTGCCAGCCCATAGTGGGACCGAATTCGCCGGCGGCCGTCATGGTCCGGTTCTCCTTCCACTCTTCCGGGAAGAACCGCAGGAAAGCGGGCAGACAGGTCATCCAGGTTGCGGTGTACAAGGTGTCGCATCCGTCATCCCGTTCGGCTTTGTCCATGATATAACGCAGATTTTCCGCCACATATTCCGGAAATTTCAGGAAGGATTCCGGCCGTTTCGCATTGTAAATGTGCATATAGCAGTAATGCCGCTCGTTCAGCGCGTAACGGAAACATCTGCCCGGTTCGAATTCCGGATGTTTTTCCGGCGGCGGATATTTCTTTTCCATCCAATCCAGAACCTGGGGGAGAAGCTGGCTCATTTCCGCTTTTTCCGCAGCGGAATCGGCCAGTGCGCAAGCCTGTTCGAAAACCGGCGCCTGATTGGTGCCCAGCAGGGTGTGCAGAAAAGAGCGTTCCCGCAGACATGTTCCCCGCGAAAGTTCCGGATGCCTCCGGTTCTGATCCCAGGCAACGTCGAGCGAAAAATGCCAGCAGTCTTCGGCATTCTTCAGAAATTCATCCAGAGTCAGCATAAAAGTCACCTCACAGTTTGATTCCCATCCAGGACGCGACCGTCCCGCCCAGAACCGCTTGTCTGTCTTCACCTTTGATCTGGTTCAGCAGCAGGTGCATCTTATAGGCTTCCAGCGCCTCGGTCTGGATGATCGGGATCGTGATGTAGGAATCGGATCCGAACACCAGTTTCCGGAAAGAAGCTCCTTCCGTGTCGCGCGTGAACACCGGCGGTTTCAGCAATGCCGCCAGGTCGGCCGGGGATACATCCAGAAAATTCCCGCTGCCTGCAAGGTCGAAATAGAGATTGGCATGCAGACGGACCAGCTCCGCCGCCTGGACCCGGAACATCCGCGTGCCCAGATGCGCCATGACCATTTTCAGATTCGGGAACGAACGGGCAATGGTGTCCAGCCGCAGCGGGGACATGTTTTCCAGCACCGGACGGCGGTATTTCACGTCCGCGCTGTTCGGACGGTAGGCTCCCGTATGGAACAATGCGGGCAGTCCGATTTTCTCCAGTTCCTCATACACGGGGAGGTAGCTTTCATGATCGTAGCCGTAATACGGATAAATGAACTTGAATCCTTTGGCACCGAGTTCGGCATAGCGCCGGAATTCCGCCGGATCGGGCGGGGTGTCCCACAGGTCGATCTTCACCAGCGGCACCAGATTGTGCGGATATTCGCGGCAGATCCGCATCACTTCTTCGTTCGGCAGATAATCGTGTCCGCCGTAATGCAGACCGCCGCTCAATGCCGCCATAGTGTCGTTTTTTTCGCAATTCTCCACATATTTCCGGATCTCGGCCGGATCGCCCGAATTGCAGTGTGCATGAAAATCCAGATACATCTTCACATCTCCACTAAGAAAAGTTTGCCGCGGCTGGTTTTGAAATCAAAGGAAAATCCGTTGCCTTTGACCTCGATCTTTTTGCCGGTGATGCAGTCCAGCACCGATTTCGGCGCAGACGGGAAGTTCACCGTTTCGGCCGGGCCGACGATATTGTCGTAATTGGTTGCATAAAGCAGGACTTTGCCGCCCAGTTTCAACCCTTTCAAACGGACCCGCACCGAGGCTGCTTTCGCTTCGGTATATTTTTCGCCGTCCACAAAGAAATCTTCGTATGGACGGGCAATGCGGATGGCTTCGACCACCGGCGCCAGCGTCGGCGTATTGAACAAAGTTGCGCCGGCATAGAACACGATAATCTTCGGTTTCTGCATCAGACAATCCCACACCTGATATTTGAGCATGACTTTGTTTTCGGGCGTGGTCTCCGTGCCGTAGCCGCCCGCCAGCAGGATCGGTGCCGTATTGTTTTTGCCGGTGTAGGCATTGTAAAGTTCCATCTTGTCACCCGGCAGCGCGCTTTCCCGGACTCCGCCGTAGGTATAGGACATCATCTGGATGATATCGCAGTATTTGCCGAGCAGACGGTAATCCAGATAACCTGCTTCTTTGATTGCCTCGGCATTGCACGGCTTGCCGTCGCGTCCGACCACCAGCCCCTGCACGCAAGTGAGCATCATCGGTTTCACCGGCGGCGGATATTCCCCTTTCGGGGCTTTCGCTGCTCCTTCGTCGAACGCTTTCCGGTAAAGCGAATACCAGTAGGCGATCCGGGCGCACTTGAAATCCACCCAGTGCCGATACATTTCCGCATCTTTCTGGCGGTCGCGCACGATCAGTTCGGGTTCCTTGTATTCGACACCCTTGCGGTTTTCCGCGAGCCATTCGCGGAAGAGCTTTTTCACGGCGGGCGAGTAATCGATCTTGTCCCACAGGACATTGGTCATTTCGTCGTCGAATTCCACGTTGATGCCGGTGGAGGCGCAGAGCCGGGTGCGTTCGAGCGTTTCCCCGATCGGGGCATCTTTTTCCGTCATTGCCAGCGTCAGGATATTCCCGCCCTGTCCGCTGCCGCCTTTCAGCAGCTGCTTGCCGTCGATCCCCGTGGCGACATGCTGTTTTTTCGCTCCGGTATACTGGCGGACCACCACCGTGATCAGACAATTGTTTTTATATGCCTGATCCCGGAAAGCCAGAAAATTTTTGGATTTCCACGGTTCCGCCCATGCGCCGATGTAATTCAGTCCGCAGTTCCGGAAGTTGGTGAACAGGTCCGGATAGGAAATATACATCATGTTGAGCGGCACATAGCTCGGCCCGATATAAATCTTCTTGAACGGTACGGCCGGCTGAATGGCAATATGTTTCAGAACAATGCGTTCCTTCAGCTGTTTTTCCTTGCCGCTTTCCAGCCAGTATTCGCAGACCGATTCCTTCCGTGCGCGGAAGCCTTTGGGATTGGCCTTGAGAAAGACCATATACTGGTTGCCGGAAAGGTAATAGAGATTAGCTTCGTAATCATTGAACTCGATCCCGTTGACTGTGCGGGAACCGGTCTTCTTCCAAGTCAGAAATTTTTTACCCCAGCGGGCGGGCGCACTCCAGTTCTCGCCTGCAAAGTGGGAGGTCATCCCTTTGACCTCAATATCGGACGGCAGGGAGAAATGAAACACCGCCGGATTTTTGTCATTCGGGATGATCTTTTTTTTCCCACCGATCCGGAAGGACAGCGGCAGCGTGATGGTGTCGGAAACCCCTTCACAGTTGTATTCGGCCTTGATCATGTTGGCCGTGGCAATGTCCTGGATCGGGGCCTGCTTCACGTCTTTCGCCTCGAATTTGACCGGCGCATATTTGCCGTCGGTGGTCAGCAGCAGCGCATCCAGCAGCAGACGTCCCTTCGGACGCAGGGAAATCTGCTGCAGTCCGCCGGTCGTGGTGAACTGTCCGCACAGCACCCAGATGTATTTGCCCGGTCCGGCATATTGTCCCTTTTTGTCGCGTTTTTCATTGCCGGGAGTGTCCACGAAAGCCAGAAACCGGTCGTTCCGGTAGACCATGATCCGCGGGGAATCCATGTAGCCGTAGATCCGTGCCCAGAGATACCAGGTGCGAGGCTTGGAAAACAGCGTTACCGGATCGGTCACTTCCGGGATCTGGAAATTCCAGTCGAAATTCCCTTTATCGGTGAAGATCCCGCCCCGGCCGGAATAATAATCCTTTTCCAGATCCTTGCCCCAGGTGCTGAGCAGTTTGACTTTTTCGATGTCTTCGGCCTCGCGCCAGACAAATTCCTCTTTCGGATCCGGGGTATCGGACGGCAGCACGGTGTCCACGGAAAGGTTCCGGAGTTTCAGTGTGCCTTTCGCATTCACCAGTCCGACATTGTACTGCACATATTCCAGCGGAAATTTGACCCGGCCGGAATATTTGAATGTGGTCCATGTTTCCGACGGTTTCAACGAGCTGTTCAGCCAGAAGGTCGGCTGTTTCGCTCCCCGCTGACTGTATTTGCCCGTGGCGGAAGAGAGGATCAGGCCGTTCCGTCCGAAGACGATGCCGGACGTCTGATATTCCCCGGAAACGGTGAACCGCGTCCCGGCCGGATATTTTTTCCGCAGCCGGAACATCAGCAGTCCCTGTCCGTTTTCGGAGGTGGTGATCTGCACATTGGCCGGTTCCGTGCCGTTTGCCGGGTTCAGCTTGTATTCCGGTTTGGAACGGTGCTTCTGATATTCCCATCTGGTCGGAACGCCGTTGGCGGACTGGGAAAAATCACGATTGACCAGGATCTCCTCGCCGGACACCGTCATCGCGGCAGCCAGCAGGCCCGTCAGTACACAAAGATTACGTTTGAAGTTCATGTGTATGCCTCACTTTTTCGGATTGACAGTTCTATGTTATTTATCCGGCCACCAGGTGGCGGAATCCCGGTTGCTGTATTTAGGCAGCTTGTAAAAACTCGTCATCGTACCGGGAACTTTTTCATTGAGGATATGTCCGTCGAAGAACAGGACATTGGCGGTTTTCCGATGCCATGGATATACACGTCCCGTGTCGCTCGAATAATTATAAATCAGATTGTTCGGTATCTTGTCACTTGCTTTACACGAATCCGCCATGTAAACGATGTCGGACGGTTTCCTGACCTGGGTCTGTTTCCATAACTGCTTCTTCTCCGTGGCAAATGAATTGTCTTTAAACGACCATGGGATGGGGATTCCAAAAACGCGAGCGTTGTAAGCAAGCCAATTGCCGCTCTGTCCGGTTTTGTCCTGCGCCGTGGTACATACGAATTGAGTTGTTTTCAGGTTCTGGGTAGGAATTTCTTTAGAATACTTCAAATACGATAAAATCCGGTTGTAACTGTTATGAGGTCCTTTTTCGTTAGCGGCTGTGCTGTTCGTGACATTGGAACCCAAAGAATAATAAATGGAATGGCTCAGCACCCATTCATTGTAATCCTCGGTATAATTTTTCAGCATATACATGACCTGCCTGATTTTCCCGGAACAGTCAGTTGTCCGTGCTCGTTCCCTGGCGGCGCTCAAGGCCGGCAGCAGCATTCCGGCCAGGATCGCGATGATAGCGATCACCACGAGGAGTTCTATCAAGGTAAAAAAGTGTCCCATCCTGTGTTTCCCCAGTCCGGCGGAAGAATTCCGTTCATTGTGGATCTTTTCCTTGCGAGGCAACCAATCTGTGGTCTTTTTCATAAAAACATCCTTTCTTTTCTGTTTGTTCTTTATTTCAAAACTTATCGTTCATTCGCATAAATTCTGTACACGGTTCCGGGCGCGCCTGCGCCTCCGGTCGTTTCTTCCGGAACCAGTTTCACCAGCTCCTCGGCAAGAAGCGTTTCCAGCACCCGGTAGGCGCAGCCGGCATGATAATCAAGTTTCCCCGCTGGAAAAAGCGGCTTCAATGCGGCGTCCGTCACCTGGGCCAGAAGGCAGCCGGGATGGTTCCTGATGTGATCCAGCGCGGTCTTGAGCATGCCCCGGGGAAGGAACGTTTCCGTCTCGTAACGGTCGCCCAGTTTTTTCAGTTTCAGTTCTGTCGGAGTGATGAGTCCCACGCAGTTGCAGGGAAGTTCCACACCGAAGCCGTCGGGCAGTCCTATGGCGGTGATGGAAAGATGGACTCCCTCACGGCTGCGGCAATAGACCATATGCTGGTTGCTGTTGGCAAAGCCGATGATGCCGGGCCGGTCGGCAAAGATGTAACAGTCGGCGGATTCGGTTTTGATAGCCGAACAGACTTTGGCTATGGCCGCCATGGGGTCGCCGAGTTTTTCATACCAGTATTCCACCGCATTGACCGCAACTTCGGCACTGTGGACTTGTGCTCCGTCGGTCAGCACAGGATATCGTTCGGGCAGACCGGAAATGCCGCTCGAAAAAGTTTTTCCGGCTTCGAGCATTTCGTTCCCCCATTTTTCAAAGAGCGCTTTGGAGCGGTCCTTGAATATCCCGGAGCATCCCTGCGATATAATGGCAACTTTTCCTGCCGAACCCACGAACGGGTGGCTCCAGCGTTCATCCCCGCCGCTGTTGGTCCGGCTGTGGATCAGACCGCAGGTGCCGGGAAAGGCGGAAAGATCATACTTTTCCTTCCAGATACGGGTGTTGCCGAGAACTTTGCCGCAGTAAAGTTTTCCTTCGGAACAGGTGACCAGTCCGGTATAGAATCCTGCCCAGATGCCTTCGATTTTCCTTAATGATTCCCATAATTCCGGAGCGGCTGGTTTGCTGCCCGAGTAAGCACTCCACACACACATTGTGTCATCCCTTTCGTTCGATCTGCCGTCTGTCACCTGATTTGTGCCTGATTCCGACTTCCTTCGCTGTTCTTGACAGATCCTTTCTGTTTCGTTGATACGAATATTCTTCTGCTTTTATAATAATTATAAATAAGAGCCAATTTCAAAACGTTTTGGCTCTTCTTGTTAAAAAGTTGTTTTTTTCAGCGTCAAACCAATTTTGACGCATCGACTGTGATTTTTTCTTGAAAAAGTCACGAAAAATCATGTTTCATGGCA
>SUWI01000210.1 GCA_015061565.1 Lentisphaerota bacterium
CGCTACCAACTGCGCTATGCCCCGGTAAGGGTTCATTCAATGGAGTCAAAATATACTCCATATTTCGGAAAAAGCAAATGAATATCCGGCAAACCGGGAGGTTTTGCCGGCTGAAACCGAGGGAAGGGATCACCAGGCGGACTCTTCTGCGATATTCCGGCCAAAAGAGCTTGTAAAATCGGAAAAGTCAATTATATTACCGCATCCTGTGACTGAACGGGTCCGGATGAGGTGTTTTTTTACAGAGATTTTCAAATGAAATTAAACTTGATCGCAAATCTGAAACGGAATGTTCTGGCCGCAGTCATAAGCAGTGTGACCAAACTGGTGTTTCCGTTTTTGAACCGGACCCTGTTTCTGTGGCTGATGGGCCCGGCTTATCTGGGGTTGAACGGCTTGTTCAGTTCGATCCTGACTGTCCTCATGCTGGCGGAACTGGGGTTCGGGACCGCCGTGGTCTGCTCGATGTATAAACCGGTGGCGGATGACGACAAGACGCTGCTGTGCGCTTATCTGAAGTTTTACCGGACGGTTTACCGGTGGGTGGGATCGGTGATTTTCATCGCGGGTCTGATCCTGCTGCCGTTTATCCGGAAACTGATACATGGGAATCTGCCGCCGGATGTGGATCTGCAGATACTGTATCTGATCCATTTGCTTAACACGGCGTTAAGTTATTTCCTTTTCGCTTACCGCGGGGCGGTGCTGGGCGCTTATCAGCGGCATGATGTGGTGACCAATATCCGCACCGCCGTAACCGTGGCGCAGTATCTGGTGATGTTCGCTGTCCTGCTGCTGACGCGGAATTACTATTTTTATGTGATAACCATGGTATGTTTCACCGCGGTGCAGAATCTGCTGATCCTTTACCAGTCCCACAAACTTTTTCCGGATATCCAGCCGGACGGGGAGTTGCCTGCGGAGCTCCGCCGGAAAGTGGTATCGGATGTCAAATCCATCTTCCTGCATAAGATCGGCGGAGTGATCACCAATTCGACGGACAATCTGGTGATCTCGGCGTTTCTGGGGCTGGTCGCGGTAGCCGCATACGGCAACTATTATTATATTTACACGGCAGTTGCAGGGATCGTGTCGGCGGTGTATTCTTCCATGTCCAGCGGATTCGGAAACCGGATCTACACTGACAGCCAGGAACATAATTTCATGCTGTTCATGCGGTTCTGCCGCCTGGTTCAAATCATTATCGTATGGTGCGCGGCGATGATGCTGGCGCTGTATCAGCCGTTCCTGCTGGAATGGACCCGCGGCAAACCAGGTATGATGTGTCACATGCTCACCCCGGTCCTGATGGTGCTTTTCCTGTATGTGTATCAGTCGCGTCAGGTGCTGCTGACCTTCAAATCCGGGGCATCGCTTTGGTATCAGGACCGTTTCAAGCCGATCTGCGCGGGCGCGGTCAACCTGATCACCAATATCCTGTTCGTCATATATCTGCCGAAGGAATATAAGCTGGACGGGGTGATTTTTTCCACGATCATCGGCTTTGTGCTGATCCAGATCCCATGGGAGACCCATGTGGTGTTCACCGAGTTTTTCACGAAGGAACATGCCCGGATCTATTGGCGTTTCCATCTGAAATTCGCCGTTCTGGCCGTGTTCCTGTGTTTCCTGACCTGGAGCAGCGTATTCCTGATTCCGCTTCCCGGCATTGTCGGCCTGGTGGTCAAAGGATTTGTCGCAGCCGTCATTTCCGGCAGTTTCCTGTTCGCGTTTTTCCGTCAGGATGTGCTTGACGTGGTGAACGTCGTGCGGAAGAAATAGGTTTGAAAACCGGAATCAGAACCCGTAATATTTTTTGAACCAGCCGGCGAATACCGGAATGCCTTCTTTGATCGAAGTTTTCGGTTCGTAACCAACCGCCTTATGGAGTTTCTCGATGCTGGCGAAAGTGGCATAGACATCGCCGGCCTGCATCGGGAGCATTTCCATTTTCGGGGTGACGCCCAGCGTCTGCGCCAGGGTCTCGATCACATCCAGCAGCTTTTCGCTGCGGTGGTTGCCGATATTATAGATGTCGTAAAGCGGCAGATCATCCGCCATGACCACCCGGTAAATCCCGTCCACGATATCGTCCACATAAGTGAAATCCCGCAGCATGTCGCCGTGATTGAAGACTTTGATGGCCCGTCCGTGCAGCATGGAATCGGCAAAGAGATTCAGCGCCATGTCCGGACGGTACCAGTCGCCGTAGACCGTGAAGAAACGCAGTCCGATGGCCTGGATCTTGTAAAGATGCGAATAGGTGTAAGCCATCAGCTCGCCGGCGCGTTTGGTCGCGGCGTAAAGGCTGACCGGAGTGTCGATCCGGTCGGATTCTTCGAACGGCATTTTGGTGTTGCCGCCGTACACCGACGAGGATGAAGCAAATACCAGTTTGGGTTTGTTTTCGGCATGGCGGCAGCATTCCAGTATGTTCAAAACGCCGCCGACGTTGGTGTTTTCATATTCGAAGGGATGGGTGATCGAATATCTCACCCCGGGCTGGGCAGCCAGATGCAGCACCACTTCCGGTTTTTCTTCCTGAAATATTTTCTGCAGTTTTTCAAATTCGCAGATATCCGCTTCACAGGACCGGTAGCGTTTGTCTTTCCGGAGAATGGCGTCCCGGTCACGTTTGAGCTGGACACTGTAATACGGGCTGAAATTGTCGATTCCGACGACATCCCATGACTGGCTCAGAAAATGTTGGGCTGCATGGAATCCAATGAATCCTGCTGTTCCTGTGATCAAAACCTTCATGACTGGTCATGCTTCCTGTTTTTATATGTTGTCAAAGATAATTATCTGTCAACTGTTTTTTTCTTGTTCCTGAGGCCGCTCAAGGGGTAATAAAGAAGTTGGAAATACCACTTGGCCGGCCAGACCAGGCCGCCGGCAGCCAATCGGAGCAGCGGCAGCGCCAGCTTTTTCGGACGCGATGCACTCGCCGCAAGTTGTTTGAACTCTTCCAATCCGGGTGCGGCAAACAGATTTTTCAGTGCGTCCCGGCGGTCGGCATTGTCGATTTTCCGCGAGGAGACCGGATGAAACATGAACCAGTAGAAAGTGGAGATCCACTGTTCGCTCCAGATTCGTCTTAGATCTTCCGGAATTTCGGTCCGGTAACTGAAATCCAGCAGTGAACGGACCTGTTTGACCAAATCGAACAGCAGCCGGGACGATTTTTCGGTCGTGAGGGAATTTTCCCGCCGGCGGTAAATATATAAATCATCGTTGATATAAGAGAATGTCCGGGCGCTGAACCAGACGCGCGGCAGCCATTCAAAATCCTCCATCACGCGGCCGTCGGTCTGATAAAAACGGTTTTCTCGCAGATAGGCCGTCCGGTAAGCATTAAGCCAGGTGTAACTGCGGATTTGACCGCCGTTTCGCCCCACCCGCCTGATGGCTTCCTCTCCGGTGAAAACCCCCTCGGCATCCTTCGGACGGAAATTGGTAAGCTGCTGCCCATGGTTCAAATCGGCGACTCCGTCCGGAATGGTAAGCGCATTGAAGGCAATGACGTCAAGGTCTCCGCATTCGCTTAACTTCCGATGCAGTTTTTCCAGCAGATGAACGGAAAGCCAGTCATCGCCATCCAATACCACCAGATATTTGCCGGCGGCATGGTCGATCGCGTAATTGCGCGTGGTGGCGACCGCTCCGCTTTTCGGCGCGGAAACCACTTTGAACCGGGAATCTTTCCTGGCATGTTCCTGACAGATTTCCAGCGAGCGGTCAGTGGATTCCTCCACATAGCAGATGGCTTCAAAATCGCGGAAAGTCTGATTGCTTACCGAATCCAGCGCCTGCGGCAGATATGGCTCGGTCTGATAACCCGAGAGAACAATAGTGAAAGAAGGGGATTGATCCATGATTTTTTTCAGTCCTTCCCATTTTTACCGATAAAGGATTCCGACAGAACCGGTTTTCATTCTGCCAGGCTGTCGGTGCCGACCGGGGTGCGGAAACTGGCATTTTTCCTTTCACGCAGCTTGCACACTGTGTAGTAAAACCGGAAAAACGATTCGGCCAGCCATCTCAAAGCGGGCCGGCGCACAAAGATGCGAAGGAACCAGCCCAAAAACCGTTTGGTGAAATTCGCATACCTCATAAGGGAATCAAAATTACCGAAGCCGTCTGAAAACAGATCCTGAAGAGTTTCCACCCTGCGCTGGCGGGAGATCTGATCCATGGCGGTTGGATAAAACCACATGGTGTTCATCCGCGGGATCCATTGCCGGACCCAGCAGGACGCAACCCGGGGATCGAAATCCGGTTCCCGGGAAACTTTCGCATAAAACGCAAAAAGCGACTTGTTAATGATCGCCCAGTCTTTGTGGAAACGTCCGGGATCTTTCGATGCGTTGGAGACCGAGTTCGCATGGATACGGTAAAGGTAATAGATCTCATGCAGCGGCACGACCCGTTTCGCACAATAAAGTGCACGGGGTGAGAACTCGCTGTCCTGCCGCCGGAGTCCGTAAACGCATTTCAAACCATGTTCGACCAGAAATTCCCGGCGGAATACGGTGAGCTGGAGCATGGGACAGAAAGGACCGCCCCATAAACGGTCGATTTCCAGAGTGGCTTCGATTCCGTTCATTTCCGCCGGAGAGTTTTTCGCATAATTATCCCGGATTTCGCTTTTGCCGGTGGCATCATTGTATGCCTTGATCGCACACGGATACATGTCGGCGCCGGGACGGGCGTTGATCCCGGCAGCGATCCGGGCGAGCGACTCCTTCTCGATCCCGTCATCTCCGTCCAGGAAAATCACATATTCTCCCCGCGCCATATCGATCCCCGTATTGCGCGAAGCGGAGCACGAACCGCTGCGGGGCCCGTGGAAAATCCGGAACCGTTCATCGCCGGCGGTGATTTCCTTGATCACTTCTTCAGTCTTATCCTTGGATGGTTCGAGACCAATCAGACACTCCCAATCCTGAAAGGACTGTTCTGTAATCGATGCCAGACATTCGCGGACAAACGGTTCCACGTCACAGCATGGAACAATGAAAGAAAAGAAAGGTTTCATACTTCAGTGCGATCCTTTGTAAAACGTTCAAACTGATTTTGCGGGAACGTCACGCCCCCCGATGTCTTCTCGAAGGAAGACTTTTCCGGCAGCAGTGTTTCGAACGCTTCCGTCACTTTTCCGAACAAACGAAAAATATCCGTGCATCCCGGGGTGTCGTTTATACATACCTCCGGATATGACTGACCGACGATAATTCCGCACATGGGTTTCACCGTGTCTTCCCTAAGATTGACGCAGATCCCCCTGCGTCTCTCGTGTGCGGGATAAAAACGACCTTCCAGCATATTCCAGCCGCTGACAAGCCAATGATTTATGCCGTCATCTCTGCGGAACCGAAAACGGGATACCAAGTCCATAAGGTCCGGTTTGCTCTCCCAAATCCGGGCAAATGAGGTTTTCAGGTGGGAATGTGTCAAATGACCGAAAGAACCGAAGATTACTCCGCGGTTTATGGCGATGGCCGCCAGATTTTTCATCGCCCGCGGAAGTCCGAGGGCACGGATATTGAAAAATTGATTCCAATGTTTCCAAACCTGACGTTCGACATTCATGCTGTATTTCAGAATACCGCTGTTGTTGAGGACTACTCGGCTGGTCATGTTGTATCCCAGCCATGCTGGAACCGCCAGTTCGCAGGCAATAACCGGATCCGCGTTGCGAAAGAAGAACTCCGGCGGCAGCGGTCGCAGCAAAAATGTGTCATCGTTAAACAGAACAAAATGCTCCGACAAGTCTTCAATTCGGAACAGGTTCAATTCTATCGTGTTGGAATTGAAGGTCGGCAAGTAATCTGCGGGAATGAAATCGCAATGGTTCACCAGCCGCAGTTTTGGATGTGACACATCCAGCCATTCCGGTTTCTGACCGCAGGTCACGAAATAAATCTTGTTGACCCAGGGGGTGAATTTCTCGACCGCTCGGAACCAGTAGCGCAGCAAACCGAAATCCCGGTAGCGGCAATCATCGTTGCCATCACTGTAAGCAGAATCGTTTTCAATGCCTTCATAACGATTTTTTTCCGCCCGCCATTGCGGATCTTGTCCATCTACCCACGGCAGGACAAAATCAATCTTATCCATAAAACCGCATTTCTCCGGTAAAGAATGTCAATTTTATAAAAGTTCAGCCTCGGGCTGAATATCTCAAAATCAATAATATACAACTAATTTTTGGAATTTCAAGGCCGAAAATGCCCTTTCCCGCGGGAATCAGGCGGCAATTTTCGGAAATGAGCTTGAAATAATTTTTTTTCGTGCTATATTAATTAGATTGCCGTGCGGTGAAAGTCCGATGGGATTGTATTGCCATTATGAAAATGACTTTTCTGCCCGCATTTGGCTGACGTCATATAATAAACAGGAAAGATTCAAATAATGATCAGAACTTGCGACGGGTCCCTGCTGCGGAAAACGCTGGATAACGGGGAACTTTCTACTGTCAGACGCGGTTGGAATGGAGCCGTTGTCATCATACCGGGAAAGAACGGTCAATCCGAACCGTTGAGGTGATATCATGCCCAATTCCACAGAACGTCGGGCGCGGCTGGACAAGGACATCAACCGGCTGCTCCAGGAAATGTCCGAACGTGAAACCATCTCGCGTTTCTCCGGTCTGCATCTGTTTTTCTGGAAGTTCACGGTGCAGTTTTCCTATGCGCTGAAACGGTTTCTGGATATTGTGTTCTCGCTGCTGGCGCTGATCATCCTTTCGCCGCTGTTCGTGGTTCTGGCGATCCTGATCAAACTGACGTCGCCGGGGCCGATCTTTTTCGTGCAGGTCCGGATCGGGCAGTACGGCCGGAGTTTCTGCTTCTTCAAATTCCGGAGCATGTATATCGATGCCGAACAGCGCAAGCAGGAGCTGATTGCGCAGAACGAGTCGGCCGACGGCGTGATCTTCAAGATGAAAAACGATCCGCGGATCACTCCGATCGGGCACTTCATCCGGAAGACCAGCATGGACGAGCTGCCGCAGTTCCTGAACGTGCTGTTCGGGGATATGAGTCTGGTGGGACCGCGCCCGCCGGTGCCGTCCGAAGTGAAGGAATATTCGATCGAGGCGCGCAAACGCCTGAATGTGAAACCCGGACTGACCTGTCTGTGGCAGGTGTCAGGACGGAGCGATATCCCGTTCAAGGAACAGGTGAAGCTCGACAAGGAATATATCAGTTCGCGCAGCCTGAAATCGGATTTTCTGATCCTGCTGAAGACCATACCGGCGATCCTGAGCGGACGGGGAGCATACTGAGCCATCATGAATGCCTGTTTCTACGTCGGTCCGGGTTCCACGGAATGGTGCTGGAAATATTTTCCGACCAAGAGCCCGGGAGAACTCCCTATTGCGGGCAAGAGCTGGTGCCGCCATCTGGTCGATCAGTGTTCCCGGCTGAAAATCAATGACATTTTCATAGCCGACTGTTATTTCCATGACGATCTGACGGCCGGCATGGGCGAGGGCGATTACTGGTCGCTGCGTCTGCATTATCTGCCGTCTATCCCCTGTCCGCAGCCGGAACAGCTCTTCGCACAGCATCAGGACAAGGGCCAGGATGCCATCCGGACCGATGACGACCTGCTGATTTTCTGGGGGCAGGTGCTGCCGGACATTCCGGACATAAATCAGCTGCTTTCCAACCTGCGGGAAGTCACCGAACTGCCCGAACTGCTGCCGAACGGGATCTGGCTGCTCCGCGGCGGCAAGTATTACGAATGCGTCTGTCCGCTGCTGCAGATGCGTACCCTGCGGGAATATTTCGACCTGAATTTCCATCTGCTGGAGAAACCGGGGATCTACAATCTGCCCGGCTATTCCAACAGTGAAGGCTGCGTGTTCGGCATGGATGTGATAATCATGCCCAACTGCGAATTGGAAAGCCCGCTGCTCATCCATGACAATGTGCGGCTGGAACGCGGAGTTTCGCTGCGCGGCAAGGTGATCCTGGGCGAGGATGTGATGATCAACGAGAACAGCCATCTGGAACATACCCTTGTTCTGGATCATACCTATATCGGGAAACACATGCAGCTCCTCAATATGATCGTCGACGGCTGCCGGGTGATCGATGTGGAGACCGGGTACTGGGTGGATCTGGAAGATGAATATCTGACCGGCAGTTCGAAGGAAATCGGACTCAATATTTACAAGCTGACGGAGCTGTTCCTGGCGTTCCTGATCGCGTTCGGGGGTCTGCCGCTGTTCCTGGTCACGCTGCCGTTCCGGCCGCTGCTGAAAAAACTGGGATTTTTCTATTTTGCATTCCAGATGTATCCGAAATGCTGGGAGGTGCTGATCGGCAAGGCTCATCTGGTGCGTTACGGCCACCGCGATTCGAATTACGCCTTCCGCTATTCCGACCAGTGGCTGCTTCATTGCACGGAACGTCAGAAAGTCACGGATGACATTTATTATTACTACAACCGGACCGTGGACAAGATCTGGAAGACGGTATTCGTCAGCCTGGCCAAAAGGTTGTTTGTGTTGGGGGCCCAGCCTGGTGACAGACGGCCATGGACTCCGCCGGAGGGGGATCCGCAATGACTTCTGCCCGCTACACCATGACGGCAGATCCTGATGTGAAATCGGTGCTGGATCGTTTTCTGCCGGCAGTGTCCGCGGAGATCGATGCCCTTCAGCTGCCGAAGCTGCGTGCCGTGGTGCTTGGCGGCGGATACGGCCGCGGGGAAGGGGGAGTCCGCCATACGCCCGAAGGGGGACGGCTCTACAATGACCTTGATTTTTTTGTGTTTACCGAAAACGCCGATGCCGCGGAGGGCGCCCGGATCAACCGTGAACTGAAAAACATCTCCGAACGCGGGGAATCCCGGCTCGGGATCGCGGTCGATTTCGGCCCGGCGAAAAATATCTCCGCATTGAAATCCGTCAGCCATACTTTGATGTATCAGGAACTGCTCCGGGGCTGGCTGCCGGTCTGGGGACAAGCCGATCTGAGTGCGTGGATCGAACCGCTGGATGCAGCGGCTATTCCCTATTCCGAGGCCGTGCGGCTGCTGCTGAACCGCGGCATGGGGCTGCTTTTTGCCGGCGAATATCTGAAAAACGGCCGGAACGATCCGGATTTTATTGTCCGCAATATGAACAAAGCGTATCTGGGCGGCGGCGACGCACTGCTGATTGCATCCGGGAAATACTGCTGGCGCGGTCCCGAACGCGTTGATGCCTGCCGTGAACTGGTCCGGACGCAAAAGCTGTCCGATGAATTCTCCGCTCAGTATGAAAAGGCATTCCGCTGGAAACTGGAACCGGAAGTGAAGCTGCCGGATGATCCTGCCGCTGCGTGGCGCCGGTGCCGGAAGTTCTATCTCGATTCAGCGGCGCTGTGTACGGGACAGGAGCCGGGTGCGGCTGCTGCGGACGTCATTGCCGGACTGCGCCGCCGGGCCGCCGGGGAGCGTTCCCTGAAAAACGGATTGCGCTGGCTGATTCGCGGACATGCGCTGCGTTCTCCTCTGGCGGCTTTCGATCCGCCGGTGGTCACGGTGCTCGAAATGGTCTGTTCGCTGCTGTCGGGGCATGACGGGTATGCCCCGACAGCAGCGAAC
>SUWI01000002.1 GCA_015061565.1 Lentisphaerota bacterium
GCGGACGGTGAAACGGGGATGGTCGAGGCGGAAAGTTTCGGCACCGGCCATGACGGCATCGGCACGGGCCCGGAGTTTCTGGACGCGCTGCCGGGCGGTCTCGCCGGTGATCCATTGGGAAATGCCGTCCCGGGTCGCGATTTTCCCGTCGAGGGTCTGCGCCATTTTCAGCAGAACGAACGGCTTGCCGGTGGAGATCCATTTGAAGAACGGTTCATTCAAGCGGCGGCAGGCGTCTTCGCAGACGGGGAAAGTGACCTCGACGCCATGGGAACGGAGGATTTCGGCGGCGCGTCCGGCATGTTTCGGATTGGGATCGGTGCAGCCGAAGACCACGCGTGAGATCCCGGCGTTGAGGATGGCTGCCGTGCAGGGGGGAGTGCGGCCGAAAGTGCAGCAGGGTTCGAGCGTGACGTAAATCGTGGAACCGCGGAGGGATCTCCTCCCGCAGGAAGCAATGGCATTTACCTCGGCATGAGGCTGACCGGCTTTCACATGGTACCCGGCGCCGAGCATGGAACCTTTTTTGACGATGACCGCGCCGACCAGAGGATTGGGGCTGGTGGTGCCCCACCCTTTGAGGGCTTCCTTCAAAGCCCGTTTCATCCAGCGGACATCCTCGTTCAGCATGGGAGCATGGACTCCTTATTCTTTTTCCTTTTCATCTTCGGGGATCGGGAAAATGGCTTCCGCATACATTTCCGGGGAGAAGACCTGAAGATCTTCGGGAGCTTCGCCGAGGCCGACAAAAAGGATCGGAAGATGGAACTCTTCCTGGACTGCTGCTGCAGCGCCGCCTTTGCCGGTGCCGTCGAGCTTGGTCAGTACCAGAGCGCTGGCGTTGGAAATGGCGGCGAATTCGCGGGCCTGCGAAAGGGCATTGGTGCCGACCCCGGCATCGAGCGTGAGCAAAGTCTCATGGGGAGCTTCCGGCAGCTGTTTGCGGATGATCCGGAGGATCTTGGCCAGTTCATCCATAAGCCCTTTCTGGTTCTGCTGACGGCCGGCGGTATCGATGATGAGATAATCGACACTTTTGGCTTTGGCGGAAGCGACGGCATCGAAAGCGACGGCGGCGGCATCGGCACCGGTTCTGGAAGCGATGACGGGCGACCCGGTGCGTTCGCCCCAGAGCTTGAGCTGTTCGACTGCGGCAGCACGGAAGGTGTCACAGGCGGCCAGCATGACCTTCTTCCCCTGGGCGGAAAAGAGATGGGCGAGTTTGCCGGCGGTGGTGGTCTTGCCGCTGCCGTTGACACCGACCATGAGGATGACCGTGGGGCCGGATTCGGCAGTCCGGAGGGGACGTCCTCCCTCCTTCAGGATCCGGCAGAGTTCCTCGCGGGCGACTGCCATGATATCATGGTCGCCGGAAAATTCACCCTGCTGGTAACGGTCGCGGAGGGAATTGACGATCTTCCGGGAAGCAGAGACGCCGAAATCGGCGGCCAGGAGTTCGTTTTCCAGCTTCCGGAAACTCTCCTCATCCCATTTTTTCACCGAGGTGAAAATACTGGAGATGCCGCGTCCGATGGCGACCGCGGTTTTTTTCAGACCTTTTTTGAAAACATCAAAAATCGACATGGATCAAGCGTCCTCCCTGCTCCCCGGATTTTTGCAGTCCGGATTTTTCGCATGAGGCGGGAGCTTATCCTTGATGGTGTTCAAAAGACCGTTGATGAAATTGCCGGATTTGGAGGAGCTGTAATCCTTGGCGATCTCAATGGCTTCGTTGATGCTGACCAGAGCGGGAATGTCGGGACAGTGGAAAAGTTCGAAGACGGCCACGCGGATGATATTGCGGTCGACGGTGGACATGCGGGAAATATCCCATTTGTCGGAAGTCTCGCTGATGACGGCATCGATCGAGGACTCATTTTCGCAGACACCGGAAATGATCTTTTCCGCATAAGCGCGGGCTTTCCGGAAAATGCGACTGTTGGGAAACTCGCCGGAATGTTCCGCCTGGAACCAGAAATTTTCCAGATTTTCGGCCAGATCATCGGTGCCGGCGATGTCGCACTCGAAAAGGAACTGCATGGCGAGTTCGCGTCCGAGCCGTTTGAAATGGAATTTGGGGACCAGCTCATGATGAGCCCGGCCGCGCGCATGTTTGGCAGCGGGAACGGGAGCCGGTTCCGAAACGTCATTCTGTTCGTTCATGATCGTACTGACCGGTCAGCCTTTCCGGGAAAAATTTTTCAGGAGGTTGGCCATTTCGACAGCAGTGCGGGCGGCATCGGCACCGCGGTTGCCGGCTTTGGTGCCGCTGCGTTCGATCGCCTGCTCGATGTTTTCCGTGGAGACCACGCCGTAAACGGCGGGAATGCCTTTTTCGAGCGCGAGCTGACCGAGAGCCTTGGAGACCTGGGAATTGATATGGTCGGCATGGGTGGTGGAACCGCGGATGACCATGCCGAGAGCGATGGTGGCGTCATATTTGCCGGAATCCATCATTTTGGAAATGACCAGGGGGATCTCGAACGAACCGGGGACCCAGGCGACATCGATATTGGCGGGATCGCCGCCGAGTCTGCGGATGGTGTCCAGCGCGCCGGAAAGCAGTTCACTGACAAAGAAATCGTTGAATCTGGCGCAGACGATCCCGAAGCGGAGCCCTTTGGCATCCAGCATGCCTTCGAAAGTCTTGACTTGGCTTAACATGATAAAACCCTTTCTGTTGAATTATAAGGTAATATACTTTCACTTTCTGCGAGTTTCAACCGGAGAAACGGCCGAATCGAGCAAATGGCCCATTTTTTTCATTTTGGTTTCGAGATATTTGCGGTTGTCTTTCTGAGGCGGGATGATAATGGGGACCCGTTCGACGATCTGAAGTCCGTAGCCGTCGATGCCGATGATCTTCTGGGGATTGTTGGTCAGCAGCCGGATGCCCTTGATGCCGAGGTCAAGCAGGATCTGGGCACCGGTGCCGTATTCGCGGAGGTCGGCGGGAAACCCGAGTTTCAGATTGGCTTCGACCGTATCGCAGCCCTGTTCCTGGAGCTTGTAGGCATGGAGTTTGTTTTCCAGTCCGATGCCCCTGCCCTCCTGCCGCATGTATACCACGACGCCGCAGCCTTCTTTGGCGATCATTTTCATGGCGGTGTGGAGCTGGTCGCCGCAATCGCAGCGCGCGGAACCGAAGACATCGCCGGTGAGACATTCGCTGTGGACGCGGGTAAGGACCGCTTTCTTGCCGCGGACATTGCCCATGACGAGAGCCAGATGGGTGGAATCATCGACGAGGGAACGGTAAAGATGCATGGTAAAATCACCGTAAGCGGTCGGCAGATGGACCGATTCCTCGCAGCGGACCAGATGTTCCGTGCGGCGGCGGTATTCGATCAGGGAGGCGATGGTCAGGATCTTCAGTCCGAATTTCTTTTTGAATTTCATCAGGTCGGGCAGACGGGCCATCGTGCCGTCCGCTTTGGTGATCTCGCAGATGGTGCCGGCGGGATAAAGACCGGCGAGACGGGCGAGATCGACCGCCGCTTCGGTGTGGCCGGTGCGCTGGAGGACGCCGCCGGGACGCGCCGCGATCGGGAAGATGTGACCGGGAATGCCGAAATCCTCCCGCTTGCTTTTCGGATCGATCAGCGTCTTGATCGTATTGGCTCGGTCAAACGCGGAAATGCCGGTGGTTCCGCTCAGCGCATCGACGCTTTCGGTAAACGCGGTTTTGAAATGGTCGGTGGAGGGCGGACGCAGGATCTTGAGTTCTTTCGCCCGTTCTTCGGTGATGGGAGCGCAGACCAGTCCGCGGGCGTTGGTGATCATGAAATTGATGATCTCGGGCGTGACTTTTTCCGCTGCGCAAACCAGGTCGCCTTCATTTTCGCGGTTCTCGTCATCGGTTACGATGACCATTTTGCCCTGCCGGATGTCCTTCAGAACGGACTCAACCGTGTCGAATTCGAATTTCACAAAAAACCTCCTGAATATTTGCGGTCTTATTCAGGAAGTCGGAAAGCGGAACACAGGCATGCCGAAGGATGCCGCCGGTTCTTCTTTCATCCAGACTTTACTGTCGGTCATGGGATTTCACCATGTCAGCACATGAACCATGCGCAGGCGGACTGTCACCGCCGGTCGGGAATCTGCGGGGCACCGCATCACCCTGCCCTGAAGAAAACCTTTTCTTTTGTTTCAAGGTAATATACCATTCCGGACGATAAAAATCAAGTCCGGCACTGAAACGAATCAATAAATCCGTGTTTTCCCGGCTGGCGGTCTTCCTGTCTTTTGTATCGTCATTCGAACTCGGAGCAGAACCGCATCAATGCTATCCGATAGGGCACGGGCATCTCGCCGTCGGCCGGGCCGGACCAAGCGCAATTTTACATCAAGATGAAGAAAGACAAATTCCAAAAGACAGAAGCAATCTTCTATTTCATGAACACCGCCATTTTCAGAAAATGAAGCAGGGTTCCGGCAACAGGCCTACCACTGCCGAGTCAAATACTCCCGGGCTTCATCCGCGAGCTTTTTCAGCAATTCCTCGGCCTCTTTGCTGCCGTGTTCGACACTGCGGTTCAGCCAGTAGTAGGCTTTGAACCGGTTGATTTTCATCGTGAAGTCGCCCCAGCCGTAAAGGTAAAATCTTCCGATATGGTATTCCGCCGTCGGATTGAATTTTACGGCCGCCTTCTTGAAATATGACAGAGCGACATTATAATGCTTTTGACAGCCCACACCGTTGACAAGCATGTATCCCAGATAATTGTCTGCATCGTCCGCCCCCATTCGGGAGGCATCGAGCATCATTTTGAACAGAGTGGAATTTATGTAATACCTGTTGACGTTATATCTGTTTTTATGATCGTCATACCATTGAAGCGCCGAAATATAGGCTCCGACGGGACTGCCTTTTTCTTTGGCAAAGTCCGCAATGGTTTCGGGTAAACTTTTCTTTTTTCACGTTTGGCATATTCGAGGGGAGCCATTCTTTTGCCGAAACGATCCCAGACGAAATGTTTTGCTCAGCCTGAGAGTAGACTGAAACGCAAAAAACAAACAATAACAGTATGATCGATCTTTTCATTGCACAACAGACAACGGTTCCGATTTTCATTTCTCGCTTAACTGTGATCCTCTATTGGTATTGGGACGAAAATCGTCGGCAAAAGATCGCTTTTTACGACGCTTTTTTATCCGGCATTCGGCAAATGACATAACATGGGACACCAAAAATCAAGCTGCAGATTTTCGCTTTCCGATTGTTTTTTCCGTTTTATTTGAAAACCATGCTCAGGATCCGGACTTCCGAGCCGGGATACCGGGCGGAGATCTGATTTCTCGCCATGGATTCCGTCAGGGCATTCCGCAAGACCGTTGTCCCCGTGGTCCAGGATGAATTGTTTCTCCGGATCTGATATCGGACAGACGCCTGGACATCTTTTCCTTCCGAGGCGGCAAGGACCCGAACGACGTATCCGGGATGCCGCTGCAAAAGCTGATTCCGGATCATCGATTCGGTCAGGGCATCAGTCAAGGTGGTGCTGTAAGTCGTCCATGATTTCGAGTTCGGATTTTTCGCCTGGTACTGGACTTTGACTCTGGCATGATTCCGGAAGATGGGATATCCATCAGCCCCCTGGACGGAATACGACAGGATGGGCAGGATCCCCAAAACGACGGCAAATAATAAAGGTTTCATAAAGGAATGCTCCTCAGCCGGGTTCGAATCGAGCGGCGGAAATGATTTCAGCCGTGGAAAAAGTTTTTGATATTGAACCAAAACACTGTCTGATAAGTGATTTTTACCGCTTCCTTGCGTTTGAGATTGGCTTCGCGGCCCTTAGGATCGTTCTTATAGCTGTCATGGGCTTCCCAGTCGGCTTTGAGTTCGTTCCATTCTTTTTCCGGATAAGCAATAACCTGCACCTTGATGAAATCGTATGGGACCCCATTAAGCCGGCAAAGTTTCTGCTCGATCACTTTATGACCAAGTCCGGCAAACCGTTCGCCAGCCCGGCGGGAAAAGATCAGTTCCTCACGAATCCGCTTGTCGATGAAGGCATATTCCAGCGAAACACCGTCGAACTTCTCTTTGGGATTGATTTCCGGGTCGAATTCCAATACTTCCACGGCATTGCCGGCATCATAGCCCCAGCCGCCTTTGAAACAGCATTGATCGGCGGTCCGGGGAAAATGCTGACGCAAAATCTTGCGCGGCGCCGGAAAATCATTTGGCAGGCGGTAAGGCAGATCGACCCGGCTGTTTTGCTTCGCAGCAGTTACTTTGAAATGGTTCCGGGATTCGGAATTTTCATCGGCTCCTGCCACGGAACACAGCATGACCGGCAGGATCACAAAAATTACTCTCGACAAAAATAATTTCACCTGTAATCTCCTTGTTTCTGTTATCGGGACAAATCCGTTGGACAATATAACAGTTTTATTGTAAAATTCAAATAAAAAACGAAAAACTCCTGCAACCCTCCTCCATGAAAGGGGAATCCGATCACAGCGGGGTCGAAATTAGTCGCGGAATTGGAAAATCAGCTCGATCCGGGAGATCGATCCGGCGCTGGCAACGGCTGTAGCTGACTACATTGTCAGGTCCGCCGATCGGTTTCGGAACATTGCCGAAACACCGGAATTCCCCTGCCGGCCGACCGCAATCAATGAACCTCTGCCATCCCATGACTTCGTCCCCGGGCGGGATCTGACAGCGGACAGGCCAGGAACATCTTTTCCTTCCGCGGATGAAGAGGTCTGCGGGTTTATTCTTTCAGCACGGCGCCGATTGCCAGATAAAACTCTTTGCCGTCCTTCGAAAACCAAGTCCCGATGACGGGCCATGAACGGACCACGCCATCGACCTTTTCCTCTGCGACATTCAGGTAGTTTGACAGGGATTTTATTTTCTTCTCTTGCCCGTCGGAGGTCTGTACCACCTGTTCCTCCACTTTGGTGAAGGCCGAAACTTTATATCCATTCGCTTTCAGCAGTTCCACCTGGGCTTTGATCCGGCAAACTTTGATCATCTGCGCCATGGCGGAACCGTTTTTCCCTTTATTCCGCGTTGAGACCACACAAACAATAAGCCTTTTTTTGTCCGGCGTAAGGAATTCCTTGACCCCAGTTGCCTTCATCGTGTTTTTCCGGGCGGTCATATAGGGATAAAACTCTTCTTCGATGTCCACTTCGGAAAAATCCTTTTCCGCAGCGGCAAGCATGAGCATGCCTCCCGCCAGCAGTAAAAACGCCATTCCGTGTTTCCGATTCATCTCTTTGCCTTTTCCTTAATAGTCAGTTCGATGGTTTTGATATCTTTCAGTTGATCCGGCTTGATCTCGCAGGTGAAACCGTAAACATGAACCGGAGATACATGTCTCGCGATGGAAATAAATTCCGGGGAAATGAACACCATCTTCCCTTGCGATTCCCAGCATAAGGCCTTTTCCCCGGAAGTTCCCATGATTTGAATTTCTTCCTGCAGGATGATTTCACCGGCGGCGTCTTTCAAGGTAAAAACGGCAAAATAACGACGACGGAAAATATTCGTGATTTTCTTCCGGAACGGCCCCTCCCACCGGGGGAAACGATACACAACAAATGACTGAAAACGGGGATTATTGCTTTTGCTGCTGTTGACGAAAACGTAAGAAGAACGCCTATCGTTTGTATTTGGGGCGTTTTTCCGACTGTAAGTGGAGCCGAATCTTTCTTCCTTGCGGCCGTTTTCCGTTTCGAATCGGATTTTCAATCCATTGACCCATTCTTTCGCCGGGGCCTGCCACGGACCGGATTTGTCCAGGCAAAGTTTGTTCAAGGCATCCAGCAGATAGGGCTGGACTTCGCGGACATATTTCTTATGATCGAAAGCAACCAGAATCCCCATGGAAATGTACATTTTTCCGTCTTTCCGGAAAACATTCAGCTTGGCATCCTTGCCCATGCGTTTCTGCGGATCGACCAGAGTCGGGATCAGGAAATCTTTCGGGTTGAGCATGGAAAAGATTTTCAGCAGCATGGTTTCGGCATTTTCCTTGCGGAGCTGCTCGGTTTCCAGTTTCGCCCAGATATTCTGGGCATCCTTGACTTCGATTTTGAGGATCCTTGTTTCGGCGAGTTTGCCGCGGAGTTTTTTCTGTTCGACCTGTGCCCTGATCGTGGTTTCATACAAGCCGTATTTGTTGGGCGCGGGTGCTTTCAGGACTTCGTATTTCGAGACGAACCCGTCGCTGAAAGTCAGCACCTGTTCTTTCAGGATGGCATCGTTTTTCATCAGCGTTTCACTGTCCACCATGGCGCCGACGGCCTGCTGGACCGCCTGAACCAGTGCGTCTTTGGTCGCACTGGCGGCATCTTTTCCCATGCCTCGGGCGATCACCTGAAGATTTTCGGCTGCGAAAACGGCGCCGGTCAGCAGAACTGCCAGCAGAACAACGATTTGTTTTTTCATTTCGATTCCTTTCTTTATGGTTTATGTTTGGTTATGTAAAATCTCTTTCCCGAAAATCCTTCCCCGATTGCGACCCGGGATCGTGCCTGATCAGTAAAGCGTCCAGACTTTGGAACTTTGTCGTTTCCTGCGCAAAAGCTCATTCAACAAATCGATATTTTCGACCCGGAAATGTCTTTCACATTCCAGCAAAGCCTTGTCGTCATCGATGAGTCCGGCCCGTGGCGATCATGGAATTCAGCAGCAGATTGTACAGATCCGGGTTCGTGCGGAGGGTCCCGCTGACGGAGAAAGTGACTTCCGTTTCCGTGGCGCCAGTCACCTGGATTTTGTTGGGAATGAACTCATAGACCAGCCGAAAAGCCTCCCGGTATTCTTCGAAGATTTTCCGGCAGATTTTTGCTGCGGCTCTGTCGATCGCGGCCTTGCGCTTTGCCCGTAAATGCTGATTGATCTGAGCAGTGATTTCGTTGCCGATCTGGATGTTGAGTTTCTCCCGGTCCTTTTCCGTCATGGTATCGGCTGGCAGAATATTGGCGAGAACGGCGGACACATCCTGATTGCTGACATCGGCTTCAATTTTGACCGTGTAAGTTTCACGTTGTTTGGATTCGGACAAGACCTTGTAATTATCCACATACCCGTAGGCAAATTCAATAAGGTTCTCGCGGATGATCGCGTCATTCCGGATCATCGTGGAAGATTCGATATAGGTGCCGATGCCCTGCCGGACCGCTTCTTTGAACGCATCCTGCAGAGCGGCCTCGCGGGTCGTTCCGTTTCCGGAAACAGTAACCGGGGCGGCCGTCAATTCCATTACCGCGCAGCTGAAAAACAGAATACATACCCGGATAAAACATCTCCGGCATAAAGCGTCCTGCAATTCGGCATAGAACCGCCGGAGCGCATGGAGCATTGCATGCCCCGGGGATGAAAGACTATTCATTGGTGATCGATCCTTTTTATCCTGATTGGTTCTTAGTTCAGCAAGGCGGCTTCTCCCCGCTTATTCATCTTGCAGGATATTCCATGGAGGCCGGCAGACCGTCCGAAATCAGCAGGGCCATAACTGGCTGAAGCAGAGCACCGAGGATTCATTCGGATACCGGGACAGGGCAATCAGAAATTATCTTCGACATCCACATCGCCGCAGAAGATTCCGGTGCGAGATTGAGGCTTTTTTGCCGCCTTGGGGGCAGCTGTTTTTTTCATTGAAACCGGGGTCTTCTGTTGTGCCGCTGTTTTCTTTTTTACAGTGGCCGGCGGGTTTTTCCGGCCGGATACGGCAGTTTGACGAACCGGTTCCGGATTCGTGCTGGAAGAGTCTGGTTGAGAAACACAACCGGAAACCAGACATGCAACGGTGAAGATCAACAGTGCGTATTTCATCATTACGAATTCTCCTTTTATATAGATTTCGACTCCAATCCGGGGACCGCCCAGTTCCCGGAACTGATCTCGAGATCAGCTTGATTTTTGCTGTTCCGGAGCTCGGGGCTCCAGTACCGCGGGCAATGAAACTGCCCGAACAACGCCAATGCCAACGGGCGCTGCCGCTGATTTTCTGTTCGCTTACCCCCTTTCAGGTTGGTTGAATCATTAAAAACTGACCCCGCTCTGCACGCTCCGGAGATTGGCCGATATCCGGAAAGGTCCTGCAGGCAGAGTATATCCGACTGTCCGATACGACAGGTATTTACCCGGGATTTTTGGTTCTTCCCCGGGCAAACCGGATCTCGACAGACTGCGAATTGTTATTGGATCTGCAATTCGGCTGTCTGTTTTTCACCTTTCATCGATGTCCGGCAAATAACATAATACTGGATACAGAAAAAATCAAGCTGCATCTCTGTCTGCGCTGAATATTTTTTCCGTAAAAAAGCACTCGAAACATTCGTTCTTATTGCGTTGAATACCCTGATGCAGGAAAAAACAAGCCAGAAAAACGAAATCCCGTCCCGGCTGGCCGTTTTTCAATGATAAATTCAGCAATCAAGTTGAAAAACCGCTGAAATGAGGTTATATTGATTGAATCAAAAGAAGCCGATATCATCATCGGACATTGCCATTTTTATGAAAACGTGTCAACACCAGAAAAGGATCGGTTTGCATGAAAATTTTACATTTGATCGTGGATCATTTCCGCTGCACGGACAGTGCGGACGCCAAGGCTTACGGACAGGAGAAGATCTTTTCCTTCCGGAATTTCTTCTGGATCCTCTTCGCCTGGATGATCCTCTGGACGGTCTGGCCGTCGCTGTGCATCGGCAACGTCGCGATCGACGTGGCGGAAAACATCGCGTGGGGCGACAACTTCCAGTTCGGGTATGACAAGAATCCCTATTTCGGAGCCTGGCTGTCCTGGGCGGCCTTCCGGATCTGCCCGTCGGAATATGTTTTTTACTGGATGAGCCAGATCGCGGCGACGCTGGGACTGGCGGCGGTGTATCTGCTGACCGCCGAAGTGACGGGGAGCCGTTTTGCGGGCTTTGCCGCCGGCCTGTCGGCCTTGCTGATCCCGTTTTTTTCGCATTCGGCCTGTGAATTCAACGACGACGTGATCTGCATTGCGCTGTGGGGCTGGAGCGCACTCTGTTTCTACCGGGCAGTCAAAAAAGATTCCCTGAAATCGTGGATCGGAGCGGGAGTGTTTGCCGGACTGGCGCTCATGACCAAGTATCTGGCGGGAGCACTGCTGCTGCCGCTGGGACTGCTGCTGTTCTTCACTGCCGAGGGACGGAAGTGCTGGAAACGGCCGGGGATGTATCTGGCGGGAGCGGTGTTTCTGGTGCTGGTGGTGCCGAATGTGATCTGGCTCTGCAAAAACAATTTCATCGCGCTCTCCTACGCCATGGACCGGGCGCGGCTGGATGAACCGACCACCGGTCTGGGCACCCGGCTGAAGTTCATGCTGGATACTGCCGGACAGTTCCTATCGCGGCTGATCCTGCCGCTGGCGTCGCTGCTCGTTTTCCGGCGCAGTGCCGAAAAAACGCCGGATACCTTCGGCAGGAAACTGATCGTCATCGCCGCACTGGCGCCGTTTGTCCTGTCGCTGCTGTTCATTCTCGTGACCGGAGGTAAAGTGCTGACGCCCTGGCTCACGCCGTATTTCGTGTTTTCGACCCCGCTGCTGGTGCTGTGGTACCGTCCGCTGCCGGAACGGCGCACGTTCCGGTGTTTTGCGGCAGTGATCATCGTCGCCGCCGCGCTGTTCGTCGTGTTTTTCGGCTACGAATATCTCCATAAACGTCCGTATCTCAGAAGAGGCGTCACCTACAATGTCTGGCCGGGTCGGACGGTCGCGGAACAGATGACGAAACAATGGCGTGAGCGTTACGGCAGGCCGCTGCCCTATGTGATCGGAGACCGGACGGTGACCTGCAATGTGACGTTTTATTCACCGGACCATCCGACCGCATTCTTCGACCACCTGACCGAGCTGAGTCCGTGGATCGATCCGGCCGATGTGCAGCGGCGCGGCGCGGTGATCCTGTGGACCGGCAACGATCCGCCGCGTTACCTGAAGGATTACGGACCAAGGATCGTGATGCTGCCGGACATCGTTGCGGAACGGGCCGCCGTGGGGTGGTACCGCAAGCTGGCAGGACCGCTGCGCACCGTAACGGTCCATGCGGCATTTCTGCCGCCGCAAACCAAATGATCCGGTAAAATTCTTCCCTTTTTTTCAGATATAAAACTGGAAAAAACCGCTCCGGTATGCTATGATACCGAATCACAGGAGATTTGAGATGTCAGCATCACTGGATTACGAACTGGACGGCAGCAGGAAACATCTGGAACTGAAAACCGATACGGAATACTGTATCGGGCGGGATCCGGATTGTGCGGTCTGTCTCGGAGACCTGGACAATGTCAGCCGCCGGCATTGCGTGGTCTATTTCAACACCACGATCAATTCCTATGCGCTGGCCGATCTCTATTCCACTGCCGGAACGGGTCTGAACGGACGGAAAATCGGCCACATGGACGTGCCGCTGCATAACGGGGACAGAATCACGGTTGGAACCGTTAGTTTTTCATTCCATTGCGACTCGTCCAGCGCCATCGGACCAGCCGGAAAGGATATTTCCGGGACTTCCGTGATGCCCCGCCCCGAACCGTTTTTCCAGGGCGGACAAATGACGGCTGAAGGCCAGTTCCGATATCAGAAAAACGAATTGTTCCATGGCAATGAGAAAATCCTGGAGCAGCTGCCGTCCCGGGAAGGAACGGAATTGTACCTGACCCGTTCGGCCGAAGGTGCGATCCATTTTCTGAAGATTCAGACGGAACTGCATCAGGACGGCAGTGCCGGAAGAGAATTGCGGAAGCTGAAGAGCGAAATCCCCAGTCTGAACGGACTGATCCCGATGCGCGACAGCGGATCACTGGATGACGGAGCCTGTTTCATTCTCTCCGACTATCAGGATGTTCCCTCGTATGCCAAAATGATCTCCATGCTGTCTCCGCTGCCGCAGAACAATGCGCTGGCCCTGATCTATTCGGTCGGCATGATCCTGGCCAGAGCGTGGCAGAACAACCTGTTCCACGGTTTCCTGAAACCGTCCAAGATCCTCTACTGCCCCAAGGAAGGGAATTATCTGACGGAAATGGGCCTCTCGGACTGGCGGGAACGTTTTTATCCGGAACTGACACTGCGGCACGGTCAATGGTATGCCGCCCCGGAAACGACTGCCGGAAAAAGTGTCTGGCAGTCCGATCAGTATGCGCTGGGCATCATGCTGTTCCAGATGCTGACCGGGGTGCTGCCGTTCCGTTCGGATGCGCCGAATGAACTGGCCAGGATGCACCGGGAACAGACCATGCCCCTGCCCCAGGAACGCAACAGCCAGATCCAGACGCTCCCGGCGGTCGATGCCATCATTCTGCGGATGACCATGAAAGATCCCGCCGAACGCTATGCGTCCTGGGAAAAACTGCTTCACGATCTGGAAAAGGCCAATGCCTTATTCATAAATCAGGGAAAAAACAATCATAACACACGATAATTTCAAGAAAGGAAAACCAAAAATGGCAATGCAGCACTTGAACGTTCCCCCCGACAACCATGTGAAAGTCCTCGACGGCCAGGGCTGGGTCGGACTGATCGACCACCTGGGCTCTGAAACTTCCATCGTCAACGCCGCCCGCGTTTCGTTCGGCAAACTCAAAACCGAAATGAACGAAAGAGACATTGTGCTCCTCCAGTATCTGATCGAAAACAAGCATACCAGTCCGCTGGAACATATCGTTTTCACTTTCAGCGTGCATTGTCCGCTGTTCATCCGCGGACAGTGGCACCGTCACCGCACCTGGTCCTACAATGAGATCTCCCGCCGTTACACCGAGATCGACCTGGAATTCTATACGCCGTCGAAACTGCGGATGCAGGCGGAAAACGACCGTCAGGCCTCGGTGGAATCGCCGGATTTCGACGACAGCGCCATGCGGTTGGAGATCGCCGAACACAACCGCAAATCGCTGGAACTCTACAACAGCCTGATTGCCCGGGGCGTCTGCCGCGAACAGGCCCGCGGCGTCCTGCCGCAGAACATGATGGTCACCTTCTGGGGCACCGTGGACCTGAACAATCTGCTGCACTTCCTCGAATTGCGCGACAGCGAACACGCCCAGTGGGAAATCCGTCAGTATGCCAAGGCCATCAAGCAACTGATCAAGCCGATTATCCCGAACGTGGCCGCCTATTTCGAATCCAAGGGACAGGCCTGGTAAGATGACTGCATACGAGCGTCTTCGCGAAGCGTGCGGAGTCATCCGCGACCTGGAACATACCGCCGCCCTGCTGGATTGGGACCAGCAGACTTTCATGCCGGTCAATGCCGAACCCGACCGGGTCGCCCAGCTGACCACGCTCGCCGGCGTCATTCACGAAAAGCAGACCGACCCCGGTTTCGCCCGGCTGCTGGAACAGGCCGAGGCGGAATGCCGGGATTGTGCGCCCGATTCCGTTCAGGCCTGCCTGATCCGCCGTCTCCGCCGCGACATTGAAAAACAGTCGAAGGTCCCGGTCGATCTGGTGAAACAGCTGGCCGAGGCCGCGGCGCAGGCGCACAGTGCCTGGGCCGGCGCCCGCGAAAAAGCTCAATTCTCCCTGTTCGCCCCCCATCTGGAACGTCTGCTGGACCTCCGCCGGCAATATGCCGTGCTGTTCGCTCCGTATGAAAGCATTTACGATCCCCTGCTGGACAATTTCGAGGAAGGGTTTACCGCGAAACAGCTGGATATCCTCTTTGCCGATCTGCGCCGGAATCTGGTCCCCCTGCTCCGCCGGATCATCGATTCCCAGCCCCCGGCGGAATGTCCGAAAGCCGTTTACGGCGAAAAGGAACAGCTGGCGTTCATCAACGAAGTGCTTCATGCCGTCGGATACGATTTCACGCGCGGACGTCAGGACCAGAGCGCGCATCCGTTCACGAACGAATTCGGCCTGAACGATGTCCGGATCACTACCCGGATCTTCCCGGAAATGCCGCTTTCGGCGCTGCTCAGTTCTATACACGAGTGCGGACACGCCCTTTATGCGATGGGGGTCAGCCGCGAACTGGACCGCACGCCGCTGGCGGACGGAGCCTCGTTCGGATTCCATGAATCCCAGTCCCGGCTGTGGGAAAACCTGGTGGGCAGATCGCGCGCCTTCTGGGAATATTGTTTCCCGGTCTTCCGCAGATATTTTCCGGAACAGCTCAAAAACGCTTCCGCGGAACAGATCTGGCGTGCGGTCAACCATGTGGAAGCCACGCTCATCCGGACCGAGTCCGACGAAGTGACCTACAATCTCCATATCATGCTGCGCTACGAAATGGAAAAGGAACTGCTCAACGGCACGCTGGCGGTCAAGGACGCGCCCGCGGCCTGGAATGCCAAATCCATGGAACTGCTCGGGGTGGAACCCGCCAACGATGCGGAAGGCATCCTGCAGGATATCCACTGGTCGATGGGCGAATTCGGCTATTTCCCGACTTATGCGATCGGCAATCTGCTGGCCGCGCAGACCTGGTGCGCCGCGGAAAAACAGGTGCCGGATCTGGAGGCGGAGATCGCGAAAGGAAACTTCCGTCCGCTGCTGGATTTCCTGCGCCGCAAAGTGCATGTGCTGGGAGCCAGATTCACGCCCGCGGAAACGCTGCGCCGAAGCCTGGATGCCGAAGAAATCAAACCGGATTGTTTCATCCGGCTGCTGGAAAAGAAATATTCCCGGATCTGCGGTTTCTGAAACGGTCCGCCGGCCGGGCAGCGCGAACTGATACGGAGAATACGGAGAAGACAGAGAATACGGAGAGCGCATAAGACTGGAGCGGCCCCTGGATAGAAAAGCAGAATGGAAATCCTGGTTTTCCGGGGTTCGGCATGGACTCCCGCGAAACACCGTATTCTCCGTATTCTCCGTAAAAAAAGTTCGCGGATTCCGGACAGACCATCTCCCCGACTCCACTGTCGCGATACCCCAAAATCAGAAAAAATCATTATTTTTTTCATCTGCCTCTTGACAACAAAGTAATGCACGCACAAAATTACCTTCAGAATGATTTTGAAGAGGAGTTTTGTCGTGGCTCATCCGCCGAAAATCGCGAAACTTTGTCTGGATCTGCAGTGCTATATCCGCATGTATTCCCGTCCGGGAGACAAACTGCCCGCGGAACGGGTGCTGTGCAAGATCATGGGGGTTTCCTCGCGCACCCTCGGGACTGCCATGCGGAGGCTCGTCGATGAACGGCTGATCATCCGCAACACCAGAGGCAGTTTCGTCTGCGATGCGATCAGCCGGGCCGGCGAGGACGATCCGTTGACCCTGCTGCTGCCCTGCCCGGATTTCTCGTTCAACAAGGATACCACCAGCGCGCTGTCCAATCAGCAGATGATCCGCGGAGCGCTGGCTGCGGCGAAAAAATACCGGCGGCGCGTCATCACCATTCCGGTCACGGACAGCAACAATCCGGATGACATCAACCCGACCCAGCTGGCGCGGATCGATGCGGGGAGCATGGTCATGTTCCAGAGCCGATGGTATGAGCCGCTGTTCCCGTTTTTCCGTGAACGGCGCTGCCGTCTGGCGTTCCTCAACTGCGGCTGGGACACGCCCGAAATGTTCCCGGATAATGACTGTATCCTGGTCACCGAACGCAATTACCAGTCCGCACTGTTCGAACAGGGGATCGCCTGGCTGTCGGACGCCGGAGCAAGCCGGATCCTTTTCGCAGTCAATGCGGGTCTGCCGGAAGAGGAAACCGACCTGACCAAATTCGAGGATGCGCTGAAAAGGCACGGTGTGAAAGGAAAACTCATGTTCTGGAGCCGGAACTGGAATTTCCAGCAGTGCACGGAATGGCTGAAACATCTGCATGCAAAAGAAAAATTCGACGGTCTGCTGCTGTATTCCGACCCGCTGGGATATTACGATCCCGAACTGGATTTTTACGAGATGACCGGTCTTCCGACCGGCCTGCCATTGCTGATCTCGGAATCGGGACTGGTCAACCAGCCGCGGATCGGCCGTCATGCCGCCGTGATCCATACGCAATGGAGCCGTTACAGCCGGGAAGCGGCGGAATTTCTGCTTTCCGGAAGACATGGGAAGGAATTTGTCACCATGGAATATAAAATCGAACCTGCCTCGCAATATCAGGGGATCGGGTTCAAATGACCGGAGTATCTGATGTCATGAAGGGAACAGAACATCAAATGGAAGGGTGCAGGATCCGGGGAATGGTGTTTTTGCACAAAACCTCAAAAAAAATGCATGAAATATCATTGCCATTTTTTTCAAACTGAACTATAATATACAACAAAATGCTTTCAACAGAAGCAAAGGAGAGAAACATGAACCAAGTTCAAATCAGACCGTCCGTTCCGAAACGGAATCCGCAAAAGGGATTTTTTACTTTGATAGAGCTCCTCGTGGTGATCGCGATCATCGCGATCCTGGCGGGACTGCTCCTGCCGGCGCTGAACAAAGCCAAGCAGGCCGCCCAGCGGATCAGCTGTGTCAACAACCTGAAACAGATGCACGGCATCGTCATGGAATATACGAACATGTATGAGGTTGTCTTGACCGCGACCTACAGTTGGTACAACTGGGGACAGCATCTGCTGAACGTCGGTGCCTTCGGCAGTTCTTATAAAGGGACGGAGAACGGATGTCCGAAATTCATGATATGCCCGTCTTTGGATCCGCAACAACTCGCAAAGCCCAAACTGAGTTCTACAGAGGCTTATTCTTATTCCATCAATACTGCGGTGTCCAAGCTGGCCGGCAGGACTGTGAACGACGGCATCATGGATTTTTGCAATCCGAAATCTTACACCAAGTATGCCAGTATCAAGCAGCCATCCAAAGTCGGCTGGCTGGGAGATTCTCTCAAAAGCTGTTACTTCACCTACAATGAAACCCAGTTCGACAATGCGATCGGCTGGCGGCATCGGACTTATGCAAACTTCCTTTATGTCGAAGGGCATGTCGAGCAGCATAGGTTGAGTGAATTCAAGCCTCTGGTGAACGGGTCCCGCTGGAGGCGTCCGTTCTTCAACTACTTCGATGGAAAATTCCAATAAGAGGAGTTGAAAAGTGAAGCTGAGATCCTTCCTCGCCGCACTGTTTGCCGGCGCGGTCCTGCCGGCTGCCGAATTCACCGTCCCACAAACCGCCAAAGCTCCGGTCATCGACGGGAAGATTTCACAGGGTGAATGGAAAGATGCGCTGGTGATTTCCGGAACCGGAGCGACCATCGACCACCGCAAAGCGGACTTTTACCTGACCTGGGACGAAAAGAACCTTTACGGCGCCGTGCGGGTGGAAACACCGCCGCGCGGCAAGCTGGTGAAGAACGCCGGAAACCATCCGGTGATGGATGATTCCGTGGAATTCTGGTTCGATCCGCCGAAATCCGCCCGAACCATCGAACAGGGCAAGTTCGGGGAATTCCAGATGATCATCAGCAACGGCGGACGGATGGTGACCGATCATCATAACCCCGGTTACGGTCTCCCCGTCCGCAAATGGGTCACCGGCGATATGAAAGTCGTCAACCGGATCGCCAATGATCAGTGGGTCTGTGAATTTTCCATTCCCGCCAAAGCGTTCGGCATGACAAAACTGGACGATCTGGACTGGAAGATCCTTTCCTGCGTGAATTTCCAGTCGGCGCCGAAACAGCAGGTCCCGTTCCTGCCGGTCGCCGGGTTCATGAATTCCAACTCCTATCCGACCTACAAATTCCGGAAAGGCGCACCGGCGGTCCATCAGCTTTATGCCGGTCCCGACTCCCGGGTCCCGCTGAAATTCGAAGCCACCAAACCGTTGGGCTATGAAGCGCAAATCAACGGCAAGACCGTGCGCGGGAAACTCCCGGCGATGCTCTCCGCAACAGCACCCGCCTCGCTATCTGTAAAGATTTCGGACGGAAGCAACGTGCTGTTCCAGCGCGATTTCAAGCTGGCAAAACTGCCCGCCCGGATCTGGAACACCCCGGAATCCCATATCGTGCTGGAACAGGATTTCGAACAGGGCGTGAAGCATTTCATCGCCGCGCCGAAAAATGCCGAAGTATCCTCCAAAAAACTGCCGGTGCTGACAGAGGGACGCAAGGAAGGTTCGAAAGCGGTCTATCTTAAGGAAGGGGCCGCCAGTCTTTCCATCCGGAACGGAAAACTGCCGGTTCCAGGCAACATTTCCTTCTGGCTCCGCAAAGACGCCAAAACCAAAACGGGCTACGTCCGTTATTTCAGCACGGATTTCAGACCGAGCGGCTACATCGGACTGCAGGACCATCCCGGCTTCCTGCTGCTTTTCCTGCACAATTTCCCGAAACAGAAGAACATCAATCTCATGGTCTCCCGCCGTCCGGTGCCGCAGTCCTGGACTCATATCTCGATCAACGTCCAGCCCAAGCGGATCGAACTTTACTGCAACGGGATCAAGACGTCCGAGCAGGATCTGCCGGTCGAGATCAAAGGGGAAAAACTCGGTTCGATCATTTTCGGCGGCGGGAAAGGCGGCAGTTTTGCCATCGACGATTATGCGGTTTACGACCGCACCCTCGCGCCGAACGAGATCAAAGCCATGGCGCAGGGGGAATCCAAGGTTTCCGGTGAAATGGCCTGGTATCCTTCCCTGAATTCCATTGTCCTCGACCTTTCCTGCAATCCCAAACAGCTGAAAGGAAAAGATCTCATTCTTCAGGCCGCATCCAAAGCGGGAAAACAGATCTTCAGCGCAAAGATCCCGGTTGACAAGGGGAAACGGGTCGGCAGCGGCGACAAACAGCTGCTGATCCTGCATGAAGCGCTCAAACTGCCGGCAAAACCCGCCGACGGCAATTACATCATGACCGTCTCGCTGGAGGGATCCGAAGAAGCCCTGATGACCAAGGAATTCGTCGTCAAGTCCTTCGATTGGCAGAACAACAAGATCGGCAAACGCGATGCGCTCCTGCCCGGATTCACCCCGCTGCAGGTCAAGGGCAACGTGATTTCCGCCGTCCTGCGCGATTACACCATCGGCAAAAGCGGTCTGCCAGAACAGATCGTTTCGGAAAAGAAACAGATCCTCGCCGGACCGGTCACCGTGAATCTGGTCAAAGACGGCGAGACCCGGACCGCCGAAGGGAACACCGCAGTCCGTCCGGTGAAAAAGTCCGCCACCGCGGTGGTATATTCCGCCGCCGGCAAAGAAATGAAAGTGAGAGGCCGGATGGAGCAGGACGGTCTGCTCATCCTGGATCTGACCTTCCCCGCGAAGCTCAACGCCGACCGGGTCTATGTCGATATCCCGGTCAAAAAGGAATTTGCGGAACTCTATCATCCGATCGGCGAACATATCCGTGCCAATCCTGCCGGTTTCACTCCGCCGGGCCAAGGCGTCATCTACAAGAGCCGCAGTCTGCAGCAGGTGAAGATCTCCAACTTCATCCCGTATCTCTGGCTGGGGACCGATACCCGCGGGATCTGTTACGCGGCCAACTGGGACAAGGACTGGGTCCACTGCAAGGAGCGCGATGCGGTGGAGCTGTTCCGGCATCCGAACGGCGATGTCAGCATCCGGCTGAACCTGATCAATGCGCCGGTGAAATATCCGCGTCAACGGACGATCACGTTTGCCCTGCAGGCCTCCCCGGTGAAACCCATGCCGAAAGGCTGGCGCGGCTGGGCGGACGGTTTCAATTACAAAGGCAATAAAAACTCGATCGCACTGGCCAGCAATCCTTACTGGGGCTGCTATTCGGCCTGGGCGGGACGCTATCCCGCCTTCAAGGATTTCGGATACATCCGCAAGCTGGCGGAGACCGTGAAGACCGGCGCCATCGACAATGGCTACATCGACGAGTGGGTCGGCCGGATCCTGAAAAGTTCCCCGCGCGAGGCTCCCTGGGTCCATAACATGGCGCCTGCCGGCCGCCGCAATTTCGTCCAGGGCCATACCCGGGCGGCGTTCAACATGGCAAGATCCCTGCACGGCAAGAAAAATCCGGTACTTTATTACTACACCTGCGATTCCGACAGCGCCGCCAGACTGCCCGAATATCCCGCCATGGCCGGGGAATGGTCCAGCTCTTCCACCGGTGCCTGCGGCTCCTACTCCGATTATGCCATCTATTACCTCGACAAAATGATCGAAGCGGGGATGCGCGGCATTTACGACGACAACACGTTCTTCCGCTGCAATTATTCCTGGGCGACCGGCGATGCCTACATCGACGAACAGGGCGAGATCCGGCCCGGTCTGAACCTCTGGAACAGCCGCGAATACCACCGGCGGCAGATCGTGACGATGCTCGACCGCGGGATCGAACCGTGGCTCACGGTCCACCATACCAACGCCAATATCCTGCCGACGCTCGGCTTCGCCACCAATTCCATGGGCATGGAATGGAAATACGGTTCCCATGATTTCCAGGAACGGTTCACTCCGGATTACATCCGCGCGGTCTGTCAGGGACTTCAGGGCGGACTTTATCCCACGGTCCTCGACGGCATCGTGATCGGCGCCAAAGAGAGCGGGAAACGCGTCTGGGCGACCCGCACCATGATCGCGTGTCTGATGCCGCATGAGATCCGGCCCACCATCCCGCGCGGCAGCAGTCAAAAGCTGATCGTCAAGTCTTACAATTACCTGTATGATTTCGGGATCTGGCAGGACGACTGCGTTTATACCGCCTACTGGGATCCGGCCAATCCGGTGAAATCCGCCGATCCGAAACTGCTGACCAGCACCTACCGGCGAGGCAAAAAACTGCTGATCGTCTGCGGCAGCTACACCGGCGACATCACGGCGGAACTGACTTGCCGCGGGAAAGTGAAATCGGCGAGAAATCTGGAAACCGGCGAAGCGCTTTCCGTTTCCGGAAACCGGATCTCCTTCCCGCTGAAAAAGCATGATTTCATGCTGGTCGAAGCCGAACTGGAATAATCCGTCCGGCTGCGTCTTGACAATCATCGCAAATGGCTGTATATTCCAATAAAAATTACAGCCATTTGTTTTTTAACCTGAGGTGAAAAATGGAAAAGAAAGTGTTTTGCGCCGAGGCGGATTTCGATACTGCCGCCGGAACTTTCAACCGTGATCTGCATTCGTCCAATACCGCGCCGAATCTTTCCAACCGCGGGATCTGGGATTTCACGGAAGATTACAAAAAGATGAATTTCACCTGGTCCCGCACCCATGACTGGCCCCTCTGGAACGAAGGGGAGCGCGTGGTCGACACCCATTTCATCTTTCCGCTGATGCACCTCGACCCGGCCGATCCTGCCAACTATTATTTCGATGCGACCGATGAAATGATCCGCATCACGCAGGAAGCCGGCAGCAAGGTTTTCTATCGTCTCGGCACCAGCATCGAACATTCCGGACTCCGGCCCGAACAGAAACATTTCAACTCCCTGCCCCCGACCGATTATGCCAAATACGCCGAAGCCCTTGCCGGCATCATCCGCCATTACACCCGCGGCTGGGCCAACGGTTTCAAGTATGACATGCCTTACTGGGAGATCTGGAACGAGGCGGAAAACGATCCCACCTGCTGGAAAGGTCCTTACGAGGAATTCATCAAATTCTTCGTGGTTGTGCTCAAGCGTCTGAAACAGGAATTCCCCGAACTCAAGATCGGCGGTCCCGCCGCGACCGGTTACCGGGAAGATCTGCTGCGTCCCCTGCTCCGCGCCTGCCGCGAGGCCGGAGCCGCGCCGGATTTCATTTCCTGGCACGGCTACCGCTGCAATCCCATCGATTTCGCCGCCCAGCCCGCCAAAGCCAAAGCCATGCTGGCGGAAGAAGGATTCCCGCAGTGCGGGACCGCCATCACCGAATGGCATTATCTCGTGAGCTGGGACGGCATCCAGAAAAACATGACTCCGGAAAAGCGCAAACAGGCCGTCGAAGGTCCGGCGGGGATCATCGGCATCGATTCCGCCGTATTCAATCTCGCCGTGCTCTGCGCGTGGCAGGATACTCCGCTCGACCTGGCATTCTATTACGGAGCCAGACCCAAAGGCGGCAACTGGGGTTTCTACAACCTCTACGGATACAACCGCAATTTCCATTCCATGGTGATGTTCGGCGATTTCCTCAAGAACAACGAAAAGAGGATCAGAACCGTGAAACAAGCCGATTCGGTTTATCTGCTGGGCGGTCTCTCCGCCGACGGGAAACAGGGACAGCTGCTGATCGCCGATTACCGCGGCGCGGCCGAAACGCTGAGCGTGAAAATCACCGGCATGGAAAAGGCATCGGTCACTGCAGAACGTTTCGACCAGGATCACGATCCCGAACCGGTCGAAGTGCAGTATGCCAATGGCGAACTGACCCTGCCGAAAACCGGACCCGGTTCAGCCGCCTTCCTCGTCACGTTCAAAGCGCGGGAATAATAAAGGGCGCGGTTCAGTTTCCACGGCAGGCGTTGACAAAAGCGCCGAAGAATTTCTTCCTGTGTTCATCATCCGGGATCCGTTCCGGATGCCATTGCAGTCCGATCCGGAAAAAGGGTCCGGGAAATTCGATCGCTTCGACCACATCCCCGCAGCGGGCGGTCACCTCGGCTCCCGGCGCAAGTTTTGCCGGATCGACCGCCTGATGGTGACAGGAATTGAGCAGCAGTTCCCGACAGCCGAAAACCGCCGCCAGGTGGGAATCCGGTTTCAGCAATGCACGGTGGAACTGATCGCCGCCGCTGCGCCGATGATACGGGGTCAATTCCCCCAGATCAGCCAGAATGCCCCCTCCGTTGCCGACATTCATTTCCTGCATCCCCAGACAGATCCCGACCAGCGGCAGCGGACGCTGAAACGCCATCCTGACCAGTTTCAGATGGTTCACTGCCACCGTTTCCGGCAGCGGCCGGATCTTCGGATGCGGTTCGCCTCCGTAAAAATGCGGCGGAATGTCCGTGCCGCCGATAAACAACAGGCCGTCCAGCATGTCCAGATACTGTTCGAGCGTTCGATCGTCGGCAAAAGCCGGGATCGAGACTGGCAGCCCCCCGGCTTCCACAATGGCCAGATCATATTTATGGGGACGCACATACCAATCTCCGGCGACGCCGGCACATGGTTCCAGCAATGTCGTCAACCCAATTCGGGGTGCAGATTTCATTTTCGGATCGATCCTCCGTTGGTTTGGTTCTTCCGGTAATATAACTGCCGCCACGGAAAATGCAAACATCCAGCAGGTCAGCGCGAACTGATACGGAAAATATGGAGATCGCGTCACGTTCAAAGCGCGGGAATAAATCTCCGAACGGCTTACGCATCCAGACGCCAGGAGGCGCAGCGCAGCAGGGCGACACCTTTATCCGGACGGAATTCATACCACGCGGTCACCAGGGAACCGTCGGACAGTTCCGCGGTAGATGTGTATCCCAAATCAACCGTGGCGCCGTCATCCGAAATCAGCAAAGGTTCGGACCAGCTTTCTCCTTCATCGCTGCTGATCCGGCAACGGCTGCCGAAAGGCTTCTGCCGGCAACCGTAACTCAGCAGCAGACGGCCGTCCCGGAGCTTCAGCAGGTGCGGAGGATAACCTTCGGCAATCTGATGCAGACCCTGCCAGCTTTTCCCGCCGTCCGTGGAAGTGATCTGCCAGGTGGAGCTCCGGTAACGGATATGGGTGATGAGCTTGCCGGAATCCGTTTCCACCGTATGTATTTCATGCCATTCCCGCAGCTGCTGTTCTCCGAAGTCACCGGTTTTGAAGCGGGAAATTTCCTGCCAGGTCAGGCCGTCGTCATCGGAGCGCAGACAGACCATTTCCTCGGCAAAAGCCGCCTGCTGCATGCAGTTGGAGCTGTACGCCCGCCCGCAGTAAAACAGCGAACCGTCCCGCAGGATGATCGGGCCATGGACATTGTTCACCGGGATGCGGTATTTGTCGCTCCAGGTTTTTCCTCCGTCGGTCGAACGCAGCATGAAGAAACCATGCTCCCGCCGGATATCGCCGACGGTGATCGAATCTTCAACCGGGGCCCAGTGCGCCTGGGCGCCGTTCCGATCCCCATGGGCAGCAAAAGCCAGGCTGGTGAAATAGTTGACCAGCCACGTCCCGGCCGGAGTGACGATGATTCCCGCGTCACGGTCATCCAGCGGACCGCTGCTCAGTTTTCGCGGTTTGCTCCAGCTTTTCCCTCCGTCCGGGCTGACATAAAGGAGAACCCGGCCGAAGGGGTCGACATGAGCTTCACGCCCGCCCGAACATACCAGTGCCAGACGGTCATTCCCCATATTGGCTATAGTCGGCCAGCCATGGTAAGTCAGCCGGTCATCCGTTTCGATCCACTGCCTGTCCATTACTTTAAAACCGATATGCTTTCCATTGCAGGACCGACCTTTTTCAGCAGTTTTTTCAGACATTTCCGCAAAACTCCCTGGTTCATGGATGATTATTCGAAGACCGCTTCGCCGAAAGCTTCCGGATCGTGGAAACCCGCATTCTCCAGATTGGGAGACCAGAGGGACAGTTCCGGCATTTCATTGCCGCTGCCGCCGATGATCCGGGATTCCCTGCCCACATTCAGCGTCCAGGAGGTACCCGGCCGGGGAGCGGGGACATTCAGCGTCTTAAAAGGCATAGTGAAGAGAGAATACCATTTCCCGCCCTCGCGGCGGCATCGATAACTCCAATTGCCGTTCCATGAGGCATCCGTCTTCTGGTAGAGCGGATGCAGCGGATCGGTGATGAGACCGTATGCCTCGTCAAAACGGGATTCCGCAACAGGGGTGTAAATCATGTGATAGAAACTCTGCCGGTCCCCTTTGGGATCGATGAGGATTTCGATGCAGTCATTACGCCAGCAGGGGCCGTCCTGGCCCAGCGGAAGGAATTTCTTTTTGGGATCAAGATCGGAAACGACAGCGAGATAGAAATTCTCATTGTCATAAGCGGCTTTGAAACGGGTCTTTTCCACGATGGGGCCCAGCTGGATCCCGCCGAGTTCCTCCCATTTCAGATTTTTCCAGACGCCCGAGGTGAAATCGTTGAAAACCGGCTTTCCGCTGATTTTTCTGACCGTCATTTTCCTGGACGTCGTGCCGGGAAGGATCTTTTTCGCTTTCAGCAATCCGGTGTCCCAGTTGAACGGAGCACCCAGCGTGGAAGAACGGCCGTTGTCAGCCAGGTGGGCCCTGGTGGCGCCGTCGAAGAAACGGACATCGGGAAACTCTTTCAGACGCGGCACCCGGCCGTTCTTGTCCAGCATGGAATCGATGAGAGCATTGCGGGCATCGATCTTCTGCGCCAGGAGATCGAAGGTCGACCAGGAGGGAACCGTGCGGTAGGCCTGATACATCCGGATCACGTCCACGATGGATTTCAGGTAATCGAACTCCTTGCGGACCAGCAGAAGCCTGGCCTTGACCTTCGGCTGCCGGGCCATTTTTTCCGCCCGGACAAGGTTCTTTTCCAAGGTTTCCATCACATCGGGCGGATAAAGTGCGCTGAGCACATTCCGCTGACTGGTGAGGTAAGCTTTATCCATGATCCAGGGAAACAGTTCCAAAGCATGGTGGAGCGTATTGAAAAAGGTCCGCATCGGAGCGGCGCTTTCATGGAACGACCGCGTGTAATACTCATTGAGCAGGGATTCACAGCTCCGTTTCGGATCCTCCAGGGTCTTGCCGTAAACATAATAACCGGGTCCCTCGAGTCCGCAGAGTTCGCCAAAACCGCAGCGGTAAATACCCTTGACGCCGTTGGCAGCGAAGGTCCTGGCCTGTCTCGCCAGGAACGAGGGCGGCCGTTTGGGCGTGAACCCGGTAATGTGGTAATTGCCCCAGTTATAGATGTAAGTCAGGAAACCGCCGGGCACCTCGATCTTCTTCCAGTCGGCAAAGACTTCATCCGTATATTTGCAGAGTTCGACCATCGTATTGGCGGGAAACGCCGAGAAGGTCTTGGGGGGAGTGGAATTGGGGGGATAACAGATGATGATGACCTTTTTGCCGGGGCGGTCTTTCATCAGCCGTTCGGCCAGGGAACGATGGAGGATCCAGATCTTTTCGCCGTAATCATCGCCGACCCCGCCATAAGCCTTGCACTGGTCGCAGCAGCAGGGGTTGAAACCGTCGGTCTGACCGAGTTCCACCGCGTCGGCGCCGCCGTCAAGTTTGCTGAGCATTTCTTTGTAGATCAGTTCCTGGACTTCGGGATTGGAGATGCAGAGATGGTTGCCCAGCGGGGAACGCTTGCCGTCGCGGGACGTGAAGTATTCCGGATGGGTGGCCGCATACTTTTTCGCGGGGACCGCATTGTAATAGGAGTGTCCGCCGTAAAGATGGATCCTGCCGTAGCCCGGACTGGAGTTGGAATAATCATAGAACACTTCGGAGAACCGTCCGCTTCCCATGATGAGCCGGGGCGTGATTTTCCAGGTGAGACCGCCGGGAACGGAAACCGATTTGCAGGCCTGGAAATCCAGACCGTTGGGACCGGGGATCAGGAAACGTCCGTTGAGGAAGGTTTCCGTGAAGCGCACTGTTCCGGTAACGGTTCCGAGGACACACGTGCTGGAGTGCCGCACCGGAACCTTTTTTCCAAACCGATGGCGGTCGCAGCCGGCAATGAAGATGTCATTGCCCCGGGTGGCGATCACGGCGTCGAAGTTTTGGAACTCCGCAGGAAAGATGCCGATCCGGCGGATCGCCTGGGTGTTCCCAAGGTAGATGGTGGTGCCGCTGAAACCGGACTTCCGGCCTTCGACTTCAATGGAAGCGTTGATGCCCACGGTCTCCTTCAGTCCGCGCCGGACGATCCCGGCACACTGCCGCAGAAACCCTTCGATCCCGCGGGTCGCATGTTCCGCCGGGATGACGATCCGGACGGAACTGTCCTTTTTCAATTCGATGGGGGAAGCCGTTTCCGGGACATTCCGGCAGCCGGCCAGCAGCAGAGCGCAGCCGAGCAGAAACAGTAATTTTTTCATGAAAACTTTTTCCTTTCCCGGTTTCAGAACTGCAAAGTGCCGATCCCGGAGTAACGATGGTGCCAGTTCAGCAGATTAATGTTGTATTCCCAGGTGTAAACCTGTTTGGCGAGATGCTGTGTGAAGTCGATATACCGCTTTTCACCGGGCTTGGCGGGACCGCCGAACAGTTCCAGCGGGATGGTGACCTGGGACACCGGCGGTTCTCCGGCCTTTTCGATCAGCCGGCATTTGACGGCATATTTCTTCGTCAGTTCGGGAACATTCTCATACGTGTCGCCGTAATCCTCGCCCTTTTTCGGCTTGACGCGGCGGGCAATGGACGCAGTTCCGCCAAAGGTGCTGAACCACAGCCGGTAACGCGGAGAGGCCGCATCTTTCTGGAGCCGGATCCAGGTGGTGCCGCGCCGGAGACCCTTTTCCAGGTTGTCCAGACGCATTTCCGTGATCAGGTTGTCCCCTTCCACCCGGCAGCGGACGGATATGGGATGTTCTTTGATGTAAGCATTGTTCCGGTCGCAGTAAACATCCAGCATCTCCTGCCATTCCGGATTGCCGGCTTTCAGGACACGTCCGGAGGGACGCATCTTCTTTGCCATGAAATACTCCACATCCCAGTTGAAAGGAGCCTTGAGCGGAGCGGCCAGCCGGCCGTTCTGATAAACCATTTCGACGGGGAAATGACCGATCGTGAAGAAGAGTCCCTTGGGACGCAGGAAACGGGTCTTCCTGACCAGATAAGACGGCAGGGAATCGATAAATTTCTTGCGGCCGATGATGCAGTTGGCCAGATGTTCGAACTCTTTCTGTCCGGGATTCCGGTGGTAGGCATAAAAAGCATTGCAGGCTCCGGCAGTAAGTTTCAGGTAGTCGAATTCCTGCCGGGCGTGTTCGAGCAGTTCCTTGCCGGCGGAGGCATTCTTTTCGCCATCCCGGAGCAGGGAATCCAGTTTTGCGATCACCTCGTCGGGATAACGGCGGTGCAGCAGGGCCACGTTGGGAGCGAAAACGCTGCGGGCGATGGTCTGCGCGTCCGGCCGGGTGTAATCCTCTTTCGCCGCGCCGGAGAAGTCGATCCGGGAATAGAGCAGCGTGTAGAACTGTTCCATGAAAGGCGCGCTTTTTTCGCCGAAACTTTTTTCGCAGAACGTCTTGAGGAAGGCTTCCGGCGAGGTCGGATCGCCCGCCAGAGACCGGAGATAATAAGTCACTACCGGCAGGTTGAGTCCCGGCAGTTCGGTCAGGCCGCAGAAGTAGATGGCATTGATCCCGTGACGCCGGAACATGGCTGTCTGCGCCTGAGCCTGTTTCAGGGAAAAGGTCGGCGTGAGTCCTTCCGTGTGGTATTCACCCCAGTTGTAGAGATAGACATCGAAGCCGCGGGGGACTTTGCAGGCACTCCAGCGTTTCAGATATGCTTCGGAAAGCCGCTGGCCGGCGGCCAGGGTGACCGAAACGTTTTCCGGAAAGGCTTTCGTGAATTTGGGCGGGAAGACGGTGGGGCCGTAGGCCATGATCCGGACCGATTTGCCGGGACGGTCCTTGAGCAGACGCTCCGCCATGTCCAGGTGAAGTTTCCAGATCGCCTCTCCGACGCCGTCCTTGAAGAGTTTTTTGCATTCGGGGCATTCGCAGGCGTGGAAACCGTCAGTCTGTCCCAGCTGGGTCTCCATCACCCCGGGGCGGCTGAGGGAATCCAGAACCTCCTGATAAATCAGTTTCTGCACGTCCGGATTGGAAAGACAATACTGGGGGATCCCGGGATAGCCATTGCGCTTGCCCCGGACGACCGCAAAATACTCCGGATGCGCTTTCAGGTATTTGGCCGGCGGGATCGCCGGAATATGGGAGTGACCGCTGTGACAGTTATACCATGGGGCCGTCAGCAGGTCGTTGGCAGTTGAATAATACTGTTCCATGCCGCGGCCGATGCCGAACAGGGTATACGGAACCGCGGTGATGTCCAGATCGGCGGGAACCGTCAGCCCGGCTTTGCGAGGAACAAAGATGCCGTTCCGTCCCGGATAAAGGAAATCCGCTTCCGCAAATTTTTTGGCGAATTCGATCACGGCCTTGACCGAACCGGTCCGCAGCCCGTGGAACCCCTTTTTGGCCGGATTCTGGTCAGCATCATCTCCCAGCAGGAAGATATCCCCGTTATCGGCCTTCATCCGGTATTCGTTGAGGGTCCAGGATTTCTTATCGATATTCCGGGCTTTTGCCGCAGAACCCGGTCCGACATAGATCGCCCTGGCTCCCGGCTTCAAACTTTTTTCCGGCACGAAAGGCACGGTCACTCCGGTACGGATCCGGATCAGATCCTTGAGCAGTCCTGCCGCGGCCCGATACTGGTAGGCCAGATTCGGCGAAGGGCTGTCGGCAAACGCAATGACGTAGCCGGTTTTGTTTCCCTTGACGATTTCGAGATCGGAGCCGCCGAAAATCGGCAGGGACACGGACAGGAGCAGCAGCGAAAAAATCTTCACTGCGGTTCCGCAAAAGTTCTTTTTTTTCATTCGAACATCCTGCTTTTTCAATTGTATTTTAGAATTTTGATCGGAAACCGAAAAAAGCTGTGCCGACGGCCGGTTCATCCGAAGCGGAAACGGGTTTCCGGGTTTCAGACGGCCGTCTGCGCACACCAGTCCCTTTTACAGTTTGCACCAGAAAGGCGCCCAGTTGAGTCTTTCGGCGGCGGAAAGGTTGGAATAACTGCGGAACTGAATTTCGGAAAAGGCATTCTGACCGACATTGCCGGCCGCAAAAAGCGTATTCGTCTTTTTGGAATGACGGAACTTGGGCCAGACCAGGTTGCTTTCATTGCCGTAATAAGTTTCAACGTTCTGATGACATTGAAAACCGCCGGCGGAATCTATGAAGAGCATGGTCCTGGACGGCATCATCATCCGGGACATTTTCTGCGCCGCAGGATAATTGTAATAGTTGGCATTCAAATAAGCATTATGGCTGTAAGAAACGACCCGTTTGTTGGCGAAGGTGTCCCACAGCCCGGGTTTGACGAAGGAAGGACAGACCAGACGGTCGACCTGGAGATTGCCCTTGCCGTCGACATCCCACCCGCTGAGCACTGCGTAATTGTAGCTATCCCGGTATCCCATATAGGGGGAAAGCAGTCCCAGGGAGGGATTGACATAATACCATATTTTACGGCCGGCATCATTGGTGGGAGTATTCTGGAATGGAGTGACGCAGTCGTTATTGTCGGCTGCATACATGCCGTTGGCTTTGCCGAACTGGGAAAGGTTGCTGACGCATTGGATCGCTTTGGCGCGGTTTCGGGCCTGGTTCAAGGCCGGCAGCAGCAGACCGGCCAGAATGGCTATGATCGCGACCACGACGAGGAGCTCTATGAGGGTGAATGTCCGCACTGCTTTCACGAATTTCTTTTTTGACTGTCTCCTGTCTTCGCTGAAAAAACTGTTTTCGAAGGAACTCCTGCGGAGCAAGGTTGTTTTTGATCTCTGTTTCATAGTTTTCCTTTCCGGCAAATGCCTGAATTTTGAATCTGATTCCGTTTTTCCGATGCTGGCACGGCGGCAGACCTTGAACGGGATCTCCTGCCAGCGAGGCGGTTCGTCTTTGCCGAACCATTGCTCCGGAGCGCAAAGCTTTTCCGCCGTGAGCCGGCCGTAAGCAGCATAATCTTCATCCACGGTGGCCAGCGCGGGCCGGAGCAATGCGCCTCCCGGATAACCGCAAAATCCCATGACTGCAATGTCCTCGGGTATGCGCAGTTTCTTCTCCCCGAGGACCTGATACACCTTCAAAGCGATGAAGTCGGAGAAACAATAGACCGCCTCCGGCCGGTTTTTCAGAGCAAGGAATTTTTCAACGGCGGCTCTGATGGTCCGGTCGCTGCCGGGGAACGAAACATTGTCGCAGAATTGGACCAGCTCCGGATCGGACTCCGCACCGCAGGCATCGAGCAGCTCCAGATGTTCGGCGGCAGTCCTGCCGCGGGAGGTTCTGCCGTCGCTGGTGCACAGCAGCACGGCGATCCGTTTCCGGCCGGTCTCGCAAAGGGTTTCCAGTCCCGACTGCCACGCCAGTCTTATATCACATCCGAAACCGGGAAACCCGGCGACTTGAACATCTTTCGGATCGACATGCCCCAGAATGACCGGCAGTCCGAGCCGGTGCAGGATTTTCAGCTCCGGTTCATTTCCGCGATAATCGCTCCCGTCCAGATAGACGCCGGTGTAACCGTCATTGCGCAGATGCGTCACCATCGTTTCGGAAGGGCTGCAGCGCAGGAACTGCGCGTCTATCTCGGTCACTTTTCCCCCCAGTTCGCTGGTGCGGGCGATGAAATCGGGGATGATGTAAGATCCGGCAAATTCCATATTGGAGCCATGGCGGACGACCAGCAGATGGGGCGCGGGATGGTTCCGGCGCGATTCGGGCGCGAAAGTGCCGCGTCCGTGGATTACGTTCAGCTCGCCGGTCAGGGAAAGCTCCCGCAGCACGGAACGGATCGTGATATGCGACACCTGGAATTCGCGCGCCAGCTCGATCCCGCTTTTCAGCTTGCTTCCCGGCGCGATCTCGCCGCTCCGCAGACGCCGCCGCAGTTCCGCCAGGACCTGTTCTTTTTTCAAGGGACTGTTCATATAAAAATTGTCCAATATCAAATAATCACTTATAATCACTTGCTATATTTTACACGAAAATAGTGATTTGTCAAGGGGGCATGACAAAAATTTAGAGAAAAAAGCTCTGCACGGCAGCAGCCCGCGGTGAGCGGAGCGCGTCATGTAATCTATAGGACTTATAAGTCTTATCAGGGAAACGCCGGATAGCAGGTTTTCCGCTTCAGCAAATTATTTCAAGGAACCCGGATCGCGGTGCTCCGCAGCCGTTTGCGGATCCGGCTGCGGTTTCGGTCCGGACATCCCCCCTGCCCGGTTGGATTTGAGCGAAAAAAATGATTGTTCTGAACGTTTTCGGTCAAAATAATGAACGTTTTGCATAAAGTCGTTCAAAACGTTCAAAACGGATTTGCATCTTTGCACTGCGGATATTATCTTATTCGCAGCCAAACCGAAAAAAACGTGGAATCCGAAAATGAAAACTTGCCTGGAATGTCTGCCCTGTCTGGGAAAAAATGCGGTGGATGCCGCGAAACGTTCGACGGACGATATTGCGGTCCGGAAACAGATCGTTTCGGACTCGCTGCGTCTGCTGGCGGAGAATGATTTTGAAATGCCGCCGCCGTTTACCGCCCGGAAAATACTGGATATCGCCCGACGGCATACCGGAAAGGAAGATATCTACCGGTCCGAAAAAAAACGTTCGAATACCCTGGCTGAAAAACTGGTGTCCGAACTGTCCGGGATCCCGGAATACCATCCGGATGACTTCGAATCACGTCTGCGGCTGGCCGTTGCCGGCAATATTCTGGATTTCGGGATCTTCGCCGATCTGGACATAGCCAGAGCGCTGCAGGCGGTCCGGTCCGCATTCACCAGACCGCTGGACCATGAAGCGGCAGAACGGCTGCATGCCCGTATGGAATCCGCGGAAAACATTTTATATATTCTCGACAATTGCGGGGAAGCCGTGTTCGACCGGGTTTTCCTGGAACCTTACAGACAGAAAATCACGCTGGGAGTCCGCGGACGCGCCGCATTCAACGATGTCCTGGGAAGCGATCTGGCGGACTGCGGTCTGGCGGGATTCGCCCGTGCCGTGACCGCGAACGGACCTGCTGGGATCCCGGGAACCATTCTTTCCGAATGCAGCGAAGAATTCCGGCAGGTTTTCGGACAGGCAGATCTGATCATTGAAAAGGACAGGGAAATTTCGAGACCATGGACGAATATCCGAATCCGATCGCGTTCCTGTTCCTGGTCAAATGTCCGGTCGTGGCGCGGGCTATTCAGGCGGAACCGGATTCCATCCAGATCCGCATGCATAATTTCTGAACGGGAGAACAGGGACATGAAAGCTGCTGTATTGAAGGGAAACGGGATCCTGAAAATCGAGGAAGTCCCGCTGCCGGAAATCCGGGGATGGTATAAGATCCGGGTCGCATTTGCAGGCATCTGCGGTTCGGATCTGGGCCGCGGTTTCAAAAACGGAGCATACCATTATCCGCTGATCATGGGACACGAATTCTCCGGCGTGACGGAATCGGTGCCGCCCGGCGGGAAATATCCGGCGGGGACCCGCGCCGCGGTCTTTCCGCTGCTGCCGTGCGGCAAATGCGAGTCCTGCCGGCAGGGGCTGATCCAGCTCTGCAGTCACTACGACTATTTCGGATCGCGGCGGAACGGCGCGTTTGCACAATTTCTTTATGTGCCGGAATCGAATATCATCCCGATGCCGGAACCGGTTTCGCTGGAGGAAGCGGCCCTTTGCGAACCCGCGGCGGTGGCGCATCATGCGGTTTATTCCCATGCAGTTCAGCCGGGCGCATCGGCCCTGGTCATCGGCGGCGGACCGGTGGGACTGCTGGCCGCGCAATGGCTGAAAATACGGGGCTGCGGCAAGGTCGCGGTCGCCGATGTTCAGCAGGCCAAACTGGAATTTGCCGAAACGCTCGGATTCCGTTCCGTCCATGCCGAAGATTTGGAAAAACTGGATTCTCAGTTCGATCTCTGCGTGGAAGCCTGCGGTTTGAGCACGACGAGGAATGCCGCGGTTTCGTGCTGCTCGCGTCAGGGACATGTTTTCCTGATCGGCAATCCGGCAGGAACTTTGGAAATGGAACCGCGGATCTATTCATCGATTCTCCGGAAGGAACTTTCCCTGTCCGGCTCCTGGAATTCGCTTCCCGATCCGGACTGGAAAGAAGTCCTGAACCATGCGGAAAAAGATCTGAAACTGAAGGAAATGATCACTTCGGTCCGGCCGCTGTCCCGTGCGGATCAAGTATTCGATGAGATCCTTTCCGGCCGTGGGTTTCAATGCAAAACCTTGTTGAACTGTCAGGAGTAGGAACGATGAAAAAGCGGTATCTGGAACAGCTTCAGCGGCATCTGCTGCTGCGGGGTATGATTACCCATCAGTCGGCGGAAAAAATGCTGAAAGTCAGTCCGGTCACGGTCCGCCGTCTGTTTCGGGAAATGGCGGAAAAACATCTTGCGATCCGGTTCCACGGCGGCATCCGGAGCGTGGACGACGGACGGACGGGAGTCATCGGGATTCCGGAGCGGGAAATCACCGAATCGGCGGAAAAGGACCTGCTCGCCCGCCGGGCCGCAACGGAATTCGATCCGGACGGGCTGAATATGATCCACGGCGGCACGACGACCCGGCGGATCGCGAAATACCTGACGGCCGGAACCTATCTGCTGGATTCGGTCCTGATCGCGGCGGAACTGAGCCGGATGTATCCGGGCGGCGACGGTCCGGAAGTTCTGCTGACCGCGGGACAGCTTGACATCAAAGCCGGGTTCCTTTATGGGACCAAAGCGCAGGAGATCATCCGTTCCTATTGTGCGGAAGTCTTCGTGACCGGTGTCCGCGGGCTCGACCGGAACGGTCTGCTGGAAACCGACGACCATACGGTCGGCATCATGCGCGCGATGATGGAATCTTCCCGCCGGACGATCGTGATCGCCGACCACCGGAAATTCGGCAGGAAAGGCATCTGTCGGCTCTGCGGCTGGGACAAGGTCGATCTGCTGATTACCGCAGAAACGCCGGAAAACGCCGAAGAGATCCGTTTTTTGAAACAGGCGGGAGTCAAAATCGAATTGGTTCCTTTGAATAACCACAACTGAAACTGGAGGCTGAGCATGAAATACGGGATCTATTATGCGTATTGGGAACAGGAATGGCGGGCGGATTATCTGCCATACATCGAAAAAGCCGCAAAACTCGGGTTCGACTGTCTTGAGATCGCCTGCACGCCGCTGAATTCCTATCCGCTGGAAAAACTGCGGGAACTGCGGAAAGCGGCGGAAGACCACGGCATCTTCCTGACCGCCGGACACGGCCCCTCCGCGGAACAGAACCTCGCCTCGGCCGACCCGGCAGTGGTGAAGAATGCGCTGGCGTTTTTCACCGAACTGCTCAAACGGCTGGAGATCATGGATATCCATAAGATCGGCGGCGGCATTTACAGCTATTGGCCGGTGGATTTTTCCAAACCGGTCGACAAGCCCGGCGACTGGGCACGGTCGGTTGCCAACGTCCGCAAAATCGGACGCATCGCGCAGGACTGCGGAGTCGATTACTGCCTCGAATCCCTGAACCGGTTCGAAGGTTATCTGATCAATACTTCGGAAGAATGCTGCCGGTTCGTGCGCGAGGTCGATTGTCCGGCGGTCAAAGTGATGCTGGACACTTTCCACATGAATATCGAAGAAACTTCGATGGGCGGCGCGATCCGTCAGGCGAAAGGTCTGCTCGGCCATTTCCATACGGGCGAATGCAACCGCATGGTCCCGGGCAAAGGCCGCATGCCGTGGCGGGAGATCGCCGAAGCGCTGCATGACATCGGTTATCAGGACACGGTGGTCATGGAACCGTTCGTCCGCATGGGCGGAAAGGTCGGCAGCGACATCAAAGTCTGGCGCGACATCAGCAATGGCGCATCCATCGAACAACTCGATGAAGACGCCGCCGAATCCGTGAAATTCGAACGTTACATGTTCGAATGAAAAATCCTGACTTGCAGCGGTTCTGAAATCAGGAACGTGCCGCCGCTTTTTTCAACGGTTCCGGGCCTCGGTCCGGGGCCGTTTATTTGTATTATAAATTTGTATTATTGCATTCTCCGAAAGAACACCTGGAACAAAGCCATGATCCGGAAATGCATCCACCGTTCCCGGTAAAATTTTATATTGATATTCAGCAAATTACAACCATTATCCATTTATTTTTCAAAAAACATTCTTTTCGCTCTTGACAGTTGGAAAAGACCATGATATATTGTATCAAACAAATAATGGAACAATGGGCTTTATGAAAACCGCGGACATTCACAAATATTTCAACATCAATCCCGGTTCGGGGCGGACCCTGACCGCCCAGCTGGAGAAACGGATCGCACGCTTCATCGAAACGCATGAGGACGGAACGCAGCTGCCGCCGGAAGAAACGCTGGCGAAAGTGCTGAATATTTCCCGGGTGACGGTCCGCAATGCGCTGAAACCGTTTCTGGAAAAAAATCAGATCATCCGGGAAGTCCGCAAGGGAACGCGCATCCGCAAACCGGCAGCGGCGGAGAATCCGGCGGCCTTGCCGGATCCGCTGGCGCTGGGGATCGTCTGGCGCGAGCTGCCGAAGAAAACCATCCGCTTTCTTTCCTTCGAAACGCTTCCGCTGCAGCAGGAGTTCTGGAACCGCGTGATTCTGGAATATTCCCGGAAAAATCCTGATATCCAAGTCAAAATCGTCCCCATGACCACCGACATGCTGTCGGAAAATATAACTTCCCTGCTCCAGGAAAAACAGATCGATCTGTTTCTTTATTCGCATAATTATTCCGAGCCATTGCCGGAACTGGCCTTGCCGCTGCCGGAAAGTCTGCGGGAACAGATGACCGGTCCGGAATATCTTTCCGGTTCGGAAAGTTTCCGGACCAATCCGGATTACCGTTATAAGCTGCCGCTGAATATTTCGACCGCGGTCGTAGTCTGGAACAAAGCACTGGCGGAACAGACCGGACTGGAAGACATCCGCCGCCGGCTGGAAAACGGTCAGCTGACAGAACTGATCGAAGAGGCGGCGTCCCGGCTGCCGGAAGGCTGCTTTGCCTCGGGCCATCCAGGCGATCTGCTGGCCTACGCCGGCTGTCCGGTTTCCGGTTCCGAGACCGATCAGCTGAAAAAGCAGTTATTCCAGATAGAAAGCCTCCTGAAAACTCCCCGAGCATGCATCACTCCGGCCAGCCATACGCTGCAGGAACTGATCCGGAAATTCCAGAAGGGACGGATTTTATTCTTTTTGAATAACATGACTGCGGTTTTTGCCGACGGGGAACCGGCGATGCCCGTCGAAATGCTGCCCGTTTATCCGGAGCCTGGGTGCCGCAATCTGATCATGTCGCTCGATATCACGCTTTCACGCTTTACCCGAAAAAAAGAGGAAGCTGCGGATTTCATGCGGTTTCTGATCTCGGAACCGGTACAGAAATGGACCGCCTCGATCAAGCGGACCGCCCCGATCCGGCGGGAAAATTATTATGATTTCATGAAACGTGAATTCCAATATCGTCAACGGCAGGCGGATGAATGGCTTCAGCATCATAAACTTTATGAATCCGGCTATTCCCGCGAGGAAAATTACCATCGTTTCGCCATTTTCCACTGCCGGGAAGAAATGGAGAATATCGCCGCGGGACGCTGTTCTGCGGAAAAGGCTGCCTCGCTCCTTGGTATGAAATTCGATGAACAACTGAAAACCCTGACGGAGGCGATATCTTGAATGCATCCGGTCCAGAAACAATATCCAAACCTAAAAACAATGAAAGGAATGTCGTCATGAAACCAACGATATCTTCACCGCAGCCAGAAAATGTCATCCGGACTTTTACGCTGATAGAGCTTCTGGTAGTGATTGCGATCATCGCGATCCTGGCGGGGATGCTGCTGCCCGCGCTCAATCATGCGAAAAACATGGCTCGTTCGACCTCCTGTACCAGCAAGATCAAACAGCTGGTGCTTTATCTGAACAATTACAGCGATGATCACAATGAATACATGCCGCTTTCGAGGATGAAAACAGGAACCGGACCGGAAACCTGGATGGGCAAAGTCAACACTTACTTGAAACTCACGCAAACGGGGACGCACAAAAGTGTTTTCACCTGTCCATCCGATAAACGAACCAAAAAAGACGGATATTACGGCTACATGTTAAGCTACCGGGCCAACATCAATGATTTCAAATACGATTCGGCTGAGCGCAACAAACGGAATACGATCAAAAAACCGTCCGAACATATCTGGCTGATGGATCATGAAAAAGATGTTTATTTCGATTCCAGCCAGACCGCGCCCTACAGCTACGGATGGGGAAACCTGCCCAATCAGGAAACCTGTCCGGAAACCATGGTGAAACACAACCTCAAATCCAACACGGGCCATCCGGACGGCCATGCCGGCTCGATCAGGCTGCCGACCCGCGCCTGTTCGAAAAACCTCTACTGGTGGACCCGGACGGGCAGCCGTTATAAATGATTTGAAAAGCCAATTCCAAGGAAGGGAAAAATGCGTCTGCTCACGCTGAAAGCATTCTTGTGCCTGTTCGTTTCCGGGTCAGTATTCGCCCCGGCCCACGGGATCACCATCCAAGCCGATGTGTTCCCCATGATGGAATTCCCGGCGGTCCACCGTTCCCAGATCCTGACGAAAGGTTATGATTCGGCGGATAATTCCTGGTCGCTGGACTATTCGCGGGGAAAATACAATGGTAAATCTGCCATCGTTTTCCGCCGCAGCAAGGGAAAAGGTATCTCCGGGAAGGCCGAACTGGAACTGTTCCGGACCAGCCGGATCACCCTCTGCGTCGACGGCGGCAAGGCGGAACTTTACCTGAACGGGGAGAAAATCGCCGAACGCGAAGACGTCACGGTCCCGGACAATCAATATCCGCTGCTGACCGGGAGATATTACGGCCGGGAAATGGCTTTTCCCGGCAAGGTCTCCGGAGTCAAAATCCTGAAGGAGACCATCCGGCCGGAAAAATTCACCTCCGCCGGAAACAGCACCGTTCTGCTGAATTTCCGTGCACCCGCGAAAAAGATCCCTCTCGAACCGGTCCGGGGGAAATGGTTCATGGATCAGCTCGGTTACGGTGAATCCAGCGATGATCCGGATGTTCAGGCGCTGGCCGTCTGCGACCGGAAAATGCCGGACAATTTTGTTTATACCGTCCGCGTGATCACCTTCGACCTGCTGGGAAAGATCATTCTTGAATTCTGCCGCCGGAATCAGGACAACTGCTACCGGCTGGTCGTCGGCGCGGACAACATGAAACGGTTTGCCAATCTTTACAAAGTGCAGAACGGAAAAGTTTCCCTGCTGGCCATGAAAACGTCGGAAACGGTCAAGATCCCGGTCTCCGGCAAAAAAACCGCGCCGCTGACTCTTTCCATCGGCCGCCGGAACGGCATGATCCATTTCTGGATCAACAGCAATGAAATACTCAATGCGCTGGACAGCACGTTCCAAACCGGCGGGATCGCCTTCGGACTGCACGAAAGGAAAGCGCAGATCGCGGAACTTTCGGTAATCAGTTATTCCGGATACTGTGTTCAGAATCAGCCGGTCCCCCTGCCCGAGCATGAAATCCTCCTGAACACCGACAGCTTGAGGACGGTTTTCTATCCGGACGAGAAAATCCGGCTGACCGCGGAAATCATCAACCGTTCGCCGAATCCGGTTCCGGGAGAAAAAGCGGAGATCGAATTCAATAAAAACCGGAAAAGCCAAACCTTCGATGCCGTTCCCCCGGCGGGCTCGGTGAAACAGCATTTCGAACTGGACTGCCGTGATCTGATCATCGGGGAAAATACCGTCAGGATCCGCTGCGGCAAACACTCCGCCGAACTGAAGCTCACGCTGGTCAACCGTCCGGTCGAAGAACCTTATCGCTTTTATAACTGGACCCGGTCCGATCTTGACCGGATGAAACAGTTCGGCTTCAATGGCGGCAGCCTGAACATCTCGCCCCGGGATGATATCGAATACAGCAGAAAGACTATTGCCTCCTGCTGCGATCAGGCCATGAAAAACCATCTGTCGCTGAGTCTGCATATCGCGCTGCTTACCGCGGTCCCCAAGGGCGGATCGGATATGTGCATCGTCCGGAAAGACGGCACCCGCAGCAATATTCTGAACGCCCGGAATGAAAAGACGGTTAAGTATCTCTGCGACGGAGTGGAAAAGATCGCCGCAATGATCAAAGATTATCCGGCCTTCCACCGGGTCCTGCTGGATTCCGAGATCGAAAATTATCTGGAACAGGGATATTCCCAGGCGGACATTGTCCGGGCACGGGAAGAACTCGGCTTCGAACCGCCGATGTCGGAAACGGCCTCGGTCGAGATCGACAACACCGCCGGCCGCCGTATCTCGGTTCCCAAAAAAGTCAAGCAGGCCATGCCGGTCGTTTTCCCGCCGGACAACCGGCATTACCAGTTCATGAAATGGTTCTGGGAAAGAGGCGCGGGCGACAACCTGATCCGGGCGAAACTGGCCGATATCATCAGAAAAACCTGTCCGGGAATGATCGTTTATCATGACCCCTACCGGAACGTCCCGCTGTCCTCGCGGATGGCGGGAATGGATGTTCCGGGGACGTGGTATTACTGCCACCCCGACGCGGGAGAAACCTTCATGGCAGTAGAGACCCTGCTTTCCGCCTGCCGCACGGCGAACCAGCCGGAACAGTTCCAAATCGATCCAAGCCTGTGGCTCTACAGTTATCAGATCGGTCCGGCCAAAACCCGCTGGGCCGGTGTACAGCCGGCGAATATCTACCTGACCGCACTGCATCTCAGCCTTGCGGCCAAGCCGTATATGATCGAACTTTACGACCTGAATTTCCTGTTGCCGGAAACCAGACCGCAGCCGCAGTTCAAGGAAAAGCAGACCCTGCCAATGATCCAGGGTTTCATACAGAACTTTGTCCGTCCGCTGTGGAGCCCGATGCAGCATCTGGACCGGGAACAGTCGAAAACTGCATTGATGCTGTCCTTCGGTTCCCAAATCTTCAGCCGGTCCCAGTGGGGCGGCTGGGGACAAGCTCCGGCAAACACCATTCTCAACCTGTTCTGGAAAGCCCATATCCCGACCGCAGTCCTCACCGAAGAAGGCGTCCGCAACGGAGAACTGGCACGGTATGACCGGATCCTGCTGTATCGGACCAGCCATCTGCCGCAGGATGTTTTCGATCAGATCAGGAAATTTGCCGCGAAGGGCGGAACGGTGCTCGCCGAACCGGATTCTCCGTGGGTAAAACTGATCCCGTCCGCAGTTGCATTCCCGATCGAAACGGAGAAAATCACCAATTCCAGCTTTTACCAGATCCGGAAGAAAGGCGGTTTTACCGCCGATATCGTTTATGCCGAACAGCAGCGGATCGCCCGTGCCCTGCGGAAATTCCGCAAGCAGAATTCCGGCTTTGCCGACAGTTCTTCCACGGAACTGTATATCCGGACCCTTCAGGCGGATCATTGCAAATACGTGTTTCTCATGAATGACAAACGGACTTTCGGGGATTACTTCGGCAAAAAATACCGGGCCGTTTACGATGCGGGGCTGCCGCTGACCGCGGAAATCACCATCCCCGCGGAAGGCGCGCTTTACGAGTTTCCGGCCCAAAAGAAACATCAGTTGAAAAACGGCAGACTCACGCTCGGTTTCAAGCCGGTGGAAGGAAAAGTGCTGATCATCTATCCGGATGCAGTATCCGCCGTGAAGATCGGCAAAATCCCCGTTTTCACACCGAAGGAACCCGTAAAAATTGAAATCACCGTGCTGAACTCGAAACAGCAGAAACTGAACGGCATCCAGCCGGTCCGGGCCGTCCTGACCAAACCGGACGGGGGCAAAACCGAACTTTTCACTTCAGCCGTGAACGGCATTGCATCATTCACTTTCATTCCGGCGGAAAACGAACCCGCCGGACCATGGAAGCTGGAAGCGGAAGAACTCGCTTCGGGAACGAAAACAGTCCAAACCTGGACGCGCTGAAAACGTTTTTTCAGCGGAGACGGGCGTTACACTGCTGGAGGAAATCACGCAGGACTTTCGCACGCGGTCCGGCGGAATCATCCGTGAAATACACCATCTCCCAGGAGATGAGTTTTTCCGCGACTTCGGCGGCATTGCGCATCTGGTGCGCCACCCGGCGCGGATCGGCGGGAACCGCGGAATTGATTTGAGAACAATCCCGGCATTCGAAGAGTTCCACATTGCTCCAGAAGCGGATCTTCCTGTCATCGCAGATCCGGCGCCAGACCTTGAACATTTCCACCTGGTGATCGAGCGTGCTGCCGCAGCAGCCGATCGAATCCTGCGGCGCCATGATATCCAGCTGGACACCTTCCAGGATCGTATCCCACGACTCGATCATTTCATCAAGCTTGCCCTGATAATATTTCGTGGCCGGCGACATCAGGATCTCGCAGCCCGGATGCAGTTTTTTGAGGCGGCCGCAGAAATCGCGGTAGATGCTGTTCAGGGTCTTTTCCGTGTAAAGGTCTCGCTCGCCGCGGTAGGCGGTCTCCGGCGCGAAATAAATACCTTTGAACTGTCCGCCGTAAAGCTCGAACAATTCATCCTGAACGGCAAAGTGATTCTGTTTTTCCTGTTCGACATAGGCAGGATCCTTGCCCATGCACCAGCCGGAAACCGAACCGTAAGCGCCGAGAAAAACCTGCAGACCGACCTGTTCAGCGGCGGTCAGAACCTTGCCGATGGAATCGAAAAGCCGGTAGGAGGCGAAACGTTTGCTGGGATAATAAACCGTTTCCAGCTCGTTCCAGACCGCAGCCTGATAGATCACGGTATCCACGCCGAAACTTTTCAGCAGACGGAATTTCTCCGCCCAGTCTTCGACGGAAGCATGGAGCATGGGAACGCCCCGGTAATTCGGCGGCTGGGCGCAGATGAACGTGCCGGTGATCGGCATGGCCGGCACGGCGGGAGCATGCGTTTCCATAAACTTGCGGTTGATTTCGTTCGCCTCGGCATATCTGGCGTTGGCCTCTTCGATAATGTCGTCGGAAGCTTTGAAGATCACGAAATCATCAACGTTGATGATTTTCCAGTTTTTCTTGGCAGCCATGATTCACCTTCGTTATTTGACGATCAGTACGCCGAAATCGTTGCGTTTCATATCGAGAGTGACCGTGCCGCGGGAAATGGCGACCGGTTTTTCCGTTTCGGCATCGACCACGGTCTTGGTCCCGGCCGGCAGCTTGATCTCGATTTTCTGCGGGGTGCGTGCCAGATTGCTGACGATGGCGAGCTTTTCGCCTTTCTTGTCATAATAGCTGATGCAGACGTCTTTGGCATCCGTGGTGAGGGCGGTGTTTTCCCAGTAGGGAATGAACTCGACCGCCTTGTTGCCGATATCCCATTTGCGGCGGATCTCTTCCATCTTCCAGATTTCCTGTTTGTTGCACCACAGCGGCCAGAAGATGACGTCCGCATGCATGATGCGGCTCATCAGGTCGCGGGTGGGGACCGGCAGTTCCATGATGTCGCGCTGGTTTTTCAGGCAGGGCAGCCAGGCGATGACCGCGCCCCACTGGCGGTGGTAGAACTCGCTGCGGACGCGTTCCATGGGCAGGGAATAGCTGTAATAATACATGCGGTCGTGGGCGGGCGGGATCAGCACCGGATCATCCGGGAAATAGCCGCTGTAAAGATGTTCGCCGGTCAGGAAAACGGTAAAATGGGAAAGCATTTCCATCATGCTGGTCGCGGAACAATGCGCGATGCTCCACGGCGGCAGATTGCCGTTGCGCTTGGCGATCACATAATGCATCCGCTTGTAGAGATCGCGGTCGGCCAGCCAGGAATAAGTCGGCCGGCGTTCGCCGTCATAGTCGGTATATCCGCCGCCGGAACGGGCGTTTTTGTTCGGATCGAGGATCAGTTCGTCGATATACGCGCCGTCGATGGTGCCGAAAACCTCGCCCCACTGGTCGATGCACCAGACGAGATAATCGGCCCAGGCGCTGGTGCCGGCACAGCGCATCCAGTCAAACCGTCCGGCGCGGGACCGCTGGGGATCGGGGCTCCAGTCGAGGTAAATGCGTTCGGCATCGGGATTGACCTTGTTCTTCTGGGAAATGGGCAGATGGCGGCGGTCCCAGTAGGGAACGACTTTCCGTCCGGCGGCACGGTCGCGTTTGACCTTGGCGATGGTGCGCGGCTTGTTGAGACCGCGGTGCGGTTCGGGATCGAGGCTGATCTGCGCCCATTCATCGGGCCAGTAAACCAGCAGGGAACCGCGGGTCTTGCCTTTGAATCCGTCATACTGCGCGCTCATGGTCATCGCCCGCCAGCCGTCGGGCAGCGGTTTGACCGGAGTGGCGATAAAGCCGAAATCGAGCATGAATTCCTTCGGGGCATTGTCCGGCAGCGGCTGCACGACCATTTTCACCAGCAGATCGGCGCTGCCGTCGGCATTGCGGACGATCTCCAGCAGATCGGTCCGTTTGCGGGGATAGAAATACTGTTCGCTGCCGACGAAATACTGCAGACCGGACCGGGTGGAACCGAGCCAGGTATGGGTGCCGAAGCGTTTCTGCCAGATCACGCCGGGGGTTTTCTTCAGTTCGAAAGTATTGCTGCCCAGCGGGCTGGAGGGTCCGTAATCGCCGCCGATCCGGTCGGTCGCACCCACGAAATGCAGGAGCTCGGAGGCATTTTTGGCCATGGGCATCCGCAGCGTGAGTTCTTTAACCTTCTCACCCGGCCGCAGGGTCAGTCTGAAATGCACCATGCCGTCGTATTCGAACGTTCCTTTCAAATCCGCATTGGCGGCCTTTTTGGAAAATTCGACGCGCCCTTTCTGCTGTTTATCCACTTGATATCCGCTGAAAGACAGCGGCTTGCCATTGAGGGTGACATTGATGCTTTCGCGCAGGAGTTTTTCATCCTTCGCGGTGACCTGGTCCAGAATGCCGCTGCCGCTGAAATCATAGTCACGCGCCCAGACCGAGAGGGTCTTGCCCTTCACGGCAACCGGCTGGAACGGCTGCGGGATATAGTCGCCGTCCAAAGCTTCGAGACCGAGTCTGACCCGGTTTTTGAACCAGGGACTGGGTGCCATGATGGTTTCCTTGGCGAGCACGATCCCTTTTTTCTTTAGTTCGGGGATAAGTTCGCCGGCAATGATGATGATCTCCTTGTCGGTCAGGGCCCGGTTGTAAATGCGGACCTGCCCGATGGCGGTCAGACCGTTGGCGCCCATTCTGCCGGTCGGTCCGATATTGAAGTATTTCACCGGACTTTCCGGGAACACGATAAAGCCTTTCGAGACCTGCCGACCGTCCAGATAGAGCACGGAATTGCCGGTGCCGTCCCAGGTATAGGCCAGATGATGGATGCTGTTGCTCTTCCAGTCTTTCGGCATGGTGCGGAGGAACAGGGATTTTTTGGTGAGGTTGTTTTTCACATACACGCCGATGCCGTCCCGGCTGTGCTTGTAAACATACATGGTCAGGTCTTTGGCAACGGTATTCATGAACAGATGGACTTTCGGAGCATCGTATTCCCAGTCGCAGTTCTTCACGGTCATTTCGATAGTTCCGCCGTTCGTGGGGAAGTTGCCGGCGGCATCATACCGCACACCCGCCCGGCCGGCGCCGACCTGGAGTCCGTAATTGGTCGTGGAAAGGGGATCGAAATCGAACCGCATTTTGCGTCCCGCGGGCTGCAGCGTCCCCTCCGGGTTGCCTTTGGCGAGCTGGGCCTTGACCGTCTCCTGGCTCAAAGTGTAGTTCACGGTAAAAATGCGGGCTTTTGCGATTTCCTCCGCAGTCGGAACGGCGGAAAGTTCGACCACGGCCGAGGCGGCCAGCAGTCCGGACAGCAGTTTTGCATTGTTCATGCTGTTCTCCTGTTTCATATTGTCATTATCGGTATTGTTCGTCGATGGGGGAAACCGTTCCGGTACGGCGGAAGCCTGTTCCCAAACGGATCCGGTTTTCTTTTTCATGAAACGTTCTTAACGGAAATCAGAGAGTCCGGTTTCTGACATTGGTCCGATCCCAGAAATTATTGCCATCTCCAATATTCATGCGGCCGGAAAGATTGCCGAGCACGTCGTAGCAACCGAACGGATATCTGGCTTTGATGGGACGGGCCGAACCGTCGCACCAGCCGATGTTGCAGACATCCTTATGTGAGGCATGTGCGACGACATCGGAAATGCGGGTGTAGGGATAGCAGCTGGAATGGCCAAGCGTCGGATCCGTATAATTATAAGAATCCAGCATGAATATGGTCGCCGACGGTTTGCCGATCTCCCGGTCCCGGGCAGGCAGATTATTCCAGTTGCTAAACGCCGGAGAACCAGCCGTTTTACTGATCCAGAAACTGCCGGTGATCTTGAAATGATTGGTCCCGTAAGTGTTGACATAAGTCTTCGGCATATCGCCGACGACCCAGATCCGCTTGGTAGGGCAAGAGTATGACTTCAGGTTTTTCATGTTGTAGGTGGACCAGAAATGATACGCCCAGGTGACATCACCCAGAGAATTCGGAACGAAATAACCGTTGTTGTCCGACTGGTACATCCCGTTCGTCAATCCCAGCTGTCTAATGTTGGACATGCAGGAGGTGGACTGTGCCTTGACCTTGGCAGCGTTCAGCGCCGGCAGCAGCATTCCCGCCAGGATCGCGATGATCGCAATCACCACCAGGAGCTCTATCAGGGTAAAATGCCTTGGCATTTTACCCTTCAAATATGAAATATGATCCTCCTCCACTCTTCGAGCTATGGAGGACAAGGAGATGAAATATGAGTTGCCGACTGTGTTCTTGTTCATGTCGTTTTCCTTTCTTCCGCATTCGAGTTCAGAAAATCATAAAAAACTATTTATAATATAACAGCATCAAGTGGTTTTGTCAACTCGGATATTGGAATATTTCAGCCGGAAGCAGGCGGAGCGGACGTAAAATTTTCCTGTTCCAGCCAGAGGCCGCTGCGGAGCAGCCATTCGATCTCCCGGCGGAACGGGAAATCCGGCTTTTCAAGCAATTTTTCCGCTCTGCGCCGTTTATTTTCGGGAAGCGGTTGACAAAATGATTTATGCGCTTCCAAATCTTCCGAAGTGCATCGATACAGGGAGAGCGGATGGATCCGGTGCAGGACAGCTGCAATTTCATAGCCTTCCGGATCGGAATCGCCCCAGTGTCTGAGGACAGTATTCGGGGATAGGCATGCAATCAGTTTACGGACGGCCTTTCCGGGAAAACCGGCCGTGTAAACGAGGGTGAAATCCGGATTCTGCTTCATGGTGCGGTTGAATACGGATTCATTTTCAATAGTCAGAACCGGGAACTCGGACTCCAAGCGGTCAATATCTTTGAGATTGTCCCAGGAAAGCATGGCGCTTTGCCTCATCCCGAAAAGAGTTTTGATCCAATCCAGGTCCTGACCGCGGGAATGGTAAATCACGGGTCCGAAAACGGCGGCTGTGGATGCCGTGGGATTGGATGTCATGCCATAATGTTCCAGCAACAGACCATCGGGCAGCTGCGAACCGGTCAATTGGCGGAGCAAGCGGCAGCTCCAGGAAAGGAGCTGAGTGTTTTTCAGCCGTTTTGAATCCCGGAACAGACCGGCGCTGATCTCCGCCGGAGCGGCAGGTTCGGGTGCGTCCATCAGATATTGCGCGGTTTTCCACGCATCAAGGAGCAGCGAATAATCGGGAGCATCGCGCCGGGAAAGTTCCGGACGGAATTCCTGCCAGTCGATCCCGGGAACGGCAAAACGGAGGCGATGATACAATTCTTCGCCGGGATGACCGGTTTCCGGAGGCGTGAATCCAGAGGTCTCGCGCAGGATGTCCAGCCACAGATCGAATGCGCCGCCCAGGGTCAGCCGGAGTTTCGTCAGATCCAGCACCGGCCTGCCGTTCCGCCGGATGACGCAGTTGAGGAAGAAATTGGCCAAGGTTTCCGGAGGCCCCTGGGGGAGTGACAGGGTTTTGGCTTCGGGATTGCGCAGCAGACACCTGAGGAGGGAGTGAGAGGCAGACTTCAGGACCGGCGATTGGGCAAGCAGTTTGAGCTGCCCCGCCCGGAATGTTTCTTCCTGCGGAGTCATTCAAGTTCAGCTCCCTGCTTCAGGTTTTCAGGATCGGAAAGGAGCTCGGGATCGCGCGTCCAGTTATACCAGATCAGGTGGACTTGATAATTTTTGTCTTTGCGGACAAAAATATTGGTCGAGCTGGCCAGTTCGACTTTCATGCCGTCCTGATTGGGGGAAGCGATCATAAGCTGGAGTCCGAGTTCTTCGGCGAAAGCCAGCAGCTGATTCTGCCGGAGCGGGTCGATGCCGTAAAAAGCCTCATCGAAGAGGATCGTGTTGATTTTGATCCGGGAACTGGTTCCCTCGGTTTTATCGAAGAGGAGATGAGCGATCATCATTACCAGCAGATAATTAGGCACGGCCTGTTCGCCGCCGGAACCGACGCTTTTGGTGCGGGTGTCCATGACCTTGTCGGCGGACCCGGCGGAATGGAGCATCATATTGTACTGAAAATAATTCCGGTAGTCCAGCACGGGCGGGAGCACGCCGGCGGGAGTGTCCAGGATCTCATTCGCATGGAGCATGAAAATTTCCTTGAGCTCTTCACTGCTTTCGGGGATCTGATCGGAAAAACTGCGGATGACGCGCACCAGCGCGGCATATTCGGGCAGCGGGGTCACGTTCAGACTGTAGGTGCTGCGTCCGAAGGTGTGGCCGGAAAGCGTGCGGTTGATCTGATTTTCCATGTTTTCAAGCGCAAAAATGCGCTGCCGCAGGGAATTCCGGAACTGCTCCAGAAGAATCCGCTCAAAGTTGCGGCGGGTATCGGCGTTGAGAATTTCCTTCTGCTGCTGGACCGCGGTTTGAAGCCGTTCATACAATTCGCCGATGGTCCGGTGCTCACGGCTGAAAAGTTCGTTGCCATCTTCATGATAGGAAAACCCGTATTCGATGCCTTCCGCATTCATGATTTTGGAGGTGACGGATCCAATGAGCTTGTCGTGTTCTTTTTTCAGGACGGCGCGGGCATTGGAACAGGCATCGGTATCGGCGATTCGCTGTTCGGCGAGATATTTTTGCAGACTTTCCTCGGTGCGGCAGCCGTTTTCCGGGGTCAGGGATCCATGGTATTTCCGGGAAATCTCTTCAAAAGCGGTTTCCCGGGACCGCAGCTGTTCCTGAAGGTCGCCGTAACGCGCCTCCGCCGAGACCACAGCATCATGGTCATGCAGGAAAATCTTCCTGATATTCTCCAGTTCGGTGCTGATTTTGCGGATTTCCGCATCGAGATTTTCCAGATTTTTTTCTTTGATCTGGGCACGGAGATAGTTCAGGTTCCGGCGGGCGTCTTCAAGTTCCTGACGGCGCATTTCCATGGCAGCAGAATTATCCTCGATTGCTTTGTTGACCGCGGCCAATTGGGCCGTGTTTTCGGCTGCGGCCGCAGTTTTCCGCCGGATCTGTTCAAAAAGATGGATGATCCGGTCATTGAATCGGGTGAACGATTTGAGCCGTTTTTCAGCGCCGGCGAACTGGGCGGCAGCCTGTTTGCAGATTTCCTCTTTGGATACCAGGACTTCCCTGGCGTCGGCGATCCTGCGTTTCTGTTCTGCCTGGCGTTCCTCTTCGCCAATCAGTTTGGCCGGAATGCCGCAGAGGACGCGATAGGTCCCATGCCACGTCACACTTCCCGGGTCCGTGAGGTTTTCAAATTCGGGGATGGTATATCCGTCCAGTTCTCTGGCCAGGACTTCAAGCCAGGCAGCATCGTGTTCGGAATCGAAAAATTGATCGAGGAATTCGCGGATCCTGCCGGAGGGTTCAGGGATCTTTTCAGAATAAAGCGCTGCGCACCTGGCGCCTGGATAATCGTCGCGTAGAAGCTGTTTGATCCTGCTGATGGATTCTTCTTCGGCGACCAGTGTTGCCAGAATATCCTCGCCGATGAGTTCTTCCACGGCGCTCCGCATACCGGGGGTAAGGTTTTTCCGCCAATGGAGCCTGGTGTACAAGGGGTCGGCAGGGAGCATTTCCCGGCTCAGATCGGCAAGCAGGTCATTGTAATGCGGCAGATGTTCCGGCAGGGCTTCCTCCAGCGCTTCCAGTTTTTTCAAATCCGTCTCCGCCGCTTCGAAGTCCTTCCGGGCCGTTTCGGCATGCTCCGAAGCGGTTTGACGCAGATATTTCAGGCGCTCGCCATATCCGCCGAAGGCATTTTCCAATGACTTCAACGGCTGAAAATCCAGGTTCCGGTCCGGTTCCTTGCCGACTTGTGCCTGCTGCACCGCCGCCAAGGCCGGATTCAGCGGCAGATCGGACCAATCCGAGAGTTCTTCGGAGAGTTTTCCGGAAAGGGTGCTCAGGACATCCCTCAGTTCCGAACGGTTTTTCTCCAGTTCGGCGGCCAGGAGCTCTTTTTGACTGGAAAAATTCCGGTCCTTTTCACACAGCTGCTCCAGCTGTCCGCCCAATTGATCCGCCAGTTTTGCCCGGCTTTTTTCGGTTTCGATCAGAGAAGAAGAATCCCGGTCTTTCAAGTCGGCAAGCGCACGCTCCATGGATTGAACCCGGATTTCGGACTGATTCCGGATGAGCCTCATACGGTCGATTTCAACGGACATCTCATCGGCTTTGGCGCGAATGCCTTCGAGCAGGAGCCGCTGCTTGTTCCGTTCAAAATACAGGAGTCCGATCTCCAGAATACGGATTTCCCTGCGGAGTTTGTCAATACTCACTTTGATGCGGTTGAGTTCGCCCAGATATTCGCAGCGTTTTTCCAGGGAATTGAGGGCGGAATTGGATTCCCGCAGGGCGCGCAGGCTGTTCCGGAGTTCCTGCAGGGTTTCGGCGTCCGGTTCAGGCAGGAGGCTTTTGAAAAGTTCATGATAATTGCCCGCCCGGCTGGAGATTTCCCGGTAGGCCTTGCACATGTTCAGGAATTTCCGGTATTCATGATATTGTGCCGGGGTCGGAAAGAATTCCCTGGCCAGCGCCTGCGAAAACGAGGTCATCCCCGTATAATAGCGGCCGTTCATTTTCAAAACCGCTTTTTTGAATTCCTCCCGGTCCGGCGGATATTCCTGACCGTTTTCATCTTTGAGCAGCAGCGGCAGAGCGGAAACGGGACAGGAACAGCGGAATCCCCATTGCTGAAGCGGCGCATTCACTCCGGCAATGGAAAGACCGATCCCGATACAGACCGGATTGCCGGATTCGTTCTGAAGTTCCAGCGCGGCATAAGTCACCCGTCCATCGGGGAATCGCGGTCCGGTATCCACATTGTATGCCGTGACCGCGCCGTTGATGCGGCGTCCGTTCGCTTTGCTGCCGCCCAATCGGGCTGCTGAATTCAGTTCCACATCCTCGCCGGCCGACAGCACATAATGAATGGCGTCCAGGATCGTCGTTTTCCCGGAACCGTTGTCTCCCATCAGAAAAAGATGGCCACCGTTTTTCAGCGGTATCGTGACCGAGTTGATGTTATGGAAGTTGACTAAGCGGACAGCGAAAACCGAATATATTTCCCGGTCAATCCTCATGGCGGAGCTCCTCCAGGTTCTTCTCCAACGCGCCGGCATTGTATTGGTAACAGGCCGGCAGGGCTTCGTAAATCACTTTGTCCTGTTCGACCCGTTCCCCGGCTTCGCGCGGCAGTTCACGCAGAAAACGATAGGTCAGCAGCTTCGGCATCAGCGGACGGAGTATATTTTTCTTGACCGCCTCGGCTTCCAGATCGGTCCGTTCCGGAAACAGTGCCCGCATCCGGTTTACCGTGTATTCCAGGTATTCTCCGAATAAAAAACGCGGATTTTCCCGGTCGGAAGCGGAAAGCGACTGTTCCGACAGCAGTTTTTCATAAAATTCAATCAGCAGCAGGAACGCAATATATTCGTTCCGTCCCTGCAGCTTGAATTCGACGATCCCGGCATGACCGAGCGCGGGATTGAAGATTTTTTTCTTGACCAGGCGGGCGCATTTGGAATCCAGGCGCAGCTCCCAGCCGAAATTCTTCCGGTAGAACTCCCGGAACGCAGATTCATAATGCTGAAGTTCATAGAAACGTTCCGGATCATCGGTTTTGTAGAACCACGCCGATTCCAGCAGAATATTGTTGATCGCGATAAATTGATCCGGGTATTTGCCAAGCAGAGTTTCGTAATCAGTTTCCATGCGGACCGGTCTCCTTCAATATAGTTTGCGGACCATCCAGCGTCCCTTCCGGAAACCGGATCAGAGATTTTCCCTCCGGATGGATTTCCAGTTTTTTTCCGATAGTCATCAGCATCCGGCCTTCGCCGGTGAGTCCGTATTTCAGCAGCATCCCCACTTCGGCGAGTTCGCCGCGTTCAAGCTGACCTTGTTCCAGCGGACCATTTTCAGGGTAACGCAGCTTCAGGAATTCAGACAGCTGGCGCAAACGCATCTCTTCATGGGTTTCGACCCGCTCTTCCGATAACTTTACAGTCCGGGAAAAGGTCCGCGGGGGAATTCTCCTTCCGCCGCTGCCGAAACGCGGAGCGGGCGGTTCCGCTTTCTGGAATTCATCGGCGTCGTTCATATCCAGCGGCGCCGCGGCAGGAGTCAGCAGTTCCCGCAGAAAATCCGGAGCTTCGAACGATTCGGGTTTCCCCGCCAGTTCCAGAAGCCGCAGGTTGATGAATTCAAGACGATTGCTCCGCCGTTCCAGCTCTTTCAGAAAACTCGTCAGCTTGCCCAGCACTTTCATGGCATTTTCATGCACGGAAGCGCATAGTTTGTCCACTTGTCCGCCGCGTCCGTAATATTCCAGGAGATGTTCCGGGAATTTCCGGATCTCAGTTCTCAATCCGCCGGTCCGCATGAACTGCGGCCGCATCCGCTGTTCCGCCTCAAACAGTTCTTCGCATCTGCGCAGCTGTTCCGGACGGGTCCCCGTGTTCAGCTGTTCGAGTTCCTTCAGGATGCCGGACCGCAGCTTGAAAAGCTGCTGCAGGTAATGCTTGAAATATGCATCCAGTCCATTGACCGTCTCCCGCGCCTCTTCCGGCGTGTAGCTTTTCAGCAGAAATTCCCCCAGCCGGATGGTGATTTGATTCAAATTGCGGCTGAGCCGGGCGGTTTTTTCCTCCACATCCCCCAGTGCGAAAATCACTGCCGAATAACGGCTTTCCGAGTCCCGCAGATTCCGCCCGATTTGTTTGATGGAACCCAGGATGAATTCCAGCAGATTGACCGAATCGTCCTCCTTCGGCAGCAGGTCCGAGGCATGCCGTTCCTCCAGCCAGTTCAGGAAAGCGATCGTTTCATCCGTCAGTCGGTAACGGAACATATCACGCCGGACATCCCGATACGAACGGATTCTGGTTTTCTCGATCCGCTTGACCACAATGTTCCAGTTTTCCAGCTGCTGCATCACCTGATTGAACCGGGCGGAATCAGGAAGTTCTTTTTCCCCGGAGCGGGGATAACTTTCCAATGCGGTCTGAAACAGATCCTCCCGCAGGATTTCCAGCTCGTGCCTGCGGCGGAAATCCAGCAGGGTGCACAGGATATGCAGATAATCCGCGGCAAATTCCGAACTGAACATGCTGCCCAGATTCCGATTTCGGAATTCCAGCAGTTTTTCCGCATCCATCGCTGTCTTATCTGTTTCCATAGCCCGACTATCCGATTTGATGTTTATTCAGGTTTCCAATCTGTCACGGTTCAAGAATATCCGCTGCCACAGCATGTCGGCATGCAGTTCATTTCCGTCTTTTGCGGGACAGTCCCTTCTTTCCCCGTTTCTGGAACATATCGGATAATTTCTTAAACGTTTTCTCAAGGGTCCGGCATTCTTCATAAGTCTTTTTCAATTTGTCGATCTCAGGATCGTCAGGGAAATTTTCCAGTGCTTTCAAGAAAGATTTTGTCTCGTCAAATTTCCTTTGACGGAGGTAAAAACGACCTTGCGAAAGGAACCATTGCTTCATTGCATCCGGATGGGTTTTCTCAGGCATCTTAAGTGTTTTAATCAGCTGCATGCCTTCCTCATAATGCTCTTGGCACCCCAGGATATCCAGCAGCATTGCATGGGCGAAAAGATATTCCGGATGTTCCTGAACCAGACGCCGGACGATTTTTTCCGGTTCGTCACTTTTCACGCCGCTGTTGTATATTGCGACTGCGAGATTGTATTCCGCCGGGAAGAAATCCGGACATTTGAACAGCATTTCCCGGTAACGTCCGGCAATCTTTTCCCAATCTGGATTTTCTTCATGCGATGAAAAAACGATTTTTTCATACTCCTCGGCAAAATCCTCCGGAAGAGGACAAAATTTATGCTCCGGATCGAGTTCAATGGTGAACAGCAGCTGTGACGATTTCCGGCCTTTGTGCTGCATTTCAATCACCTCTCCGGATTTGATGTCGCCGCGCTCCAGCAGGATCACACTGGCATATTGACGCAGTTCATCGCTGCCGAAAGAACCAGAAACCAGTTTTTTGAGAAATGCCGCGGCTTCCGGATGCAGATTGTCTTTCAACACGTCGAGAGCCGGTTTCTTGTCTTTGTGGTTCGGATCATTGAGAACGGATTCGACAAAATCGATCACCCAGCGATGCTTCAGAACCGGATTGGAAAGAGTTTTGTCATCTTTGAGCAAACGCTCCAAATAAAAATCAGATGAAACCAGCATAGGCCAATCTCCGCGAAAACTGACGGGCCGCGCTCCTTTCTCCAGCAGTTCCAGATAACGTTCCGCCAATTCAAATTTCGGATCATCAGAGTTGACCCACCTCAGATATTCAATCGCCAAACCGGTATCTCCGACATTGGCCGCTGCGCAGCCGGCCCAGAATGTCATTTCCGAAGCATCCGCATGGGGATTGGAAAAAGCAAACTCGAACAGATCCTGATACAGGTGCAGCCGTGCAAACATTTCGCAAATCTTCAACGCCGCTTCCAAAGAAATATCATCTTGGGAGGCCGCAATATACAGAGCATTGGCTGCGGCCGCATCTTCATCATTGAAATACAGGAACAATGACAAGTTCGCCAATCCGAATGCCGGAAGAAAACATGACTTCTTCAGAAAATCACGTTGGATTTTCAGGGCTTCATCAAGGTTTCCAAGCATGAAACAGCATAATGCCAGATTATTAACCGGATTGGGAATATCGGGATTGAGTTCTATCGATTTTTTGAAAAGCGGAATTGCCTCTTCGAATTTCCTTTCCCCCATCAGCCTATATCCTTGATAATGGTATTTTTCTGCTTTTTTATACTGGCTTTCACTGATCGACGGGCCCGTTGCCGACGGTTCGAAAATTCTATGCTGGCAGCAGAAGCGGTATTTCTTCCCGCTACCGCAGTAGCAGGGTGCATAAGGATCTATTTTATTTTTCAGCATAATCACTCCATTTGCCGGAAATTATCAATTCCAAGTGCAGAATACACAATATCTGAAAATGTAATATAATCCAGGAAGTCACATTTTCAAATAAAAAACCAACTTTGTCCGGCTGATATTTCTGCTGGAGGCAAGCGGAACCGCCGCAAATTCAGCTGCGCGGGTTCATTCGAGTTCGACGACCGCGAAGGAATGATAGTCGAGCGTCATTTTGAGCATGCCGCCGCTGACGGAATCGACCTTGGAGCCGAAATCGCCGAGTTTCAGCGGTGCGCGGATGGACGGGACGCGGCAATTCTTCCGCTGTTCGAAAAGCCAGTCGTAATCGGGGTCGGGCGCGGTCATGCGGTCAGTGGCTTTCGAGAACGGCTTCAAGCCCAGTTTCGCGGCGTCGAACGCGATTTCGAGGTTCTGTTTTTCATGTCCTTTGCCGATGTGCGAGATCACGGCGAGCGCCTTGCCGTTACGCTTGTAAACGCTCACATAGATGTCCTTGCCGGAGACGACGCGGGCGGGGTTTTCCCAGTAGCCGAAAAACTGCGCCTGCGGCACGCCGAAGCTGCGGTAGATTCGGAGCAGGCGGTCGAAGATGCCGTAATGACAGCGGTTGCCTGCCGGGAGCGTGTTGTGAGGCAGGGCGCCGGCCAGGAACGCTTTGGTGATACGGAATTTGTAGAGCTCGGGGTCCTCCTTGCCTCCGCCATATTTGGGGAGCAGGACATCGGTCGACTGGTAATCGGAATTGGTCAGGCCGAACGGCATCGACCCGAGCTCGCTGGCGAACATGGCAACATCGTAGGTATCGAGAATGTCCTTGCCGTTGTGCATGATCGAGCTGCTCTGCTGGCGGATGTGTTCGCCGTTGAACAGATGTGTGGCGAAAGTCATCGCGGGCAGCTGCACGGTGTCGGTGTTGTGGAGCATGATGACGGGGTCTTTGATCCCGGCGTCGAGCTGGACCAGGCAGAGGCGGCGGTAGAATTCGCGCTGTGCCAGATACGGAGTCCGGCTGCGGCAGCCGTGCTCGGCATTGCTGCAGGTCGGGACCGTGCCGAAATCAAGGTAGATGCCGTCGACTTTGAACCGTTCGAGCATCTTCTTGAACTTCCACACGAAGAACGCACTGGCGGAACTGACGGGACAGCAGTCGATCAGGAATGCCTTCCCTTTTTCCGTGTTGTAGTCGAGCAGGTTTTCAGGCACCATGCGCCATTCCTCGCGGAACGCGGCGACCTCGGGATATTCATCCGAAAGATAACGGTCGAGATTGTAGGGAATGAACCTCACGCCGTATTTGCGTGCAGCGGCGATCTGGTCGGCAAACGTCTGGTTTCCCTTGAAACTTCCGGGCGCGGGCAGGTCGGCGAAGCACCGTCCGAGCGCGCCTCCGGTCGAGCCGAGCACCAGGTCCTGGATCTTTTCCGGGCGGGTCAGCGGGGCGACATACGACCAAGTGTAGAAGTTGCACGGATAATTCGCCGGGAATGGACGCACCGGGCTCGCCAGCAGGCCGAACTCGAAATCAAGTTTTTCACCCTTTTTCAGCCGTTCGGCGAGTGAAACTTCGAACACGGTCTCGTCTTCGTTCCGGTTCAGCGAATAGACCTGACGCGAACGGTTTTTCCAGGTCGCGGAGGTTTCGGTGAAGAAGCAGAGTCCCTTGTCCTCCATGCCGATCCAAACCATCGGGTAATACTGCAGGACCTGCCGGCCCGGCTGGATCCGCCGGGTGAGCTTGGCGCCCCACGAGCAGGAGCTCGAGCTGGCATGGAGATATTTTGCCAGCAAGGCCGGTATCCGGATGCGGAGTTTGAGACCTTTCAGGTTTTCCTTCGCGGTCAGCGCGAGCCGGAAATATGACACTCCGTCATATTCGATCCAGCCGCGGTTCTCCGTAAAACAGCGCCCGCTGTCATGCAATGCGGTGAATTCCGTCCGGTGCGGTTCGGACTTGCCGTGCGCGACACGCGCGCTTCCGAGCGGCTTGCCGTCGGCGATCAGTTCGACCGGGCCTTTCAGCAGCTCGACCCCGCGGGACTTTGCGGAAACGGGGAAGAGGCTCTGTTTCCAAGTGTAGGTGCGGCCCCACATCGAGGCGGCGAACCCGCCCTCCGTCCTGCGGGTCTGCATCGGCGTGAACGGCGGAATGATCCGGTTGTCGAACTTCATTGACGCCCACTCTCCGAAGCCCGGGAAATGGATCTGTTTTTCCGACAGCAGGACGGCATTGTTTTTTCCGTTCAGGATGATCTTGTAATCGCCGGCAGGATTGTTACGGTCGAACGGAAGATCGACCGGCGCATCGTCCTTGACCGGGAGTTCGGCGACCGTCTTTTTGTCCGGGCTCTGCAGCCTCAGAGTGTACGGCGCGGCGTCGGCAAATTTTGAACGGATCATGAATATGCGCGGCTTCACCCGGATTCTGCCTTGTTCAAACTTCGGCGAGGCGGCGAAGAGGTCTTCGTTCAGTTTGAATGGGCGGACCTGGCGCATCAGCAGCGTCCTGCCCTGCCGGAGCGAGAACAGCAGTCCGTCATACATGGTCTGCCGGATCGGGATCGCGAATGTTTCTTCCTGCGGTTTGCCCGCGGTCAGCGCGATTTCACGCGAAAAGAGCAAACCGGGCGGGATGCTGCCGTCCATGCGGACACCGGAAACCTCATACATGACTTTCGTGTTTTCCGGCGCGCAGAACGAAACTTTCTGCGTCAGATTGCCGAATTCAGGCGTGCCCTGCTCCACGATCTGCATCGCGGGGACGCTGAGAAAACGCGCGGTCTGGAAGGTTTCCGGCTTGACATAATCGCCGTTCCACGAACTGGAACTGAGACAGCTCAGTTCGGGCAGCAGCCAGGAACGGCTGAAATTCAGTTTCAGACCGGTCCGCGGGGGTGCTTTCAGTCCGATGGATTGCCACGGGATCGCGATCTCGCCTTCCCACAGTTTCCGGTCGTCGATCCGGTGAACCAGACGGGTCTTGTAAGTCCAGGTCCCATTCCATTTCGGGTCATGCCGTTTGGATGCACTGCCGCCGCCGGAGACATTGCCGGCGAAACGGTAAAAGGCATCCCCGTCAAGGATGCGGAATTCGAACGATTCGAAGCCCCATGCGACCTCGCTTTTCGAGCCCGGCGCATTGACGGGACCCATGCGGATCTCAGTATTCGGGAACAGCGCGGTGAAACCGAGATAAAGATTGTCCCTGTCCCACATGTACCTGAAGGTATTGGGCGGCAGCCGCCAGCCTTTGAGCGGATCGCCGCGCAGGTCGTTGAGCCCGATGAAGGACCCGGCACACTGCCAGGCGGGATCGTCCAGTTTGCCGTCGATCTCCGGTTTCTTCTGCGCCTCGGGGATCAGCAGGACCGCGGGGAACTGTTCGGGCGCGGATTTGCTTTTGACCCCGCATTCCCGCTGGATCTCGGTGGGATCGAGCTCGCGGTCCCAGACTTTCAGCAGACCGATGCGGTTTTCTTCACCCCACGGTCTGGGGCGGTACCAGCTGTCGGAATACGGACCGATGTTCAGCGTGGTGACGTTCTTCACCTGGACTTCCTGCTTGCGCTCCTGCAGCAGTTTGCCGTTGAAATAGCACCGGACCCGGTCGCCGTTCCAGGTGATCGCGGCATAAAAAACCGTGCCATTCTTGATTTCCTTGCCATTGGAAACGAAAATATTTTTCTTCTGGTCGGCAAAACCGAAAATACACTGGCGGTTTCCCAGCGTGTAAATCGAAACATACAGGCGGCCGTTGGTCCGGAGCGTGACCAGATACCGCGCGCCTTTGAATTGCGGCTGGAAGGGTTCCATGGTCAATTTCGCGAGGATCGTCCCTTTTTCCCCGGCGAGCCCGGCAGCGGGGATTGCGAAGCATTTCGGTCCGAAAAACATCATGCCGTCCTGAATTTTACCATCGAAGGCAACGGTTGTTTTTCCGAAGGTGATCTCCTGCGGACGGTCGAACTTCAGGTCGAGCGTGGGGGCGGATCCCTCCGCCTGAACGGCAACGGCTGCGATCACGGTCAGAAGGAAGCTGAAAAAAGTCTTGATTTTCATGATTGACATTTCCTTATTTTAACTCTGAAATCAGGGCGCGTAGGGGACCCAGAAAACATCGGTGTCGATGCTGGTGTATTTGAACGGTGCTTTCTTGTAGGGATTGATATCGGAATTGTAACTGCGGCGGTCGAAGCCGGGGAACGCCATGATGGAGCCGGAATGTCCGTCGGCGAACGCCAGATTGACCGCGCCGCCGTGGCGTCCGTCGAAATTGCCGTTGCTGGTGTCGGTGGTGTAGACGTGGTTCACGTAGGCGTAGCCCCGCTTCGTGCTGGTGGGCATATAAGTATCCGCGATCAGAAACAGTTCGGAGGGGTGTTTGACTTTATCCGGAACATATGCCGAGGGCGTGCGGTTCAGGTTCACATTGATGCCGAAATCGCAATATTTATCATAATTTTCCGACGGCGGGGTGGCGATCAGTGTCTCGACCCGTTCTTTAGTGAAATTCTTGCAGCCGACCGTGTTGTCGGTGAACGACGGGCAGGCCATCACCTTGCCGGTAAGTCCGTAGAGAGACATCATGTAGGTCGCCCACGCATAATAATTGTTGTTTGGCGCCTTGTTGAGATGCGCGGGATATTTCTTGTATTCCATTCCGTATTGCACGATGGTCGAGCCGATCTGTTTCATATTGTTCAGACAGCCGATCCCCTGTGCGGTCTGCTTTGCCTTGTTCAGGGCGGGCAGCAGCATCCCCGCCAGAATGGCGATGATCGCGATGACCACCAGGAGTTCGATCAAGGTGAAGATCCGCTTTCGACCGGAAGATGAAAGATGTGAGATGAAAGATGAAAACTTGTTCATGTTCTGTCTCCTTTTTTAAGTTGTATTACAAGATTAGTCCCGTTTATTATCATTTCTGGCTATACTTTATATCTAAAATCCGAAAAAATCAATTGTTTTTTATAAAAATTTCGAATATTTCTTGTAATACAGCTTTTTTGTGCTATAATACTACTATTGTGGAAGGAGGATGAGATGAGCAAGACGGAAGAAATATTGCAGATATTGCGGAATGAACTCCAGCGGGGAGAGTATGCCCAGGGGGCTCTTTTTACCTCGGAACCGAAGCTCGTCAAACGTTTTTCGGTATCGCGGATCACCATCAACAAGATTACCGAACAGCTGGTGCGCGAAGGCTATCTGCAGCGCGGCAGCAAAGGCTCCGGCACGCGGGTGCTCAATACCGCGCCTTTCCCGCTGGGCTCCATCGCCTACCTGGGACCGTATCAGAATCCGTATTACGACCTGCTCCAGTTTGAGATCCAGAAAAACGCCATGGAACGCGGTTATGCGGTGAACGCATTCTATCAGGGCAGCTATTCGATCAATCAATGTCTGGAAATGATCGCCCGGAACCGGTATCTCGGACTGATCTGCTGCGGCATCGGGATGGTGCCGGAAAATTTCCCGCTGCCGGTCGTGTATGTGGATCAGCCGGTCCCCGATGACAGCATCCCGCGATGCTCGGTCTGCATCAACGACTACGAGACCGCATTCGCGGTGATCGATGATATCTGCCGGAAAGGGCATCGGGAGATCGCGGTTTTATCCAATTACAATTTTATCGAGTACAACCGTCAGCGCCGTCAGCACGGATTTCTGGATTCCATGGTGAAAAACCGGATCCCCAATCCCGAAAACCGGATTTTCAATGACCGCGTGACAAGTCTTGTTGAAGCGAAAATGTTCTGGATAAAACTGCTGGCCGCTTATCCGGAAACCACGATCCTGGTCACAGATTCCAATATGCCGGCCTGGCGGCTTCATGCTGCTGCCATGGAACATAAAAAACCCGACAAAGTGACCATCACCGGATTTGCCAGTTCTCCCATGCAGGATGGGCTCTATCATTTTCCGAGCGTGGACCAGCATCCCGACCAGCTCGCATCGTGTGCTGTCTCGGAACTGCTCTACAATGCGGAACATCCGGACAACCCGCATTTGTGCGAGACCATCGTTCCCGCCTCGCTGGTCAATTTCGACCGGATTCCTGTCAAACGACCGACCGGACCAAAGTCCCGGCACAGGGAATGAATATTCTTCCCCACCGGCACCGGGCAGAAAAAAAAAGACGCACCGGGAACGATGCGTCTTGGGATAAGCTGAAAAAGAACTTATCAGCGGGCGTAGTACTCAACCACGCGCAGGGCTGCGACCTGAACCGGAATCTCTTCCAGCATCGGCTCGCGAGTCAGGGTCAGTTTCAGATTTTCCTTGTCGGATTCGAAATAAGGGGGAATGGTGGAGTTCACAGCCTTGGCAGCTTCGGCCAGAGCCGGAGACTTCGCCGGATCGATCGTGATCACCTGACCGGGCTTCAGCAGATAGGAAGGACGGTCGACGATCTTGCCGTCGACTTTGACATGACGATGGACGACCATCTGTTTGGCGGCGAAAATCGTGGGAGCGAAACCGCCGTGATAGACAGCGGACTGAAGACGCATTTCGATCAGACGCATCAAAGTTTCGTCTGTTCTGCCTTCGATGCCTTTGGCTTTCAGGAAAGTATTGCGCAGCTGGGTTTCGGTGAGAGCGTAATGGGCTTTCAGCTTCTGCTTTTCCTGCATCATTTCGCCGTAGGTGGAGAGTTTTTTCTTCTTGGCGTTCTTGCCCTGAAGACCGGCGGCATAGGGCCGTTTCACGCTTGGGCATTTCGGATTGTTCCAGATGCAGTAACCAATCCGGCGGCAGATTTTGTGTTTGGCTTGAACTTGTTTCATTCCTCATCCTTTCTCGTAAAGTTGATTTTTCCTGCACCGGGTGTCAAGCGAAACAGGAGCCCGATGCATTAACAAGTCATATAAGATACACCGTTTTTCCGATTTTTCAACCTTTTTTCCGAAAAAAACCGAAAATCCGGCAATCTTATGTAATCGGTCAGTATGGGTGACATGGATACGCTGTCGCAGCATGAGACTTGATCCGGCGAACAGTTATGAATGGGTTTAATAGGTGTCATAGGTTTTATAGGAACGCCCGGCATTGCCGGGCTTCT